>JASLKO010000043.1 GCA_030747475.1 Candidatus Thalassarchaeaceae archaeon | reverse complement strand
TATCTTTGGATGCGAGTGTGGGTCGGTGCTTACGCGCGTTTCATATGTAAGATGAAAGAACATCCTTGGAAATGGCTAACCAAAACTTACGTTCACTTTGGAACGACAAAGGATTACGTTCGCATGCTCAAAGAATGCGGGTTTACCGAGGTCAAATCAAAAGTTGTATTCCCTGGAATGGCGACCATCTGGACCGCCAAGAAGGGTGAATGAGTTAGATTAACCAAAACATTCGCCGACAGGTTACTGCACGCCAAATAATTCCACGTGTCATGAAATTAAACATCAAATTGAGAACCCAATTTGGCATTCTGAAAAGTAAACTTCCAATCTTGAACGCGCGCTTTGAATTGCGCATGACTCCACCCATCTGTTTATTCCACCTGTGCTCAAATTCTTGCAAGGGTGTTCCATCTGTCAAATGTTCTGCAATGACTTGGCCAGCAATGCGGCCACCAACCATCGCGATTGTGATCCCTGCACCATTTGATGGCAAAACCATCCCTGCAGCATCCCCAACCAACATGTAATTGCCTTTGACAAATGTATCAATGGTTCCAGACATCGGCAAAGACCCCGCCCCTTTGAACGTGATTTCACCATCATATTTTGAAATGAATTCATCCGTATATTCATTCAAACTTCGACCTTTGGCAAAACTGCGTTGAATCCCCAGTCCGATATTTGCGCCACTAGATTTGGGAAACATCCAGGCATAGCCCCCCGGGGCCATCGAACCAAAATGAAGCTCGACAGCATCACCAAAATTTCCATCCATCAAAACGAACTTTACTGGAATCTTTAATGACGATTCATCCCAATGATCACGGCGCAGTGGGTCATTGTGGCCACCAGCACCAACGATGATTTTGGAGGTGTAAGTTGAACCATTGCGGAGAAAAACGGTATTGCCTTCAACCTTGGTAACATGGGAGTCCACTAGATATTTCGCGCCATTTTCCTTTGCCATATCGACCAATGCTTCATCGTGTGCTACACGATTGAGGACCAATCCCTCAAAATCAAATTTCATCGCCTTACCTGAAGGAGGAACGATGTGCATCTTTGTTGAGCGTCTAGAGATTGCTGCCTCAGGTGTTTGAAACAAATCATCCATCTCTGGAACGTTTGGGCAGAGACGACGCATCTCCTCATTGCTTGGCACCAGTTCACCACACTGGAGTGGTGTTCCAATGGGATCTCTACCATCAATCACCAATACATCTGCTCCATTTGCCGCAGCATAACGGGCCACGGTACTGCCCGCAGGACCGCCGCCGATGACGATGACATCATGATGGGAAGATTCAGTCATTGCGGGTCATCACCTGCCGCGTCATCGATTCGAGAACATCTCGAACATCAGATTTGGGGAAATTATGCAAATGATTCAATGCCCGTTCCAAATGATTGTGGATGAGCATGCTGCAATATCCAAAGGAATCTCCACTTTCCAGAAGGTGCTCTAAATCATCCCACTTGTCATCACTAAAATCAGCCAATACATCAGCGAGATGACGGCGCGAATCGCCATGCAACAAGGTCAAAGCGTGAATAATCGGCAGTGTCATTTTCCCTTCATGCACATCGGTGCCACGAGGTTTGCCCATGCGTTGATCACCAGTCAAATCCAAGATGTCGTCGACCAACTGAAAGGCAATACCCAATTCCATGCCAAAATCCCGTAGCGTCGATGCATCCGAGTCAGATGCCCCGGCGATGATGGCGGCACATTCGCATGCCGAAGCAAACGGTCCGGCTGTTTTCCCACGCACAATTTCATAGTAATCTTCAGGTGTTGTTGAAAGGTCAGAGATATGCTGAATCTGTTTCAACTCACCCGCTGCGATGGCCGCGCAGGTTTCAGCCATGATGCGAACAATGTTCTCTTCATATCGGCCACCGATTCCAAAGCCCATAACGAATAGAAAGTCGCCACCAATAATGGCATGGTCAAGCCCATGTTTCTCATGTAAAGTCTGGACTCCTCGACGTAATTTCGCACCATCATAAATGTCGTCATGGATCAAAGTCGCTGTGTGAATCAACTCTGTTGCGACGGCGAAATCCATCACTTCATCCCGGTTATTTCCGCCTGCCAAATCATAGGCCAACAACGTAAGAGTTGGACGAATACGTTTACCACCAGCAAGCAATATTTCACGGGCCAATTCCATGGCGGATGCATAAGGCCCATGCATCGACGATTCGACAATATTCTCGATGGCGGTTTCAACCTCCATCCGTCGCTCGATGAGAATTGAATTCTCAAGGACATTTTCCGCCATTGTCCTTTCGACGAGGGGTGCCTATATCAACAGGCGTCTACCGCCCAGAGCCGGACACGATGCGTGTCTGCCTTAGGCGGGATGAATATGGGAGCGGAAGCAGAACCAAACCAAATTCGCATCGTCTGTGTCGGAAACGATGAACATGCCACCCCTGTATATGTTCGGAAATGGTTGGAAACTCAACCGCTTGAAGATTTGAAAATTGATATTGAATTTGATGTGAATCTCACCTCTGCAATTTCAATTCTAGACAATGGTGATGCAGACTTGTTGGCCGTCTCCGCTTCGGCATGGTATTTGTCCAAGGGTGCACCCAATACAATGGTTGCAACCGCAATTCCACGACGTGATGAAAATCACATTTTGGTGGCTGACGACCGGCCCGCTTTCCTACCACACAAATCAATAATTTTAGCGAGTAATCGATTACAAAGGCGGCAACTCCGAAGATATCGGGCTGATTTCAGAATCATTGATCCAATTGCGTTCGCTGATATGATTGGACGGAGCACTCCACCCGAATCAAAACTTCATTTGCAAGAATGGATGGAAGATTTGAGAGCCACAAAAATCATTGCCGGTTATGTCAGTGAAAAACACCTTTTCAACATCGCAAATATCGATGCCAGAAGGCACATGTTGATGACGGATTCAAAGGATCATTCGACACGATTTGTCCCCAGTCCATTGCAAGGTTTGACCTTACTCGTTTCTCGAAAGGGATTTCCTACAAGCCTATCTGAAAAAATTGGTGATGCAGAGTCAATGACAGCTTGGACATGTGAAAAAATCATTCTTGAGCAAATAGACCCTGAAATCAGGGACAGAGTTGGCATGATTGTTCGACATCGCCAAATTCCCTCATTACTCAATCAAGCCGAACAAGAGAAAGATTTGCTCCGTTCTACATCGCTACTAGATGCCGAAGGCGATGTCGTGGATACAAATTCTATGGTCGAAATCATATTGGAAATTGTTGGCCGGACTGGTGAACGAACATTGATGCTCGAACGTTTGTTCGAAAAAGGTGAGGAAACGGTACATTCAAGATTGTTGGTCGCAGAATGGAAGGAGATGCTAGAAAGAGTCACTAGTGAACATGCTGAAGATATTCGATTGGGGCCGGCCAGACCCGCATTCCTCGATTTGTAAACGGCTTTTTCCAAGGGGTCGCAAGACGGCCCTTAGGGCCGTTATAGAAGCGCAACATATACAGGCGCTTAGGAGTGCAAACGGTGCCGAGGGCATTCTATGATCGATGAGAACCTGTTGTCACAGTTGTATTCAGCCCGACTGGATGAACTACGGGAGATGGCGATTGGGCATGATATTTCCAAGGCGGGAAATGTCGAACAATTGCGAGCCCGACTAATTGACAACGTCGCACTTTCAAACATTGATTTATCTTGGGAATCACTCCAAGAAATGCCAAATAAACAGCTCGGTGAGATGTTGGGCATCTTCGGCATCAAACGCTCTGGTTCGATTAAAGAAAAAAGACAACGGCTTTGGTTGCACTTGAACCATGATCCAAAGAAACTCAACCCTGAAACGATTGCAGATGCAAGCAAGGATCAACTTCACGAACTATGCAAAGCACTCGAATTGCCACGATCTGGTAGCAAACAGCAGTTGTTTGCTCGAGTCGCAGGTGTCCTATCTGCCCATGAAAAGGGATGGGGGAAGGTCAAGAAGAGTTTGCGACGAGGGAAAACGGCACCAGCCATACCAAGCCCACCTTTGGAGACTCCCGTGATCAGTTCCGAGTATAGCAGTGAAACACCTAAATTTTCTGATGAAATGGATGATAATGAAGCGCAAGAACTTGCAGCAATGATTCAAGCATCGATTGATGCCGTAGATGTTGATGAATTAACAGAGGTTCTCGATGAACCAGATGAACCTGCTCCAATCGAACATGAAGGCATTGTAGAACCTGAAATCATCGAATCATCCCCGACCGGATTGACAATTGACGAAGGGTCAGGGTCAGCCGTCATTGAATTGGAAGCAAGAATGGCGGAATTGCATAGCCATATCCGCGAATTCTTGTTGATTAGTCGCGAACATGATGCCAATGATGTCACCGCATTTGTTGAAGACTTGGGCGGACAGGGATTCCAAGTCGCCCATGCAATGGTTCGAAATCGAATTTTGTCTGAAATTACGGCCATGGCGAATCGACGTGATGCTGAAAGTGATGCCAGTGGACAAGCTCCAGGCTCATGGCGGGAAAGAAAGGCATTACGCAGGTTGGAAGAATGTCGGCCAAGTCTTCTAGATTCACTAGAGAATATTTTGGATGCAGATGGTGGAGACATCGCATTGGCACGAGTACGCTTTGAAACAGCGGCAGCAGAAGCAGGATTGGATCTCGAATTGCCAGGCATCAGTGGAAGGGTGCACGGACTCTTTGATTTACAATTGAGTCTTCGAGATGCTGAGGAAGACCTTGATCCAGTTACAGCCCGTCGACATCGGGCGATGGAGGTGCTCTACCGCGGCACACAGGATTTGTCGAGTGACGCCATGCGAACATTGCAACGATTTGAAGAGCAAATCGAAAACTTTGAGCGCATTGTTGAAACCCTAGTACGACGTTCAGATGGAGAATTTGGACCCGTAGAGCATGCACTTCTTGTGCGTTTCCTTGAACGCCGAGGGTGGGATGTTGGACACCCGGAAGTACGTCCAAGAGCAATCGCTGCAGCAGGTGTATTGGCGGCCGCAATGGGTTACATCGATTCAGATGATGTCCCTGGTTTGCCCACATCCATCTCATTAGACCCTGACAAGGTTTCCGATGTTGTCGATTCGTTACGAGGACTACTTGTCGACATGGGAAGAAGCGCGCCAACTCTCGATAGTGTCGCCGAAGGAGTCTCTGCAGACAATGCCGAACAAGCAGCAGAAGCATCTAGCATTGGGCGGGTTCGAGGTAAATTGGATCAGGCAGACGAACTATTGGGTCGCCTTTCGCGTGGCTTTGATGCCGAAGCGAGTGAATAATCAGCGATTAGACGAATAGTACGACTGGAATACTTTCGTTACTTGTTCAATACTACGGACACCCTGTGCCTCCAGGTCGAGAAGAATCTGTTCTCTTTGTTGAATAGCGGCCTCAAAGTCTGAAGGGCGGATGCCGGCCGATGCACAAAGTGTCTCTCTGAATTTACTGGGTACCCCCGTTTCTACAATTGCGTCATGAGCTGGGTCGTATTTCCAAATTGGATTGAGGCGAGGTTTGTTGCCTTCCATACCCGAAATTTCAGCCACCTCAGTAATCCTGCGCAGTGTTTGCCCACCCCTGTGTACACGACTTTGCATAATGATAAGATCGAGTCCTGAAAGCATGATTGGAGGGACATTCATCGGTGCACTGGTCAGACGTGTGACCGTTTCAGATGCAGTGTTCGAGTGAAGGCTTCCACAAGATCCATCGTGACCAGTATTCATCGCCGTCAGCAATGTTGCAGCCTCGGGACCACGAACCTCACCGACAATGATGCGGTCTGGACGCATTCGCAAGCTTGACTTCAAGCAATCATCCATCGTAATTGACGATGTTCCATCTGGACGTTCTTGACGAGTCTCCATTCGAAGCCAATGGTCGTGGTAAACTTGCAATTCAGCTGTATCTTCGACGGTTAGCAAGCGCTTGTCCCATGGAATAAACATTCCAAGACAGTTGAGTGTAGTCGTCTTACCTGAGCCTGTGCCTCCCGCAATTACGAAATTGGCTGGACGGGCATTGAGACCCTCAACCCAAACCCACATCATCGCTGCAAGACGGCTGTTGATTGTGCCCCAACTCATCAGATCAATAATTGTAATCGGATCTTCACGGAATTTACGAATGGTCAGTGTCGGACCATCGGGAGATACTGGTGGAAGTGTACCATTCACACGTGAACCATCTGGAAGGCGGCCGTCGAAGATTGGAACCAAGCCAGGGCCATTGCCCAAGGGCACATTGGTGAATGCAGCGATATTCTTGGCGACTTGAATTCCTTCATTATCATTCATCCAAACGTTTGTTCTACAGATTCCATAATCTCGATGGGCAACTTTGACGCATTGAGCGCCACCGTTGTACATCACCTCTTCCAATTGATCATCCTCTAGAAGAACGGCCAATTCCCCATAGGGGTTGTCCGCCGCCTGACCGTCGTAATGGTACATTGGACTAGGATGTCCGGGTTCCATGTATACTGTGACGGGGCCATAGCGAGCGAGTACTGATTCTGACATATTTTCACCTCACGCCAATCCTGATCCTTGAATCGCACTGAACAGAGCAATGTACAGCAGACCCGATAGGGTGGCCCAAAACGGAATTCCCCACAATGCCTGTTTGGTTCGCCCAAGCATTCGACCAGAAATGACGACACTGACTGCGGCCGAAGCCATAAGATAAGGAATCATTACACCATGTATATGACCCCAATAAGCACCAGGAGTAAACGAGCCAAATATGGCAAACATGAACCCCATTATTCCAGGTAGAAGAAGACACATCAACAACAAAAGTAGCATTGATTGTGCTGACATTTCAGTCTCTCTTGTATTGATGAGTTTATTCAATCGATCATATTCAACAGACATCGAATTGGTCACCTCCCCGATAGGCGCGTCCTGTTCTATGGCAGTTGACAACAAGTTCACAACGCGTTGGATTAGAGTGCTGCGACTGCTAATCGCGTATTCTGCCAGAGCGGCATCAAACGAAGTCGAGCGAGAACGCTCGATGGCTTGGGTCAGCAAAGTTCCAGTTTGATCTTTTCGTGAACGGGAAATTTCAGTGATGGCTTGTTGAAGGCCAAGACCTGCACCAATACTCGATGAAATCGATTCCAAAACCTCTGGAAGTGCTTCCTCTAGTTGGCGGCGACGTCTGTGTTCTATGATCCCAGGCAGAGCACCAGCAAGGCAAGGTAATGCCAAAGGTAGAACGAGAATCAAGAATATACTTTCACCCACACTTTCGTAAATATTCCAGAGTATCTGCATTAAATCACCCCTGGATCCCTAGAGTGAGCACGGTAACCAATCATGGCCATCAAAATCACTGTGAATAATAAAGCAGGGCCAAACATAGCTGCGGCAGACATGATGGCTCCAAAGTCCATGAATGGGTTGTCTCGCAGTTCAGGGGCCATTGTTGGAAGCATCGCTACAATGCCAAATAGAATTGGAGAGAGAATGCCAAATGTGAGTAATATGGTCGGCAAGCCAGATAATTTCTCAATGTAAGTGGCCAATTTTTCATTGCGCTCTTCTTCCTCACGTTCAGATTGCTGTTCAAGTGCCCGCAACAAATCACTATCGCTTGTCACATTTGTTCTCAATGTGTTGAGAAAGCGCGAATATGCTTTACTAGATGCCTTGCCACTCAATCGAGAGAGTTCTTGTTCCAATTTTGAGCCACGTTGCAAATTTGATAGAGCATCTTTGAAGTCCTTGGAAATGACACCATATCCACCTCTGCTAATCATCTGCATCGCTGCTTCAAGACCGATTCCAGAGCCCAATAACACCATGACGGCACGCATGGCATAGAGTAAGTCTGCGGATTCAGCCTGGTCGCTAGCCATCAGATAACATCCTCCCATAGTTCGAAAGAATATGCGCCATCCTCACCATCGTATTCCAATTGATGGAAGGCAACTTTAATTTCATCTTCGGTAAAAGGATCTAATAACCAAACTTCTGCACTTCTAAAAATCTTCAAAACCTCACGATATCCAGAAATTCCAAGGTGCCCATTCATGATGTAAATTGCCGACTCTGCCCCTTCGTCGACCAGGTCATCCCCTTCAGAACCTCGAACGATTTCACGTTGGATTCGACGACGAATGTTGACTGATATTTTGCAATTTTCAAACTGTAGCCAATCCCCATCAAAAGCTCGGAGAAACACGGTACCTGCCTGTGCCACAGTGACGCCTCAAGTCCCCAACACCATCGGGTGACCTTGAAAGTAGCGGGTGGGAGCCGTCCCTTAGGGACGGAATTACATGGGTTTGAACCAACCAAAGCGTGGCTCCATAATCTCGCACTTATCATCCCGGAGTGCATAAATCGTATCTTCGATCGAATCCTCATCACTCAAGCCACGTTGAGCGCAGTGTTTCATAATCGAATCGTAATCGACTCCTTCGGCTCCAGCATGCGTTTTGATGATTTCCAACACGACAGATTCTATGTCCGAATCATCCACTTTAGCGGGTGCGGATTCTTTGGGTTCTGGATCCGTAGAAGTGGATTCGACATCTGAATCTTCAACGTTTGAGTCAGATGGTGTTTCAGCCTCATGTTCCTCAAAAGAAACGACACGCCCTTCCGCGGCACTTAGGGCCTGTAAAACTCCAACTTTGTATCCCTCAGCATCCCATTCACCATAATGATTCAGCGCCAGACCTAAGCCATCGATTAAATCGGCAGGGACGCCGGCATCCCTGAGAGCATTAGCATCGGTGGTTTCTGCTGTTTGGGCCTTGTTTAGTGCATCAATTCTTCGCATTGTATGGTCCGCTGTTTCTGTGAGCCAATTTGCATAGACCTCGCGGTCGATAATCGCATAATCTTCCATTTGCATACGACATCGGAAACCACCATCTTCAGTCGTATAGTGATTTGACTTGCCGATACATGCCATCAAGAATCGATCTCCGCCCTCAAAACGGGCGACGAGTTCTTCCATCTCAATGTGTAATTCTGGGCGGAAAGAACCAACGCTCCACAAGTGCAGACCTGTTGGATCGCGAACAGCACCACTAAACATTGGCCCCCGTTCAGTGTCCCTTCTCTCAAGGCGTTCGACAACACCGGCGACGAACATGCGGTTCACTCTAGCACCAAGCTTGGTGACGATAAAACGAGGGTCGTACTCGCCTTGGCCACCATCGGGGAGGCTAGATTCATAAAATTCACGAGCAAATAGTCGAATTGCTGTTTGGCGACGGCTACGTTGTTGGTTTCCAATCATGCAAACACCCCCCAACGTTCTCGGACATCATTGGCTGATTTTTCCAAATCAATTTCAGCAATCTCGAAATTATCTGCCATCAATAAAGCACCTTGAGCATCAATCATAGCCCGACCTGAAAATGTGTGTTTTCGACCTAACATTTGAGCACGCAAATCAGCAAGGAAAGCTTCACCATTATCAGATTCAGTCGCTTTGCGTACATCTTCGAGTGTTTGTCCCAAAAATGCCTCAGCTGAGGCCCGACCCAAGATAAGGGCACCGTTGGATAAACCATCATCCATGATGATACGGAGGCGTAAGTCTTCGACACCCACTTGTGGCCCATGATCTCGACAAGCCCCATCTCGCATGGCTTTTTTACATTCAGGACAACGATGGATAATTCCTGAACCAGATTGTACAGAAATTACTGTTGCTGTACTGGTGACACCACTACGTGAACCACCATTCAACAATTCGGAGAAGTCAACTTCAACGGAATGTGATGTCGCATCAATTTCATCCCAAGGAATGGCCTCAAGAATTTCCACCTGTTGAGCTTGATCAACAGTCAAATCAGGCGTCCCTTGCCACGACCGGACACGAACATTGCTGAGTTTTACGGCAAGGGGGAGTGAACCTTCATCAATCGGTAATTCCGACCATGCTGTCAACCTACAAGCGCCGGTCGGATCAACTGCGTCACCACCCCAGACGGTCTTTTCAGAACCATCTTTCCCTGTAAAACTTCGACTGGACCATGTGGTGAGTTGAACTGTGATGGAAACATCTGTTGAACCATCTCTGAGCTGCCCAATCTGCAAAACTGATGATGACTCTAAGTCTTCTAGACTTGCAAAACCACTATCATGGAAAATTTCTATTTTTGTTCGATCACCAATGTTTAATTCGGGTGTGTTTCGGAATCGACGAATCGCCGCTCCTTCAATCTTGAGAAGGGTACCAACCGGATGTTCAAATGTATCAAAGCAAGCAAAACCGATGGTTCCAGTGTCGTCTGCTAGACGTCCCTTGACCAACTCAATTGTTCCGCTACCATCCTTCTTGTTGACCGTTTGTTGTCGAGTAGAAATCACACGAGCAACAACGGTTGCAAACCCATCCATCGATAAGACTCGTTCAATTGGTGTTGGCTCAGAAGGCGCTACGATGACTTTGCGTTCACCACCACGTAGTATAGAGACTCGGCTACTCTGATTGATGTTGAGGGAAAATTTTCCATTCCACTCGTTGACCGAGACCCCTTCGAGACGAACAACACTGCCTGGACTGAGATTTTCTGCATGGCTGCCCCAGTCTTTGAAATCCCAACGGTTGCGTTGGCCACCTTCTTCCCAAGGGTTGTCTTCTATCCAACCAAATGCGATTTGTTTCTCTTCGCCCCGAACCATCTGCATTCGCGGAACATAAGTGACGACCTCAACTTCAATTGTGACATTAGAGTCATCAGAAGACAAGTCAGAAAAACGCTCTACCGATTTAGCTGCGGGCCGCGATTGAGTGTTTGGTGCATTGACCTCCATCCCTGCTTCTTTTTGGAAATGCTCAATGACACTGCGAAGTGCATGTTTTGGCGGCACTAGGAATTCATCTTTGTATCGAGTGAATTCTTTCGCTATCTCTTCTTCATCGGCATCGGGTACGGCATCTTTTACCGCACGTATTTCATTTTCAAACTCTTCTTGGTTAGACATCTCGAGCAACTCCTGTGGAGGGTCAAAAGACCGCGTCCGCACGAGCATGTTCTGCATGAACTACAGTGTAGTTCGGGCAGAGAACAATGGTCGAACGTGCTGTTTGGGGAAGACGCGGCACTCCATTACCTCCGGGAAATATCACCGGGTTGCGGGGGTTCTTGAACTATCCCATGTGGAAATTGTAACGTAATCAAAGGTAGGTAGATATTGATAGCAAATGGGATTTGGGCGTTACGTGGGAGACATGGAATCCTTTCATTTTGAGGGCGTTGAAATCCTACCCGGGACCGGAGCCGAAGTCTCATTGTCTCTCGGCGATGGCCCCACAGGCAACCCCAGAAGCATCCCCGTATACATCATACATGGAACAAATCCGGGACCAGTACTCACATTGACTGCTGGAATACATGGGGACGAGTTGAATGGCGTATCGGTTGTCCATCACCTCATTCATGGCGACGATCATATTGCAGATACAGAGGACGATGCGATTGCGAAAGAAAAATTGTCGGGGACTTTGATTTGTGTTCCAGTAGTCAATATTGAAGGCATGCTTCTCGAGCAAAGGGCAGCCCCTGACAACAAAGACATCAATCGACTTTTTCCAGGAAAAGAAAATGGGAATCAATCACAACGAATTGCATATGCCCTATTCGAACGAGTGGTGAAATATTCAGATTACCTTATCGATTTGCATTCTGCCCCACATTCAAGAACAAATTTACCACATGTACGGGCAAATTTCGACGACAAGGATTGTATGAAACTAGCGAGGGCTTTTGGAACCCAAATTATTCTGCATTCAGTTGGACCAAAAGGTTCCCTCAGAAGGACAGCAGTTTCAGAAGGCATCCCCACTATTTTGCTAGAGGCAGGTACAGCGCACCGGTTTGAAATGGATGCCGTATATTGTGGCATAGAAGGAGTCCTCAATGTGATGGGGAAACTAGGCATGATCGAGCGGAAAAATCGACTCCCAGCCGTCCGATTATTGGTTCGTAAATCAAAATGGGCGAGAGCTGAATCTGGAGGTTTACTTTACGCGTTGGTTCAGGCTGGAGATCATGTCGAAAAGGGTCAGAAAATCGCATTGGTCACAGACCCGCTTGGCGCCCAAACACATACTATCGAAAGTCCAAGAACCGGTGTGATTGTGGGCATGGCTCTGAACCCATTGATTCGAGCCGGTGATCCGATTGCAAATATTGTTGTGTGTTCTGCGGCCAAATGGAAGCGTGCACAAAGTGAAACAAGCCCTGAGGATCCTGAGGAAGAAGCAATCGATGATGAAGAAGCCTTGGACGACGCTTGAATCACCAAGAATCAGCATTGCGCCCCTAAGGGCGCAGCGAACAGTCAAGAACTCTACTTCACCGCTGCCGTTCCAATGTCCGAGGAAGAAGTTGTCACTGTCGACAAAACTTTCTGGTGGTCAAACTGGATTCGTATTGAAAATCTAGAATTGATTTTCTCGCTCATCTCAATTGGAATAGTGATATTTGTCATTCAGGAAGATTTGGTGAACTCAAACCCAACATTATTCTGGATATTAGCCATTCTCGATTTGGTATTGGTTGGGTTTTTCGTGGCTGAATTGGCCAAAGACCTGTCCCACACTGAAGACCGTGGGGAATGGTGGCGCGCACAAAGTTGGGGCATGCTAGGATTGACCCCTGTGATTCTTGCCGCAATTCCAGCCGTAAACGTCATTGTTTTGTTGCGACTGATTCATTTGACAAAGGTCTATTCATTGGCCACGAATCTTCTAGGCTTACAAGAAACCAGTGAAGAATCGCCTGTTCAACGCCAACTCCAACATCTGATCTTTGTCGTGACAGCCATCGGTTTTGCAGGTGGTTTTATCGCTTTCCTCTTCGAACAACATGCTTCACCATCTGCATGTGGTGATACGTGTATCGACACACTGCCGCAAGCGATGTGGTGGGCCATTACAACGGCCACAACCGTCGGTTATGGTGACTATGCACCAGTGACACCAGGTGGTCGGGTGGTTGCAATTTTCCTAATGTTTACCGGTATCGCCTTGTACGGATTGTTGACTGCAACACTTTCTCAGTTAATCTGGTCAAAAAGACGTAAAAACGACAATTGGAATGGCGGTCAAGGAGATTCAAACGAGATGATTGAACGATTGGAACGACTCGCCGATATGCGACGAGATGGTTGGTTGACCGCAACTGAATTTCATGACGCAAAGGCCAGTGTTTTAACTGGAAAAATGCCCGGTGGAAATAAAGCGCGAGATATTGAGTCCAGAGCGCCAATTCCACGTGATGAACGGAAAGAAAGACGAGCCGCAGCTCGAATGGGATTCCTCAGCGAAGAAGAGTAGCCTTCATATCACGAAAGTTCACGAACCACATCATGGAGTCGGTGACATTCGGTGTTGTCACCGCCTCAGATCGTGCATCTGCAGGAGATTATGAGGACATCTCCGGTCTGGCTATTGCCGATTTCTTGTACGAGGCAATCTCAACTCCATTTGTCATCAAGAGGAAGATTATCCCCGATGAACAGGAGACCATAGAAGCCACACTCATCGAACTGGCAGATGTCGGGTGTTCCGTCATCGTCACGACCGGAGGGACTGGGCCCGCCCCTCGAGATGTCACTCCCGATGCGACCGAAGCGGTATGTGATCGAATGCTTCCCGGATTCGGCGAACAAATGCGAGCGATTTCTCTACGTCATGTACCGACTGCAGTCCTCAGCCGCCAAACCGCAGGAACACGAGGAAGTTGTCTCATCCTCAATTTGCCCGGTAGCCCTCGCTCAATTCGAGAAATAATTGATGAAATTTGGCCCGCAGTCCCGTATTGTGTAGATCTCATCGGAGGACCCTACATTGAAACAACCGAAGGGGTTTGGTCCGCCTGGAGGCCCCCCCATGCACGCCGCGCGGTTGAAGAATGAGGCCCCAGTCGGCGAGGCATGGCCAAATTCAAGGACACCGATTTAGAATTGACTCGAGCAATGGATGAAATGCGTGATGTCGAGGTTCAACTCGACTT
>JASLKO010000042.1 GCA_030747475.1 Candidatus Thalassarchaeaceae archaeon | reverse complement strand
GGTCCAGAATTGGTTGGTTGTTCAGCCAGTCAGCGTGATGAGGATGGAGACAATGTCAAATCTGATATTGATGCCTGTCCAGATACACCCTCTGGTGAAGATGTACAAAAGGATGGAGAATACGCAGGTTGTTCACTGGATGAGAGAGTCAGTTTGGGAGATACCAGTGCTGTTCTACAGAAGAATTTGCTATGGGTCATCGTCGGCTCAGTACTAATCTTAGGCATCGTCGTGATGGCGACGATGGTAATTTTGCGTAAAGGTGCAAAAGGTACCGCAGCTCAAGAGTCATGGGACCAACCAATGACGCCAATGGATTATGCTCAAACACAACCCGTTGCGGCCGCACAACAGATTGCCGCCGCACCACAGGTTGTTGCAGATTATACACAATTGCCCGGTGGTGGAAGTTATTCCACGGGTGCAATGGGTGAAACAATCTACAATGCAGCCGATGGGACCAATTGGCAAATGCAAGCTGATTCTTCATTCATCCGAATCAATTGATTAGATGCCGGCGTTTTCGAATGCCTCATCAATCATTTCACCGGGTGTGATGGAAGGGCGGAAACCGCAGCGCTGTTCGATTTCCCATGCATCAACTGCGCCCCACACTTCGTGTGTGTCATCATTTCCATATTGCGGGTCACAGCCAGTTCGCTGTTGATAGATTGCAGCCACATCACTCATTGTGACTCCCTCTCCCGTTCCGATACACAATGTTTCTCTGGTCGGAGGCCGATTTTGCAATACATACATCACAATTTCAATCAGATCGGAGATGTGAACGAAATCCTTGACCTGTGTCCCATCACCTGGAACACTAACCCAACCGAAAATGGAATCACGCGCAAATTGGTGTAGGATCCCATTTCCTTCGTCGGAATCCAGTCGAACACCTTGAACATTGGAACATCGCAGTACACTTACTGGGGATTCCTCAGTTGCATGTTCAATCGCTCGTTCTTCAACCCAAAGCTGACCTTCTGCGGCAATGTCTCGCGGTGCCAAAGATGCTTGACTTGAGTAGTATGGATCCTCTGGTGTCGCCTGTGGATGAACTCGAAGCGTTCCGATGAGAATGAGATGAAGACTTCCATGCCGCTCGACCGCCTCTAGAACTGGCCTTGCGGCATCGCGCATGGTCAATAGTGCCGCTCGATCATCTCGGCCACCCGATTGTGCGGGATGTGCATTCATTAGAATGACAGCATCACATGAAGCCAGATATGCATCCAGTTGCATTTTTTCTTTCAGAGCATCCGCAGGGATGCGAACAAGTGAATCACCAAGTGCCGCTTCCAAATACGGTTGGACGAAATCATCCTCGCCACTGATTGCCACCTTCATGTGCTCGCCTGTCAACGCGTTTCCACATATAGGGTATGATGTTGACGGAGAATCTCTTCAATCAATTCTTCTGGCTGCGAACGAACCTTGAAGTGCCGATAGACGACAGGCGGGAGTGTAAAGCCACCCCAAGGGGTGGCCAGTGGTGATAATGTGGTTGACCAACTCCCCAATCTAGGTCGAGAACAGGAAATGCTCTCCGCTATGGGTCTGTCATCGATGGATGACTTATTTTCGGATATACCTGAGGGGGTTCGACGTAACGCGCCTCTTGATTTACCAGAGCCTCAAACCGAAGAGGAAATTCTTCGCGAGGCGCAAATGTTGTTGAACACAAATATCTCAGTCGATAGTCGCCCTTCCTTCCTCGGTGCAGGGTTGTACAGCAACTACGTTCCATCCATGGTGCCGATGTTGGCAACACGTGGTGAATTTTTGACCGCTTATACTCCCTACCAACCCGAGGTGAGTCAAGGCATGCTTCAGGCGATGTGGGAATTCCAAACCATGATTTCTGAGTTGGTCGGTTTGCCCATATCCAATGTATCGATGTATGATGCAAGTACGGCTGCGGCTGAAGCATTGACCTGTTCTGTTCGGGTTCACAATCGAAAGGCATCACAAAAATCGACGATCTATGTCTCCGAATTGATTCCGCCACATCGAATGTCAGTGATTCACAATTATACGCAAGGCGCTGAAATTGTCATCAAAACTATCCCGCATGGGGAGGATGGATTGCTTGATATTTCGGCCGCAACTTCTGCAGAAGGTGCATGTGCGATTTATGTCGAACAACCCAATGCATTGGGTCTTCTTGACCCGGGCATATGCGAATTGAAATCAATTATCGGCGAAAACACTGCGCTAGTCGTCGGTGTTCAACCGGTTTCCTTGGGTTTAATCGCGCCACCAGGCGATTATGGTGCCGATATCGTTGTCGGGGAAGGCCAACCATTTGGGATTGGTCCAACCGCAGGTGGTCCCATTTACGGCCTCTTTGCTTGTTCGCAGGCCTACATACGACAAATGCCTGGGCGAATTGTTGGCCAGTCAATGGATTCAGATGGGCAGCAGGCATTCACACTCACCCTCAGCACTCGTGAACAGCACATTCGCAGACATCGTGCAACTTCGAACATTTGTTCCAATGAAACCCTCATCGCGTTGATGGGTGCGATGCACATGGCACTTCTTGGACCCGAAGGTTTGGAACGATTGGCTCAAAGAAATGCTGGAGCCTGCGCGGCCACAAAGGCTGCACTACTAGCGTTAGATGGCATTGAGTCTGTACATCCAAACGGCGTTCATTTCAATGAATTCGCGATACGACTCCCACGTCCAGCTGCTGATCTTCTGTCATTCCTCGATGAAGAGTGTGACATCACAGGGGGTCTTGATTTGTCTCAATGGTGGCCTGGGCGAGAAAATGAACTTCTGGTCTGTGCAACAGATCAAATCGATACTGAGGATGTCGAAGAACTCGCGGAAGGCGTTCAAGATTGGTTGGAGGGATATGAATGAGTGATCTATTCGCTTTCAACGGTGCCAAGGGTGCAGGATATGCACAACCCGCACCTATCTCCGATGAATACACAATTCCAAGTGAATTGCAACGCAATGTTTTGCCGCGTTGGCCGAGAGCATCCGAACCAGAAATTGTTCGCCATTACACTTGGCTTTCAACACGAAGTCACGGAATTGATTCAGGTTTCTATCCACTTGGTTCGTGCACAATGAAACACAACCCTCGAGTCAACGAGCGAATCGTTCAGATGCCGGGGATGAATGATTTGCATGCGCTGGCGCCAGCCTCACATTTGCAAGGAATGATGGCGATTTTCCACGAAATGCAAGAGATGCTAGCCCATTGTGCTGGAATGGATTCAGTCACCCTACAACCCGTTGCAGGCGCACAAGGTGAATTTACAGCCATGCGATGTATACAAGAATATCATCGTGAAATCGGTGAATCCAATCGCGACAAAGTCATCGTTCCAGACAGTGCACATGGTACAAACCCAGCGAGTGCAGCAATGTGTGGTTACGAAATTATCGAAATCCCTTCCCTTGAAAATGGCCGTCTTGATTTGGATGCTCTGCGCGCAGTCGTTGGCGATGACACAGCTGCAATGATGATTACCAACCCCAGCACACTGGGAATTTTTGAACCTGAGATTGCTGAAGCCGCAGAGATCGTTCATGAAGCAGGTGGCCAAATGTACTACGATGGTGCAAATTTCAATGCAATTCTCGGGAAAACCAACCCTGGTCTCATGGGTTTTGATGCCGTCCACTACAATTTGCACAAAACGTTCAGTCAACCCCACGGTGGCGGCGGCCCAGGTGCAGGTCCGATTGGGGTCAAGGCACATCTCTCAGACTACTTGCCTGCACCATTGGTTGTTGCTGATGAAGATGAAGAGGGTGAGGTTTGGTTTGATTGGTATGAACCCCCCAAATCGATTGGCAAGGTTCAGCAATGGCATGGGAACTCCGGAGCGACAGTACGTGCTTGGGCTTTTTATCGACGTTATGGTCGTGATTTGGAGAAAATGAGCGAGCATGCCGTTCTCAACGCGAACTATCTACGATATCGAATCATGAATCCATCTGAGGATGTCGCTAAGTCCATTCATGCCATGCCCGTCGATGGTGCTCCGACCGATGTCGTCAAACATGAATTTACTTTGAGCATGACTCCTGTGAAAGATGTCACCGGTGTGACCGGTAAAGACATCGCCAAACGTCTTCTTGATTATGGATACATGTCTCCAACGTTGTATTTCCCAATGATTGTCCCTGAATGCTTGATGTTTGAACCGACTGAAACTGAAAGCAAGGAAGCCATCGATCAATTTGCAGATGATTTCCTTCACATTCTCACTGAAGA
>JASLKO010000041.1 GCA_030747475.1 Candidatus Thalassarchaeaceae archaeon | reverse complement strand
TGGCGCAGTCGTTAGAATCCGTACCGACATGACCCTGCCCAATCCAGCACTTCGAGACTGGCCTGCATTGCGAATTCAGCATGCAAATCATCCACTTGTCGGCGATCAGTACAAGGTTTGGCCATTACTTGATTTCCAAAGTGCAGTAGAGGATCACCTTCAGGGCGTCACCCATATTGTTCGTGGGAAGGATTTGATGGATTCCACACGAAAGCAAACATTGCTCTACGAAAAATTCGGATGGACCTATCCTGAAACCCTCTATTGGGGGCGAGTCAAAGTGCACGAGTTCGGTGGATTCAGTACATCTCAAATGAAATCTGACATCGCTGGTGGGAAATTTACGGGATGGGACGACCCACGATTGCCCACCCTCCGAGCAATGCGAAGAAGAGGGTATGATGCGGGCGCCATGCGGAAGTTCTGGATTGATCTTGGATTGACCCAGAAAGACATCTCCGTACCATTATCCACCTTGAATAGTCTGAATGCGAAAGCTGTCGATGCGGATGCTCCGCGTTTGTCGTTTGTACGCGAACCGCGCACCATTGCACTAGACATCTCTACTATTGAATCAAACAAAGTCACGTTACCAATCCATCCAGAACACCCTGACAAGGGGGTCCGTGAATGGCCACTGGGAGAAGGGACCATCAATGTGAAAATTGCCAGCGAAGATTTCACGTCTAGCGATGGAAGGCGTTTGAAGGATTTTGCAGACATCGAAATCAATCATGAAAAAACGGAGAAAGGATGGGGGGGTGAAGTCATTCGTACCGAACGCGTTGGCAATACACCAATCATTCATTGGCTACCCAGCAATATGGCACAACCAGCCGTATTGTTGCTAGAAGAAGATGGTGAACTCGTGACTGCTGATGGTTTATTGGAACTCAACGATTACCCGGATGGGACGATTGTACAGTTAGAGAGAATGGGTTTTGCAATATTAGAGGGAGTCGACACCGATGGTGTGCGTCAACTCTTGCGTTTACACGGATGATAGTTGCCGCGCGCGCGTGCGTGAGGTTCAAGGCAACTCTCTCTGTCCGCCAATCATGCAGACGCGTCAAACTCGACGGAGTTTCGCCCTGCTTTTTCTCCTCATGGCAGCGCTTGTGCCCGTCAGTTCACCGGTTGCTTCTGCAGAAATTGTCTGTTGTGGTGCCTCGGAATTTGAGTTATACCTTATTGGAGAAAACAATGAAGCAACCATGACACCATTCGAAAAAGAATTGAATGGAATCTACGAAAAGGGTGTCAGTCAATCCGTCCAAGGTGTTGAAGAAATTGCAACATGGAGTATTGTTTGGGACCAAAGTGCAACCCTCTCCGAATCAACATGGCGACTCAATATTGCGTATGAGGTTGAGAATGCAGCAGGTGTACACGCCAACGCAACTGTCGAGGTGAAGATTGGAAACAATGCCTATACCGCTGATAGTGGAAACCCAGGGGCATTTATGACTGGCAGCGACATGATTGGAATCGACATCGAAATACCCCAAGTTGCAGTCAATCGAAATGACGTCGTTGAAGTAACATTTTCCGTTCGAAGCATACTATTCACTCAACCGGGTGATGACTCTTCCATTCGATTTGTTTGGGGTGAAGATACTGGTAGTGCTTTGCGTTCGACCCTGCCATTGGTGACAATTGAAATGCCAAATGCACTTGTTGTCGGAGATGAAGTCTACTTCCCAGTCATTTTACGCTCTGGGTTTGGTGAGCGGATGTGGTCCTCTCTCGAAGATTTTGAATTCAAGATTGGGGGCATTGTCATCTCCGATGTCCGGTCACCGAGTATCGTATCTGGTGGTGTGGAGGTTCCATTTGTATGGAACCCCGGGTCGAATCCAAACGATGGAGCGTACCAAGTCAATCTTTCCATTTGGCTCAACAATGGAGACATACCACTGAACACCGGGAGAAGTCACGACATCACATTTGAGGAAGGCGGTGGGTCGCAAAGTTACCATTTTGGTGAACCTGCTAGAGCAGTGAGTAGTCGGTTGGACGTCAACATTGATGTGGATTATGATGGATCCCAAATCACACGGACTGTTGAATTAGAAATCGAAGGCTCGATGGCATCTTGGTTGCGTTGGGGCATGGACAACATCGGAAACAATTCATTGCCCTCCGATCATTTATTCAGCCAAGTACAAGGATCTGTTGCAGCAGGCCTTAGTGAAAATGGAAAGGTCGACCAGTCTGAGAAGGATGTGTTGCTGAATCATCTAGACAGCAGTACACGTAATTTGGAATTGTTCCTCGGAAATACGGGTTTGGCACTCAATCCAGATGGTTTGTTTGAAGGGGATTTGTTTGACCTCAATCCCGAGGTGAGCATTGATCTCATGGGAGTTGCTAGTATCAATGACAACCCGTTGAGAATTCGAATTGATGTAGTCATGGATTTGTCAGGTCAAGAACGAATAATGCTCATTTCCGATTTCATCCGTCCACAACTTGGCAACGGTATTTGGACCATGAATGGGGACCCTGCCGTGAATCTCCAAGTGCGCTTGACAGCAAGTGCATTCTCAGGATTGTACAGTCTGATTAAGGAAAATATCCCAGACAACATGGAAGTGACCCATTATCGAGCAGGATTGTTTGAAGTTGTCATTCTCGAAGTGGACGGGTTGTCTGACGAAGAAAAGTTCGAGATTGAATATACCATGAATGGGAGTGCTCTATTTTCACCATTCATCACATTGTTGTCAGTTATCTTATTGCTTGTAGTCGGTATTGTAATCGGACTAAGGATGACAAAATATCGTTCGAGGTGGATTACGATTACGTCGTCAATAGCATTTACCGGATTGATGGGGTATGTGTATGCATTGTCGACTTTACCACCGACATTTGTCATGGGAATCGGGGCCATATGTGCAATCCTTTCAATTCCATTGGCCGTGATTTCACCAAAGAGAGAGATGGATTGGAGTTTGTCCGATGGACAACTCTCCGAGGATTACGAAACTGCGATGGCTAGAGAGATTCCAACGGTAGATTGTCCTGCTTGCAACACATCGAACCCGGTTGAGTCGATGGAAAGGCCCCTACGACTTCCATGTGGTGGCTGCGGTCGAAATCTTCGAATCGAAGCTTAGACGATCTTGCCAGTCCGAAGCAAGCCATCGATGACTTCCCCCGATTGTTTTCTACGAGTAGATGGATTGTCCCTCCATGATTTAACAAAAGATGACAATTGGCTGGCCAAATCTTGTTCCCACCCGGGTGCCATTACCCTGTGCCAACCAAGTTCTTCAAGTCGTGCAGTAGAGGGTAATTCTGAAGTGAGTAACATCTTCAGAAGATGTGATAGAGATTGAGCACGACCCTCCAAATCCAGTTGACCCCAGCGATCGCGGACTGCACCCAACGCAACAGCATCAATGCCAGGCATACTCTCTGGATTAATTTCAGGGACCTCTGGCATTGGAACCACGCGAATGAATCCTTCTTTGGATAGGTAATCACGCATTACAGTGTATACGGGGTCATATGTATGCTCCATGGCATCCGAAAGCCAGTTTCCTGACAATGACCATGGCATTAACATCCGAGACATTGCTCCTGATGGCGAAATCGATTGTCCAAGTGCTGCACAGATTGCGACCGTAGAAAGAACACCTTTCCGAGCCGAACCATCACTTCCAAACAACGCATCGACCTCAACTGGAGAGATGTGGACACACAATGGATCAGATTCAACGGGCTGAAGTTTTGATGTAGTTTCAGAGTGGATGCAAATACACGGTCCATTGGATGGAGATGGGTTGTCACGTAATCTCCGTTGGTAAGGAATGCCGGCATCCAATAGAGAACCTTCAAGAATGGCTGCGGCGATAATCCCATTCTCATCGAGAGACGCGGAAATGGTCACTGAAGAATCCGTAGTGCGCAATTTTAGCGCTGCTTCACGTAATACCGAAGATGAGGTTTCGAAGGCAGTTAAATCGAGGAATGACATGACGGGCAATGCGTGGTTCAACTAGAGGTTCAAAGACCTCACCACGGAGGGATGAGGCAATCACTCGACCAACAATCGCAACTGTTCACGCTTGTACATCCAATCGGAGTCCATTTGACCTTGGTCTTTGTAATAGCGTGAAAGTCGACGGATTTTACTCTCAGTCAACTCTAGTTGGCGTGAATTGTGGCGATCTTTACGATTTGATTCTAGATGGTCGATAAGGCGCAGTGCACGACGCATCAAACTCATCAAATCTTCTGGATATTTACCAGTGATATCATTCTCAGCCAAAACCTGCCCGATTCTCTTGCCAAGAACCAAGCGTACATCAGGAACTGCGTGTTGGTCACGCAGGATTGTTCCGATGGCAGTAGGAGTGTGTCCATCCGCTGCAAGCGAGAGAATAAGTTCGGTGACTTCCTTTGAGTCTGTGTTTGACCATTCAGGGGCCTTGTCTACAAGTGGCTTTGTTGAACCACTCTTTCCGCGACCTGGACTGTGCATTCGAGCCATGTATAGAGCACCTTGAGCGTCCCGCCGACCTGCTCCCCCTTCATAACCGCTCCGCTGTGGCTCAAAATGCAAATTCCCCCCTACGGGGGGTTATGCAGGGAATTCAAGCAAAGCGTGAGCCGGGACTGGGGCAATGGTCGAGCGGGCGTCAAGACCAAGCAATTCAATCAAAAATAGTGCACCCAAAACATCCGCGCCCGCAGATTGACAAAGTTCGGCACATGCGGCAATCGTCCCACCTGTGGCCAATAAATCATCAATAATCACCACTTTTTGTCCACCACGAATCGCATCATTGTGCATCTCGAGAACATTTGATCCATACTCAAGTGTGTACTCTACACGACGTGTTTCTCCAGGTAATTTACCGGGCTTCCGGACCGGTACAAATCCGATGTTTAGTCGTGCGGCCAATAAAGGTCCGAAAATGAAACCGCGGGCCTCCGGTCCGACAATCAAATCCGGCACCCAACCTAACATTTCCAAATCCCGAACAAATTGATCAGTTATCCTCTCTAAAAGACCTGGTTTACTGAGAACCGGTGTGATGTCACGAAACATAATGCCCTCAATGGGAAAATTGGGGATGGTTCGCACCGTCTCTCGAAGTTCATCGAGAAGTGCGTTTGTCATGGGAATCATGCCCAAATATGTGCATCAGTTCTGGAAGTACTGGCTTGCATACGCGCGTGCTTGATCGGCTGTGTAACCCATGCCCATCAGCTGCTGCTCGTAGGCCTGCTGTTCAGGACTAATCGCACTCGCCCAAGCCTGCTCGGTTGGGTCACTGCTACCGCCTTTTGAACGGACAACAAGTGTGAGAGCCAAAACAACGACGAGAACAAGCACAACACCGGCTGCAATCATGATGTAGAACATCATGTCATCTCCATCATCAGATGATGCTTCAGCATCACCGGATTGATCGTTGTTGTCACTGCCATCGGTTCCATCGGTTCC
>JASLKO010000040.1 GCA_030747475.1 Candidatus Thalassarchaeaceae archaeon | reverse complement strand
GGCAATGTCGGTGCGTCATCATACGGTTGTAATTTCCAGAATGGATCACTGGCCTTTAGATGATGTGCAGGGTGGCGTGTAAGCTCGAGTAATGTCCATCGGGACCAGCGCTCTTCTGATTGCCATGAATGCATCTCAGTTTGCCGTTCTCCAACCTCACGAAGCAATCCATAATGGCGAATATAATTGATGTATTCAAGCAGGAAAATTGCGAACGCAGCCTGTGCGACAAAGGCGCCAGCTATCCAAGGCCCGAAGGCTACAAACAGTCCGGCCACCAATGCAATTTGTAGCAACAACCCACGATACACTGGATTTCGAAACCCTGTTTTTCCCTTCCGACGATGAACAGCCGCCGCATCACGGAATTGACCTGGAACCGTTCTGGCGATGAACCACCACAACGATTCGCCACGAAGTGCGGTGGCTGGATCCTTGACCGTAGACACATGCTTGTGGTGTGTGAAATTGTGTTCGGTGGTGAAGTGTAAGTACAGCACACTGAACAAATTGGCGCGACCAACCCACCACGAAAACGAACCTTTCTTTGTGTGTCCAAGTTCATGTGCAACAATGATTCCAGATACACCTGAACTGATGCCTGTGCTTATTGCGGCAACCCACGTGGTCCAAGCCGCACCATCAATCGATGCGCGGTACATCAGTGTCCCAAGGACAGCGAATTGTACGAAGGCGTGAACATACAGCAGTGCCTCGAATGGACGTCCAGATTCTCTCGGTGGTTTCGGTTTGGATGCACGACCAAAGAACATATCGAGAAGTGGGCCCAATCCGAGCATGTAGATGACGCCTGAAGCCACCCAAAATCCGCCAACAATATTGCTGGCCATCACAATTGCAGGATTGATCAGACCCAACAAATGCCAAAGCCATGACTCTGGTTTCTGAAGTTCTGTTTCACTCATCGAGCATCCCTTCTGTGAGTTCCCACAATTGCTCCGCGTTGTCATGATTTCGTGCATGCCGATTGCCACGACGTCGTTTTGAAGAGGACCAATATTCGCCCGTAGTTGAGCCAGCATCCTCACTCAAAGCGAGATGAACGCCAGTCTTTGCAGCTCGCTTTGAACCAATCATGAAAGGTCGGAAGGCTGGCCAAAATAGACGCATGAGTCCACTAGAGCCAGAACCAAATCGGGTTCGAACCACACCTGGATGGAAACAGTGGGTGATGATTCCAGTGCCTTCCAATTTTTGAGCCAAGACACGCGTGAACAGAATATTGCATAATTTCGAATTGGCATAGGTGCGCCATTGGCTGTAACGCCGGTTTTCCCAATTGAGATTGTCCAATTTGAGCCATGACACCTTGTGCGCTTCAGAAGCGGTGTTCACAATTCGGCTGTTTGGAGTTGACTTCAGCAAGGGGAGAAATGTCTCGGTCATCACAAAGTAACCCAAGTGGTTGACGCCAAAGGTCATCTCATGGCCTTGTGTTGTTCGTTCTCGCTTGCCCCACATGGCGCCGGCATTGTTCAACAAAACATCAAGGCGATCGAATTTTGCGGTAAATTCTGCATGCAATTTCTCGATGTTTGTCAAATCGCTCATGTCACAAAGCATCATTTCTACAGAGTCACCAAATTCGGCTTGCAATTTCTCTAAGGCAGGTTGTCCACGTTCTGCGCCACGACTGACCATCACCACATGGAAACCCTCTGCAGCCATGCCTCTACACAGTTCAAAACCGATGCCTGAATTGCCGCCAGTGACGATGCAAACACGGTCTGCCATACCCTTGCGTACATGACTTCAGACTTCAATGCATGTTTCGACGAGTTCATATCACCGACAGCGGTCGGGCCACCATCCAACACTGCCCCTCTGCGGGATGTGATGTCGGAGGTTGCGTACATGCAGAGCCCAATTTCAAGAATCGAACCGCAGATTGCGGCCAAGCTCTCTAAACAACGATATCATTTGGTCGGTGAGCATGGCGGCGTCAAAGTTTGCCACTGGACCAAAGAGGAACTGAAGAATGACCGCCATTGCTACAAAGGCACATTCTACGGCATCCAGAGCAGTGGTTGCATGCAAATGGCACCCAATGTCGATACCTGCAACCTAGCGTGCACATACTGTTGGCGTGAACCTCATTCTGATACACTCAACAAAATTGATGATGATCCTGAAATGCTATTCTACGAATCTGTGCGTGCACACCGAAGACTGTTGACCGGATTCAAAGGTCACAAAGATGTGCCTCTCGAAAAATGGGAAGAGGCACAAAACCCCAAGCACGTTGCCATCAGTTTGAATGGCGAACCCACGCTTTACTCAAGGCTTGCAGAATTCCTGGAAATCTGCCATGACCATGGAGTGTCAACATTCCTTGTCACAAATGGCAGTCTACCCAAGGTGATTGAAAATCTCGATACATTGCCAACGCAATTGTACGTGAGCGTCGATGCACCCAACAAGCAAGTGTTCAACAAATTGTGTAAACCAAAGTTCAATGACAATTCATGGGAACAATTGGAAAAAACTCTCGAATTGTTGCCTTCCCTAGATACGCGAACCGTCTGTCGACACACATTGATCAAGAATCACTCGCTTGGGTTCTACGATGATTATGCGCGCCTCGACAATATGGCTGATCCAAATTTCATCGAGGCGAAAGGCTACGTTTATGTCGGCCATTCACAGAACAATCACAAGATTACAGACATGCCAACACATGACGAAATCATGGAGTTTTCTCGCACCCTTGCACCACTTGTTGGAAGGGAAGTTCTCGCAGATCGGAGTGAAAGTCGCGTCTCTCTGATTGGCAAGGAAATGATTCCAGTTGTCCTTCCAGAGCAAAAACGAGCGTTTCCCAAAGACCTTGGAATCGCCAAACCCCAATCATTTCGACTACCCCAACTGTAGGTGAGAAAATGGATAGGAAGGTTCGCGCGGTTTGGATTGCCATTTCCTTGCTGTGTATTTCTTCCATCATGGTCCCTTGGTTGCATCTTTCAGGAAGCACGGAATTCACCTCCGGAAAGCCCGAAAGAACAGAATTGATTCTGGAAATTGATGTCGATGGAAATGAGGTTACTCAAGAGATGAGAATTGAACAAGCCACTCCATTTTTCATGTGGTTGATGGTTCGTGATTCAGTTGAAGAGAATGTCACTATTGAAGAAGAGGAACGGAGTGGTGGAGGCGATGC
>JASLKO010000039.1 GCA_030747475.1 Candidatus Thalassarchaeaceae archaeon | reverse complement strand
GGTTCATCTTCATCGACAAATTGTGCACCACATCCCGCGCAACTTGAATCGGATTCACGAATTGGATAATAACCACAATCATCGCATGCGAAAAGGTCCTCTTCGTCATCAATGGGTTCATCCTCTTCTTCAGCCGCTTCGCCCCACACGAGGTCGATCTTTCCATCCATTGAACGGAAAAGAGAAATTTCGATTCCCATATCAAAACCTTTGAGAGCCATTTCAGTTGCAATGGCATGCTCAAACGCATTCGACAAATCAGGAGGTGTGTCGAGTACACGGCCGTCATCAATGTAAGTCACATTGACCTGAATTGTATCATCCTCTGTCAATGCGACTTGAGGAGATTCTACAGCGACGCCCCGCTTCCTCGCCACGCGGCGAGTGGCCACTTCTGCCATTCTTCGGAGCAGTGAGGGGGATGGTTGGTTGGACTTGGCGCGTTTCTTCTCCATGCCTACGTCTTGCCCATCATCAAGGAATCTTGCTTGACCGGATGAAGAGGCCAAATGATCTGGAACGTCTCCACCTGACAGTCCGGCCAAAACTCCACTAGCAGTTTGTTGGTTCATGGCCAACCATTCATTTCGAGCACCAGCTTTCTCGGCCTTTTCAGATTCTACGATTTGATCAACGACTTGGTCTGTGACAGATGAAGGGTGGCCGGGTGCAACGGTTTGAGGTGGGGATTGGGCCACTGGAGGTGTGTCCATTTGGTTGGCAATTTGGTTAAGGAAATTGGAGGGATCCACTGGTTGACTGGAACCACCAGCAGCATCGGATGCCTGCATGTCATGTGTTGCTTGAACCGCTTGTGAACTGACCACACCAAAATTGCGGCCACCCATCGCACCTGATTTGGTGGGGTCTTGACGCGCACCACATTCAGGGCAGAAAAGTGAGTCACCTGGAATCTCTTCTGAGCATACTTGGCAGTCCATGGTTCCACCCCTCTGGGTGGAAGGGCCGTGCTCCCTTTAGAAAAGGTTGCCTAAAACAGGGATGCCCACAGGGTCAAGAACACGTGGCCACTAGACCCGCATGGTGGGCATCCATGTCAGGGTTAATCAATCCAGAAATTGATGCTTTACTGGAAGACACTTCACGTTCGTTCTTCCTCACACTCAAAGTATTGCCCAAGAAAATCCGTGGGCAAGTTGGTCTGCTGTATCTATTGGCAAGAGTTGCAGATACAATCGCAGATACAAAAACGGGGGGTGCAGAACATCTTATCGATGCTCTAGAGACCTACAACAGTGTTGTTCAAGGTCATTCGAAACAATTGCCTGATCTGTCCGAGATTGCAGATTTACAGGAGGATGGTGGCGAAGAAAGGCTCGCGAGAAACGTGGGCAAAGTTGTGGACTCACTTCATCGATTCAATGACGAAGATGTTGCCCGAATACGACGTTGTTTAGAAATCATCATTGGCGGACAAACTTTGGACTTGCAAAGATTTGGACCTGCGAATGACTCTGATTCAGTTTCATCGCTGAGCAGTTCAGATGAACTGGATGATTATGCGTACAGAGTCGCGGGTAGTGTGGGTGAATTTTGGACGAGTATGACATTGGCTCATTTGGTCAATGCACGTGGAGAAAAAGAACGCAAAATGTTTGAGCTTGGAGTGCGATTTGGAAAGGCTCTTCAATACATCAATATCCTCAGAGATATCCCTGAAGATTTACGCTTTGGACGTTGCTATATACCGGCCGATACAATGGTTGAAATTGGCATTTCCCCGACGGATTTATTGGACCCGAATAATATCGAAAAATTCCGCCCTACCTACGACGAATTTGTCGATATTGCAGAGGGTCATTTAGACGCGGCTGTAGAATATATTGGGATGTTGCCATACAGACAATTCCGTCTGCGGGCGGCGTGTATGCTACCGGTGTTAATCGGTCAACGAACATTGGCCTTGTTGCGAACTGGAAATGTGCTTGATTTTGAAAACCGAATCAAGGTTTTGAGACCTGAAATTGATGAATTGGTCAAGAAGACGAAATGGGCATTGATCTTCCCCGGCGGTGACCAAAAATTGCTCAAATCAAATAGAAACA
>JASLKO010000038.1 GCA_030747475.1 Candidatus Thalassarchaeaceae archaeon | reverse complement strand
TGACTGGAACTTCTGAAGTAGGTCTGTCATTCGTATCTGTAGAGATTTGACTAATCTGATCAATCACATCGATTCCACTCATGTTCTCACCCTTCCACTGCCCTGAGACTGCGAGGCCGAAGACTGTGTGCTTGTCATCGAGATTAGATGGGGTGCTGTCCTTGTCGACAAGGTAGAATTGGCTACCTCCTGTATTGGCTCCTGCGTTGGCCATGGCTAGGATTCCTGGCGCATGGCGGTAATTTGGATGGAATTCATCAGGGAGTGTCCAAGTATTTGGATTGGTTTCTTGACCTTGACCATGGTAAAACGATGAGTAACCACCTGTACCAGCATTAGCCCAGCCAGAAGAAAAAGTTCCACTCTCTACATCGCCTCCTTGAATCATGAAATTATCGATGACTCGATGGAATACAATGCCATCATATCGACCTTCAATCGCATGTGCCTTGAAAGAATCTACGGTCTTAGGAGCCGCATCAGGATAGAGTGTGATGACGATGGTGGCATCATATTCGGATTCACCTGCAATATAGTCTGGTATCACTTTGAGACCGACCAACACGAGTCCGAGCGCAACAACGATACTGACCATTCCAACAAAGGTCGGCGCACCGTCGTCAAAGAATACGTTCATGCCACCTGCGCGGATGCCCAGGCCATCCATTTCTGAACGAAGACTGTTCAAACTCCGACGAGATGTTTTGTCATTCGGATTTGATTTAAGTGCAGATTCATAATGTGTAACCGCCTCTTTGAACAGTCGCTTATCATTGCCTGATTTACGAGCGAGTTGAGCCTTCGCTTCTGCGGCCAAACGCCATGTTTTCGATTCTGATGCATCAACATCAACTTCACGTAACATCTCTAACGCTTCTTCCAACTTTTCCTCTTTGATCAGAGACTCGACTTTTGCCCAGCCTTCCTCAATCTTCTTGGACGCCATGCGCCCGCCGAGTCCAGTCTCATTCAAAACCGCAACGGATGAATGGAAATTTACCAACCAGCACTATATTGGCTGTATTTGACATCGGAAACGTTGTACTGGGATACCTTTCAATCTGTAAAGATAGAAGCGAGGATGGCAGCAATGCCTATTATCGGCACGACTCGGGGCAACACCACGCGCCAAGGGGGGCTATGCCCCCTCAGCCCTAGGAGACTTCGTCGCCAATGGAACGTATTGTCAACGATTTCCAACTCAATATTGCCACAGCAAATGGTACAGGCTCTCAGTCTGCGAATCTAATCCTCCTTCACACCATGTTCAACATGGGTGTTCCAGTCAGTGGCAAGAACCTCTTTCCAAGCAATATCTCCGGATTGCCAACATGGTATATTCTACGCGTGAGCGACAATGGATACCAAGCACCTGGTGATCGAACCAACATTCAAGTTGTCATGAACAAAGCGACCTGGGATGAGGATGTGGCCGACTGCCTTCCGGGTACACTGATAATTTTCAATGAAAATGTCAAGATGCCTGTGGAAAGAGATGACTGCACAGTCATCGGCGTACCCATGACCAAAATGGCCCGAGGATTGAATCCAAAATTGGCAAAGATGATTTCCAACATGGTATACGTAGGCATCCTCGCTGAAATTCTTGGCCTCGAAGATGCGGCTCTGGATGCGGCCTTGGCTCAACAATTCAAGGGCAAAGTGCGAGCGATTGAACTCAATTTAGAGGCGGTCGACCTCGGTCGAAACTTTGTCAAAGAGAATGTCGATGTGGATCAGATTCCTTTCCGAATTGCATCGAGAGATGTTGATGAAGATTTATTCTTGGTTGAAGGCAATGAAGCGGTTGCAATCGGAAGTCACTACGGAGGTGTCGGTCTCCTGTCTTGGTACCCGATTACACCTAGCAGTAGTTTGGCCGAAGGAATCATCGCCTACATTCCAGAACTGCGTTCGGATGAAAATGGCGACCATTACTGTGCTGTAGTTCAAGCCGAGGATGAATTGGCCGCAGCAGGAATGATCGTCGGTGGTGGTTGGTCAGGCATTCGTGCAATGACAGCCACAAGTGGCCCTGGTATTTCCTTGATGTCGGAATTCATTGGTCTCGCCTATTTCGCTGAAGTTCCCGGCGTCATTTGGGATGTCAACCGAACCGGACCATCTACAGGATTGCCAACCCGCACACAACAAGGTGACCTCACAATGCTCTATGAAGCCAGCCACGGTGATACGACGCACCCTGTACTGATTCCAGGCAATATGGAAGAGTGCTTTGAGTATGGCTGGAAGGCATTTGATATCGCCGAGCGCCTCCAAACATTGGTGTTCGGATTTAGCGACCTAGATTTGGGGATGAATCGATGGGCCTGCAAAGGATTCGAATATCCAGATGTCCCGATGGACCGTGGCAAGGTGATACGCACTCAAGCTGAATTGGATGCCATCGAAAACTACGGCCGTTACCGCGATGTCGATGGTGATGGCATCCCCTATCGCACACTACCCGGCTCTGGCCTAGACCCGATTCTATACCGTGGAACGGGTCACGATGAAGATGGAGTTTATTCTGAAAAGCCTGAAGTGTATCATGCTCTAATGATGCGCCTCAAGCGAAAGATGGACAATGCACGAACTTGGTTACCACAACCTGTATTGCGTGAAGAAACCGAAAAAGAAGTCGGCATTATTTACTACGGTTCGATGGAAAATTCGATTCAAGAAATCGATGACATCCTGGAGGATGAAATTGGACGTAAGGTCAGTCAATGCCGTGTCCGTAGCCTTCCACT
>JASLKO010000037.1 GCA_030747475.1 Candidatus Thalassarchaeaceae archaeon | reverse complement strand
GCAGCAAGTGCAGGTGCAACTTTGCCAATGATTTGATGCAAAGGGAAATTCCAGGGTGTAATGAAAGCGCAAACTCCGATTGGTTCTTTGACGATTAATGAATTTCGAACTTCTTGTTCCCATTCAAAGGATTCTAGCATCTTGGCATACGAACGAGTCACAACTCTTGGTGTGCCAACCATGGCCATGCGACTGTATCCAATGGGTGTTCCAACCTCGGCTGTAATCGTCTGTGCCAATTCTTCTGTATTCTCTTTGATGGCTGCTGAAAGTTCATTCAGAATCCTGATTCTTTCTTCAACACTCGATTCTGACCAGGCAGGGAATGCCGCACGTGCTGCAGTGACCGCAGCATCTACATCGGCTTGACTGCCAACCGGTACACTACCAATGATTTCTTCATTGGCTGGGTTGATTACCTCGATGACTCCGTCACCGGTAGCTGGTGCCCATTCGCCGTTGATATACAGGGATTCGCGTCGCATCATGTATTGCCGATGAATCCGCAACTTATCACCTTCATGCAATTCAATACTGAGAACCTCAACCGGCCACCATGGTCCTAGAGGTCGAACGTCGAGAGTCGGTGGCGGTTGCAACCCTGTCCGCAGAAGCAGCTCGAAATGCATTCAGCAGTGAATCGATGCAAGAAATTTCAGACACATTGAATGAATTGATGGATGATTCTAGTGTACGCGCGATTGTCATCACAGGTACAGGTCGATTTTTCTGTGCAGGAGCGGACATCGAAGAATTTCAGCGCTGTATTGACGAAGGTCGAATCGGCCCACTTGTAGACAATTTAACGAGTATTTTGCACCCCTTGCAAGTACGTATGCGAACCGACCCAACCGTCCTCATCGCCGCCATGAATGGGGCCGCAGCAGGCGGGGGACTCGGCTTAGCGCTGGCTTGCGATGCGCGTATTGCAGCACCGGAGGCAAAATTGGCAGCGGCATTTTTCAAACTCGGATTGTCACCTGATGGTGGTACGACCTGGCTGTTGCCACGCCTTGTTGGCAATCAGGCCACTCGTCGTTTTTTCTTTAATGATGAAACTTGGAGTGGTGAAGAAGCTCTAGAGAAAGGCGCGGTAGACGAAGTCGTACCATTGGATGAATTGATTTCTCGTTCAGTCAAAATCGCATCAGATTGGGGTCGATGGTCTCAATTGAGTCGCAACGGGACCAAACAATTGCTCGATGCCTCGACCTCTACGTTTTTCCAAACACAATTGGAATTTGAGCAAGCGCTCATCATTGCAGCGAGCCAAACAAAGGAATTTGAGGAGGGTGTTGCCGCTTTCCTTGAGAAGAGAGATCCTGTATTTGATTGAGGGATTTCATGGCCACTCGCTTGATGATTATGCGTCATGCCACAACTGGATGGGCAACATTGGGCCAATCCGATCATGATCGTATTCTCACCGACCATGGACGCGATGAGACGCCCCGCATGGCCAAGACCTTGCAGAACCTTGGTTGGAAACCTGACATTTGCCTCGTCTCTAGTTCCATGCGTACGCGAGAGACATTTTCTTTGCTACAATTCTCCCCTCATGTCATCAAAGAGGAAATCTATCGGGCGAGTCTTGAAACGTTAATGTCTGTGATTGAGGATATTGAAGAGGAAAAAACAACCTTGGTTTTGGGACATAACCCTGGCTGTGAAATGTTGGTTGCCACATTGTGTGGGGCATTCCACCCAATGCCGCCTGCAACCTGTGTTTTATTCATCAAAGATGGAGAATCTTGGCAGCTTGAAAAAGTCCTGAGAACTTCAGAATTGAATTAGAATTCGCGTTCGACTTTTTCTCCACTTGACCAATCATAGATGCCCATGCCGGTTTTCTTGCCCAAATCTCCAGCTTCAACCAATTGGTTGAGCAATTCGTGCGGGCGATATGATTCAT
>JASLKO010000036.1 GCA_030747475.1 Candidatus Thalassarchaeaceae archaeon | reverse complement strand
TTGGCCGCCCGCATCAAACGAGCCACTGGGTATTCCTCTGAATATCCGTATCCACCGAAAATTTGCACAGCATCCGTAGTCACTTCCATGGCTGTATCCGCAGCGAATCGCTTAGCATGTGCCGCACTCTCTGTATTTCGAATGCCATTGTCAGATTCCCATGCCGTCTTCCAGGTCAATGCCCGGCTGGCTTCAATTTTGGTTTTCATGTCGGCAAGCATGAATTGAATCGCTTGGTGCTGATGCAATTTCTTCCCGAACGTTTCTCGCTCGTCTGAATACTGTAGTGCGTGTTCAAACGCCGCACGACTGATTCCAGTCGCATGTGCGGCGATGTTGGGGCGGCTGAGATCAAAGGCAGTCATGGCATTGAACCATCCTTTGCCTTCCTCACCACCCACCAAATTGGCTGCCGGGACGCGTACATCTTCGAAATTGATGGAACGGGTATCGCTTGCACGCTGACCCATATTGGTCTCCTTCTTGCCTAGCGTAAGGCCATTGGAATCCGCATCGACAATAAATGCGCTCATGCCCTTGTAACCTGCAGATTTGTCTGTATACGCCAAAACGAAGAACCAATCCGCCTTTCCGGCACCGGTAATCCACATCTTGGATCCATTGAGAATGTAATCATCCCCATCCTTGACAGCTGTCGTTTGAATGCTCGCAACATCACTGCCTGCGCCCGGTTCAGTGACGGCATAGGCTGCGATTCGTGGGGCTTCAGTGAGCCTGCCGAGATACTTTGCTTTCTGTTCCTCAGTGCCGCCAGTAATGATGGGTGCCGCGGTCAGCCCATTGCTATAGGCCGCTGTAGCAAACCCCGGGTCACCCCATGCAAACTCTTCCTGGACAATGACTTCATCCATCGTACCCATGCCCATTCCACCGTACGCTTCAGGGACGTGCAGGTTCATCAGACCAAGTTCATGAGCGGCTTCAATCGCTTCCATTGGAAACTCACTATTCTCATCCCAATGCTCCGCCATCGGTCGAACATTATCGGTTGCAAACTCATGTGCAAGCTCTTGCAGCATCTGTTGTTCTTCTGACAATGTAAAGTCGACCATGTATATTCCACCCGTTTCTCTCTCTTAGCCTTACGCACACAAATTTCGTAGATGTTTCTCAACCAATTCGGCTGTAGGAATGGTATGATCTTCCAGTGTAGGTGCAAATGGAACCGGGGTGTCCAAAGCACCGACGACAATCGGAGGGGCTTCCAAATTCCAGAAGCATTGCTCTTGGATTCGGCTGCTCACCGTATGTCCCAGTCCACCGGTATACTGTGCTTCTTGCAACACGAGAAGCCGTCCTGTCCTTGAAACGCTATTGACACAGGTCGAAGCATCGAATGGTGCCAAGGTTCGCAGGTCAACTACTTCGATTTCCTTGCCTTCATTGGAAAGGGTCTCTGCAGCCTTCAATGCTACATGGACCATGGCTCCCCAAGTTACGATTGTAGCATCACTACCACCTCGGACCACATTCGCCTTACCGATTTTGTAAGTATCTCCTGACTTGATGGCATTGGCCACATTTTCAGTGTTGACTTGCATGTGGATCCGGTCACCCCAACCTGTCAATCCACCCCTCAGTCCATACATGCCCAAGTGTTCCAAAAAGACCACTGGATCTTGTAGGGATGCCGCTTCAACCAAGAGGTCGTATGCGTCTTGTGGATTGGATGGGAATACAATGACCAAACCAGGATCATTCATGAACCAAGATTCAATCATGTTCGCATGGAATGGTCCGCTCCGCGTTTTTGCACCCAAGGGTATCCGTACCACCATCGGGACATCTGCTCCCCAGCGCCAACGGAGTTGTGCGGCATTGTTGATGAGTGCATTCATTGCGAGAGCGGCAAATCCACCAAACTGAATTTCTGCCACGGGGCGCATGCCACCCAATGCGGCTCCGGTTGCAGCATGAATGATGACCGCTTCAGATAGAGGCATGTCGAGTAATAAATCGGAATGGCCTTTGTTTTTCAGAGGTACATTCATTCCAAACGCCCCGGCAACTTCCATGTCTTCTCCCATGAAAACAGTCGAAGCACCATATCGTTCTGCAATGGCAACCATTCCATTTTGGATGGCACGAGAATACGACCATGCATTCGCTTCATCAGAAAAGTCAAGCGTAAGTGTTCCAGATTCTACAGTGCCACTGCCAGCATCTGCAGGGTTGGCCAAGCGATCTAGTTGCATGGCATGGGAATCTGCATCGTGCAATGTTGTGACTCCGTAGCGAACAGTATCGCCTTCTGGCCAAGGCATTGCATCCATTTCAGCGCGACCCGCATCGACATAATCTTGCTCTTCATTTTCCATTTCAACGAGTGTCTCTTCTTTGATCCCCATCGACAATAACAAATCTCGATGTGTGGGGATTGGATCTTTTGCTTCCCAGTATGCGAGTAAATCCTTGTCGGCATAGCCAGGTGGTGTGCCGGTAGGTGAACCCAGATACAGATCATCGTGGTGATGTGCGTGGCCACAGCCTCGCATCGTTTCAACATGGATGAGAACGGGCCCACCACCTTCGAGTGCGAATTCACGGGCGACTGCAATGCTGGCGTGGAAGTTCAGTGGGTCCGATCCATCGATGGTCCATGCAGGCATGCCCATTGCAGCCCCTTTGTCTCCCCAGGTTTCAGCTGCGGATTGGCCCACGGCAAACGTGTCCAAGGCAATTTGATTGTTCTGTATCATGAATGCAATTGGCAACCCTCGTGCACCTGCGAAGTTCATCGCTTCCCAAAATTCTCCTGAGGATGAGCACCCTTCTCCAACGGGTGCGAATTGAAACCGATTGATGCCTAGGCGTTGGCTAGCCAATGCAATGCCAGTTGTGGTTGCACTTGCAATGGGCAATGGGGCTGTGGGTGGCAAGACACCGACTGCGAGATTCCCTATGTGCAAATCTCTGCCTCCAGCACCATCTATACCGCCACACATCAGTGATTCTGCCTTTCCAACTTGAGCGGCAAACAATTCAGTCGGCGTTTGTCCCATGGCCATCGTCAATCCGATATCTCGAATCATTGGTGCGACGATATCACCGGTATGTTGTGATCCAGGTGGCAGGTCCTTGGCCAAATTGAGTGCGGTCGCGCAAGCCACAATCGCTTCTTGCCATGTTGAACGAAACCCTTTCCCTCCAAATCGGCCCCCATCTGGTGTCTCAATTCCTTGCGTGAAGATGTCTTTCAGGTGCCCGTCAAGAATTCTTGTTCGGGTCATCCATCGTTGCCATTCAAATCGCTGGTCAACGGTGACCGTTGCCCCATGTGCGATTCTTCGCAGACAAATTCTGACATCGATTAGGAAGCGTTGAGTACGTCGTGAAAGGTGTAGTGAACCACCGCGCCGAGGGATGATTTCAGTGGCCATGATATCGGCTTCTTCAGCACGTTTGGCGAGATTTTCAGACAACTTTTGGACCAATGTTTCACTGAACAAATGAAATGCAGCACCATCGAGCATCTTGGTCTCAAATTCTGAGCTTACTTCATCGAAAATCCAATTCATCAAGCGGAGGTGGCCATCATGTCGTTCAGCGATGAATCTGATCAATTCTCCCTTCAGTTCACCAATTTCAACGTCTGAATCGAAATCCAAATGCGCTCGGGGCTTCCAATCGCCTCCCCAAATATGAGGTAGTTGAGATTGCGTCATTCAGATTCCTCCGAAATCCCCGAGCGGGGTAGTGCATACAAAGGATGCGGGCGTCTTCCTTCGCACTTTAGGCGGCCTCCACATTATCTTCCATGACCTCTCCCAAAGCATTCATGGTCACTCGGGTTACGATGATTGTTGCCACAATTGTTGCAATCAATCCACCCACCAATAGGGCGATTCCACCAGTTGAATTTGACAATAACTTCAGGCCACCTTCCTTCAGTGCAATTTGTCCAAATGCCCAACCGTAGTAAGAATAAACCACACAATACACAATGCTGGCACAGTTTGAGATTACAAATGTCCTTAGTTTCACGGGACCTGCTGAAAGAATGTAATTCAACCATTCATCCGGAATAATTGGTGATAGGCGAACAAGAATCGAGATGCGCATACTCTCTTCCCCAATGGCAGCATGGATTTTCTTGAATTTCTGATCTTTTTCAATCAAATTGGTCAGTGCATCTCTGAACAACCATCGGCCAAAAACAAACGATGCGAGCCCACCCAACATTGTTCCAATAAAGTTGACAATTATGGCGACTGGAAGCGGGAATATTGCTCCGGCAAAGATCTTGATAATGGGTGTTGGCATAAGGCAAACAACGGCTATAGAAAGGAATATTGTAACCCATATCCATCCCATTGGGCCCGCATTGGAAACAGCGTCCATGACCTTCTCGTAATTCTTTAGAAGAATACCTCCCAGTGCGATACACACCAAGATGAAAAATATCCCGAAGCCCACTCTCCAACGATACAGTCCAGGGGAATTTTCTCGCAACCGCTTCATATTTTCCCGTCTTTCAGCGATGCCCAAATCGATTGATTGCGGGCGGAGTTTGGACATTTTCATTCCTCTTCATCGGGGGCGTCCGGAAGTGCCTCAAGGCAATCGACAACCATTTGTTGTGCATCTTCGAGTTGTGTTGAATACATGCCGAGCTGTTCTCTGACCGGGATGCCCATGTCCCAAAACAAATCACGAATAATTTCGAGTGATAATTTTGTCATCTTCAGCGTATTTGGGTCCACAGGCACCATCCCTGTGAACTTGGTCAATATGGCCACTTCATCTGGAGGATCTAACAATCGTTCCAATTGTTCATCCAATTCACCCTCGATAATCTGGGCTTGCGATTCCATCGCATCAATGAGTCGGGATCGACGTTCAGCCTTTGCAGCCTGAATTGCAGCATCACGCTCATCATCTGGCAAATCTTCATCGATTTCAACCCCAACCTCTGCACCTAAAATTAGCTCATCAAATGCCAATCGAAGAAGCCGTTCTAAAACATCATGACCAATGTCAATTTCTTCATCCATTCGAGAAACCAAATCGCCAACAAATGCGGTATCAATCGCCCCCTCGCCCAATAATTCTTGCAATATTGGGAGTGACCACGAGGGGTCTCCTGGTGTCACGCTGACCTCAAAGAATCCCGATCCACTACCGGTTCGAATTTTCGCCGGAGGCTCAACAAAGAGTTTCTTTGCATGTTTGTCCAATTGGACTAGCAATTTTTTCATGTCTACCGGTTTTGACATGACCTCTGAGGCGCCGGCCTTGGCAGCAGAGACGAGATATTCTTCACTCACATTTGCCGAGAGGATGACGATTCGGCACTTTAGGGCGAATTCTGGATCTGAAGAAAGACGACTCGCTGCATCGATTGCATCGCCTGTTTTCCATTCGCCGTCAATGAGCACAACATCTGGCATGGTCGCCAATGCTGTCCCTTCACATTGTCGTAGTGTTCCAGCTCTCGTAACGGAGTATTCCTCACGCTCTAATGTGCCTGCAAGGAGGTTGCGTCGCCCCTCCTGCTCATCTGCGACGATTATGGATGCCATGAGAACGGCCTACGGCCGTTTCCGACGACCTTTGAACATGGTCCTTGTAAATCGGTTAAATCAGTACTTTGGGACAGTTGGGTCAATCTCCGAATGCCAAGCATGAATGCCACCAGCAAGATTGAACAATTTTGACGGGTCATGGCCGATTTGAGAGAGTGCGTAAGCGGCTGTCGCCGAACGTCCTCCAACTCTACAATAGAGCACAATGTCACGGTCTTTTGGCAATTCCACAGTGAGGATTTCTTCGTGGGGGATCAAAATATTCGTCCCAGGCAATGTCACAATCTTTGCTTCAAGTTCATTTCGAGTATCGACAAATAGCGGGTTCCAACCACTTTCTTTCCGCTGCAAGAATTCAGTAGGTCCAATTTCGGCAAAGGGCATCGCCATCGGTTTTGTTCCACAGAAACCCTCGTAATCAATCAATTCCGTCACAGGTTCCCTTTGTATCGAAGAAAATTTCAGTGTACGCATGGACATGTCCAAAGCATCGTAAACCAACAAACGACCTCGAAGTGGATCGCCTAAACCAAGCAATACTTTGATCACTTCAGTGGCTTGAATAGAGCCAATGACGCCAGGCAATACTCCCAGCACCCCTCCATCTTCACAAGATGGAACCGATTCAGGTGGTGGTGGTGTGGGGAACAAATCTCGATATGTGGGCCCATCATCTAAATTGAATACAGAAACTTGTCCTTCAAATCGGTAAATGCTTCCATAGACCCATGGTATTCCGAGTAATTCACAAGCATCATTGACCAAATATCGTGTTGGGATGTTATCCGTTCCATCGATGACAATATCGTGTCCTTCAATCAATTCTAGCGCATTTTCTGTTGTCAATCGCTTTGGATGTACCTCAAGTGATATCGTGGGGTTCAATTCTCGTAAACGCAACATGGCGGATTCTGCTTTCGATGTGCCAACATCCTCATCGGCATGGAGAATTTGTCTCTGCAAATTGCTACGTTCAATATTGTCGTCATCGATAATTGTCAGATGTCCAATGCCTGCTGCTGCGAGGTAAAGAAGTGAAGGTGAACCAAGTCCACC
>JASLKO010000035.1 GCA_030747475.1 Candidatus Thalassarchaeaceae archaeon | reverse complement strand
GATGGTTGCGACCGTCATGGGGGAGGCCCTAGAGGATTAGGAGGTGTGATGTATGTTACTTGTTGATTTAATCACACTATGGGCCTCTTTCTTGCTCATCTGGATTTTGCTAAACAGAGGAGTCCCAATCTTCCAAGAACTGATCAGGGACATGACCGATTTCTTCATGGAAAAGGCACTGGGGCCTGGAGCGGATCTATTCGAAGGCCGCGCCGGATCCGGCACAGTTGCTTGGATGATGCACGGAATGTTGTGGACCAGTATTGGGGCGACACTCACATTCGTTGGATTGTGGATGATGCACGAACCGGATGCAATTGCAAGCCTCTCTAGCATTGGATATGCACCCTCAGTAGCGACCGTAAATACGGCCGCTGAAGGAGCTGCAACCGGTGGTATTCTCATGCTACTTATCGGTGCAGGGTTGCACATCAATGGTCGTTTGTCCGGAAATGGCTTGGCTAGCGATACAAACGCAGTCCTTGTCTCATACGCATTTTCCATGAGTCTTCTCCTCGGTCTTCTTTCAGACCACATGTCAGGAACATGGGGCGATGCACTTGCGACAGGTTCCTCGGCAATCGCAACCATGGTCATGATTGCCATACTGGCCAATCACTTGTTGACGATCGGTGGTCGAAACAACAACGAAATTATGCCTAGCCAATGGTTGATCGTGGGCGGTCTTGGTATGCCACTTATCATGTGCGCAGCCTGCTTTTTATTCGGTATCAATGAGGCACTTTACGAGAGCCTCGCGGTATTGCCAATACTAGCAAGCGCACTGGCGGTCGCATTGTATGTGGTCCCATACGAGGCAGGTGTACCGCTATGGAGCCGTACATTGGCTGGTGCAACCGTATTCATGACCTTCGTGACCTTGAGTCCAATTGGAATTGAAGGCGCCACAGAGACCAACATGAGTGAAGCAGCCATACTTTCGATATTCTATGCAGCAAGTCTGATTCCAATCCTTGCCGCCACAGGAAACGTTTTCCAAACTGCGCGTACAAATTGGGGCAAAGCATCGTCAAGTTCAGCATCAAACGCAGTCATGCTTGGCATGTTCATGCTAGTTGGTAGTGCAATTGGCCACCTATTTGTTGGTGCAGATATGCATTCCACTGGAGAAATCGGACATCTAGCATTTTCATTGGACACTCTGTTCTTGTGGGGTGGAATGGGCATGATTGCTTGGGGTGGCGTGATTTCATGTCTTCCAACAGCATCGGGTCGCATGCTAAGTTCAGCTGAAACAAGTCGCATGACGACATGGATGGTTGCCATTGGCACCCTCATGACATTCTTCTTCAGCATGAGTTCAAGCATGGTCTCTGCTGCGTACGATGCTGCAGCAACTGCAAACGATACCATTGATCCAACCCTCATCGATATGAGTGCAACAGGTTCACTCGACACGCTTGCCTCTATTGCATTCTATGCCGTGACAATCGCATCGATTCTGATGATGATCAATATGATTCGCGGCACATTCAGTGGAACACCAATCGGATCCCATGAACCTGAATCCCTATCAGCAAACCGACTTGCCCTCACACCAGGTTCTACGACAATTCGCCAACTCCTTGCAGCTGGTGCTGGAACCGATACCGAAATCGATGTGATCTGCGACCGGTGTGATGAGGAAGAGTAATCATGCGTATTGGGTTGGTTGGAAAGCCCAATGTGGGCAAATCGACCACTTTTGCAGCATTAACTGAAAGTGCGGTTGAAATCGCCAACTATCCGTTTACAACCATTGATCCGAATGTTGGGGTTACATTTCTTCCAGCAGATGCGGATTGCCCTTGCCGAAACCTTCGAGACAAACGTGAAGCCGATGGTCGATTGGAAAGTGCAACGGATGATGATCCTCGAGCAGGAAGTCTGTGCGAGCCCAGAACGGGGACATGTATTGGCTACTGTCGAACAGTTCCAGTGACTTTGGTGGACGTTGCTGGTTTGGTCCCCGGTGCACATGATGGCAAGGGTCGAGGAAATCAATTTCTCAATGATCTAGCACAATGTGATGCTCTCATTCAAGTTGTCGACGCTTCAGGTGGCACCGACATTGAAGGCAATCCGCTAGGCCCAGGTTCGTGTAACCCTATCGATGAACACGCATTCCTAGTCGATGAACTGGCAATGTGGATTCATGGCATACTCGATTCAGGATGGTCACGTGGTGTCCGGCGAGTGCAAGCCGAGGGAGAACGCGGGCTTGTCGAATTCATCACTGGGCAATTAACAGGTATCGGTGGAACCGATTCGATGGTGCTCAGTGCAATTTCAGCATTCAAGGCCGAGAATAGTGATCTTGGTGTTCCATGGGATTGGGACGATTCAATTCGAGCCTCATTGGCGCATCATTTGCGCCGGGCCATATTCCCACTTTGTGTCGCAGCCAACAAAGCGGATGTTGCTGAACCTGGTGCTTGGGATGCTTTGGCATCTAAGGTTGAATCAGAAGGTGGGATTCTATTGCCAACCAGTGCTGATAGTGAATTGGCATTGCGCAGGGCAGCCAAAGCAGGTTTCATAGATTATCCACCTGGGGCGAAGAATTTCTCGCTAACTGAATCTGGACAATCCAACCTCAATGATGCACAAAGGAAGGGTCTGGATGCTCTTTCTGAGCGCCTTGATCGTTTAGGTGGTACTGGTTTGGTGGATTTGGTCTCTCGTATCGTTAGGGAACGCCTAGATCGTATCGTTGCTTATCCTGTTCAGGATGAGGGGCATTGGACGGATGGTGACGGCAGAGTATTGCCAGATGCATTGTTGGTTCAGCGCGGAACCAATGCGAAAGGATTGGCCTATGCAGTGCATTCAGATTTGGGTGATGGATTCATTCGAGCTGTAGACGGACGTACGGGGAGAGTCATTGGTGCAGATCATGAACTGAATGACAATGACGTCATCAAAATCGTCGCCAAGAGTTGAATCAACTGATGGTTGTATCCGTAACCGCTGTGATTTCAACTTCAACACTGACAACTTTCCATTCAATGGTTACAACTTCACCGTTGTCTCTGTTAGCAGTTGGTCCGGATGGACCTGGACCTGACCCAGTGTTGACCGTGAGAGTGATTTCTCCAAACCAATCCCCTCGACCTTGATCGCCATCATCGTACATTGCAAGAATTTCATTTTTGGTGGATTCCATTTCCCCACCGGCATCAGAATAATTTTCAACCATGTAAATTCGTAGTACTTGTTCACTAGGACAGTTACTAGAGGTGCTTTCTGTTGTACTGCTATTCATGACATATCCATTGACGCCATCCATATCAATTGCCACATCAACAGTATCACATTGCTCGGGCCATTTTGCAACTTGCCCAGCGGGTCCACCGGCTGGCCCTCTCTCATTCAATTCATCGTGTTTGACAACGATTTCGACATACGCAAGGTTGGTTGTCATGTCATCATAGGTGAATTCAAGTTCAAAAATCTCGCCATCATCCATATTGACTTCATCACTGTCACTTGCTTCGATGTTCTCAGTCACTTTGACATTCCAGTTACCAGCAACACTGTCACCGCTATTCACAACAGCCCCATCGGGCAGGAAAGAAGTAAGATTTGCAAAGTAAATAGGGAAGATGATGAAGAAGGCGAGAGAAATCCCCCAAGTGATTTTCTGATCCCTTGTGGAGAACCATTTTTCGATAATGGAATCCATACTCACGGGCTCGCCTCAAATCTATCAGAACGCGTGTGGTAGATGAATCTGCCCTCTTACGGGTTTTACTCTTCTTCCCTAGCATCCGGCCACCCTACGGGTGGCCAATTGGCTTCTACAGGCCACCCAGACTTCTTGGTGTCAAAACCAAATTTCCGAAACTCACGTCGACTTCTTCGCCACACTGGAAGCAGGAACCCGATGACTGATCGTTGGCCAAATGACCAACGCCAAGGACAATTTGGATGTCGGGCACACCATGCTCGCAATACATCTCTGAACGGTTTCTCAGTCAAGTGTCCGGGGACAACCCATTCAACTTTGGTAATGCCACCACTTGAACCTGCAACTTCTTGCCATGCCGTCATCACGATTCCCTTGCCTTCACCCGAAACAACAGCCAATCGAAATGTGCGCGTCGCATTTGTGATGGGCATGATCACCATCATTCGGTCGACCAATCGCTTCCCCTCTTCTCGTTTCCATTCCCAATCGGCAGATTGTGCCAATTCACGAAGTGCACGGACAGCCTGAGTGGGTGTGATGTTCACCTCTAGGGTGACTATCCGGGGGCGGGCCATGGTCAAGGCTAACGCGATCCAGTCATGAGGATGCCGCAGCAGAAATTCAGTGCTGGGCCGTCATTCCACTAACGATGGGGCGCCATCCAGTACAGCTGGACAGGGCGCGGGTGATTGGCAGCCCCGGCATCCGTCCGACCTATCGGTCAAACGACCTGCTTGCGCTCGGGGCGCCCCACCGTTGTGGGTTTGTTATCCTGGTTTGTTGACTATTGCAACTCTGTGAGATTATCCGAAGAGTGAGCCCAGACCTTCGAAGCCTGCGTCATCGTCTTCTTCTTCTTCCTCAGCAGCCGCTTCTTCAGCGGGTGCGTCAGACGACGAAGATCCACCAGCAGCAGCCGGAGCAGCCGCGGCAGGTGCCGCGATGGCCTGGCTCATTGCTTCGCCGATGTCTACGGAAGCCAAACTTGCGACGAGCGCTTTCACGCGTGCGTCGTCAGCCTTTACGCCGGCAGCCTTCAATACGGCGCCAACAGCCTTCTCGTCAATTTCTTTCTCTGCAGAGTGCAGCATCATAGCAGCATATACATATTCCATTTTTTTCACCTTATTTTTTGTTGGGAATCATCCAAAGAGATCCCCTAGACCACCGAATTCGGCGTCTTCTTCCTCTTCCGCTTCTTCTTCTGCTGCGGCCTCTTCGGCTGGTGCAGCGTCTTCGCTAGCGGCGGGAGCAGCGGCTGCAACCGTGGCTGCAGCGCCGAGCGCTCCGGACAATTCATCATCCAGAGCAGAGGAATCCATCTGACCAGCAACGGCCAGCATACGGGCGTGAGCCCGGCTGATTAGCACCGGCATCGTTTCTTCATTGTGGACGCCGGCTTCGATGGCCACTGCCATTGCTTCACCAGCAGCCTTCGAAATGAGTACTGGTGTGGTTTGGCTTGTGAACCATCCGATGTTGCATGCGAGGTTGAAAGCACCACTTGTAGCGCTCTTGACATTCGCAGTAAATCCATCTAGGTCGAGGTTGAGGTCATCGGCAGCCATCACTGTTCCATCTTCAATCACGCCTGAAAGAATCAAACCGATTTCGATTGGGAAGATTTCAAGTTTGGACAACATCAATCCGAGATCAGCACTAATTGACTGTCCTTTTTCAACAGCTGTAACCGTCTTCTGAATGGCAACCTTGCCTTTGTCAATCTTAGCAGGAATACCAACGGAATTGAATTCTCCAACAATTGGTCCTGGTGGGAATGATGTCGGCCCTTCTTCGATGATAATATCATCAGGAGCAACGTCCCCTTCCTTTGCAGGACGACCTGTTTTCGTCTTTTCCAATTCTGCGAAGAGCTGGAACCCGTTCAATTCGTTTGATTGAACAAGCATTGGAATGGTGACTCCATCAAACAGAGTATCCAATTCATCTTCCGAAAGTCCGGCTTTCTTCCAAGCACGGCGAACCAACGTCTTCTTGGCCATGGTCATGACCATTTGTTGGCGAAGTGTATCTCTCATTCCTAGCATAGCAGTCGCAGGTACACCTTCGACATCGATGACGCCAATGACACCATCTTGCTTGAGCAAGTCTGTGAGAACCGAAACACGGTCCTTCTTCCATGGGGCTGCCTTTGGAATCAGAGGACCACCTCCACTCTAATCGATGGACCCATCGAGGTTTTTACGTAGAATGAACGGATATTTCCGGCTCCACGCTCAAGTTTGCTCGTCACTCGCTTCCAAACTTCCATGCCGTTTTGTGTGAGAGCATCAATGCCTTGGTCACGAGTTCCAACAACAGTATGGAATGTGATTTTGTCACGACTTCGAATAATTGCAACGTTCTTCAATCCAGCTGCGATTGCTGCAGGATCAGCGACAGGTGGCACGGGTCGTGGCATTTTTCCACGCGGTCCGAGAACAACACCCAGGAACCGACCAATTGGCCCCATGTGGGGAATTTCCGAGAGGAAGAAGTCGTGCTTCTTTGCCAAATTTCGTGCTTTTTGGCGAGTGCCACCAAGTTCCTCAATTTTTGTAGGGTCGATGACGACAAGTCCGGCATCCTTTGCCTTTGCAGCCATTTCACCGTCAGCAAACATGGCGATGCTAGGAACGCGACCTCTGCCAGCAGGAAGTCGAATCTCTTCCTGAATACGATTTGTTGGGTTCTTCAAGTCGACGTCCTTGATGGTAAAGGCAAACTCGACACTTTCTACGAATTTTCGCTCAGGTGCCTCTGAAAGGGCCTGTTCGATTGCTTGTTTGATATTTTCTTCCATTTTTTTCACCCCCGCGGTCTACGAGGGCTCACCCTCTCCCGCAATCCGTGATCTTTCTCAGTTAAATTGTGAATCGAAATCTCCATTTTTTACAGCCGCAATGGCTTCTTTCGGGTGCATACCCTCTACATTTACACGCATGGACACACAAGTGCCCATGACTTCCAGAGCGCGCGCCTTTTGGCTCGCACCAGTGAGTTTGTCTTTCTTGGTCTCAGAGACCTCGATGACCTGTTGGATAGTCAGGTTCTCAGTGGAGGCATCCCATGACCCGTTGCACTTCTTTTGTCCGAGCTTCTTTAGCACGGTGTGCGGGGTTTCATCACGGGCTGACATTGTAAACACTCCATTGAGGGGAACCGGGCGACCTACTTCCTCTATTTAACACGCGCGCGCGACCTCATTTACTCATCCACACGCTGCGTCACGCGAACTTGATCAGCGCGAATTGTGATTGGGATTGGAATTTGAGCGTCAAACAACTCAACAGTAACTTCTTCCTTATTCTCAGCAACGTTGGTTACACGAGCACGCTCACCCTTGAAGCTGGATGCTCGGATTTCAACGATATCTCCTTCTTCAATTCCAGCGGTTGCAGCCTTTGGCTCTAGATATGGAGTGACATCTCCAAGAGGTGATGTTCCCGGCAATACCTTTCGACAATTCTTGAGTGGTGTTGTTCGTCCACCTGCTCGACCAATGAGTTTCTCGACATGGTGGTATGCGCTTGCTTCGACAAAAATGAACCCACGTAGCATTGGGGCACATAGAACGCCGAAAATTTCTCCCTGAATATCCTGTAGAGAACCAGTTCCCGAAAGACGTGCCTGAATCTCGCTCGCCACCTTGTGCTCTTGGCCCATTGTGGTTTTGAGGATGTAAAGGTAGGATGCGACGTCACCGTACAACTCTCCAAGTTGAGGGACACTATACGACTTGTCACCAATTGAACCTGGGTCGGTCCATTCAACATTCTTGTACAGAGTTCGTGGTTCGACCTCAGTTGAGGCAGACATGAAGAGTAGTGGTGTGACATCATTCAAGCGATTTCCAAATTCAAGACCGCGAGCTGCAGCACTTCGGACATGTACTAGATTGGCGGCAGAAATCCCAGTCGCTTCCTCTATTCGAGTTGTCACCGCATCGATATCAGTTGGATCACCAATGCCGTACACTCCATCCCAAGCACCAGGGAAATCAGCAACGCCATCAGCGCGTTGCATCATCAGGACCTTGTCTTCGTGTCGAACAAAAGCAATGAATGCATCAGACATTTCAATTTCCTCCCTTAGTTGGTTAACCATTCAAAGAATGATGGCAATACATTGTCCATTAGAACCAACATGACAAATCCAATGAATCCAAGAACAAACATACCAATTCCACAAACAATGCATGTTTGGCGGAATTCTAGCGAACTTGGCTTGCGTGCCATCTTGATAATTCGGGCCCAAGAGCCCTTTCCGAGGCCACGTATACCGGATTCAAGACCATCTTGCCAGCCTTGGACCCTGTCCTCGAAAGGAGTGCTTTGGTCACTGTTTGCATCGCTTACACTGGACATGGGACAACCTCAGAGGTGCCTCGCGACCTGCCAGTCTTTCTTAAACAATGCGAGTCCGACGTAGTCGGTGCCGAATGCCAATTTCGCCTCAATTTACGAACTCAATCGTTCTATTTCGCAATGTTCGCAGTTGTTGGTGAGCCGCAGCCCCGAAAATTTGTTGACTCTTCACTCCGGTCAGAACAAGCATGACACGCAGTTCACTTCCCATCGATGGATCAACCGTCGCACCCCAGATGATTCTGGCGTATGGATTGATTTTCTCGCGGATTTGTTGAGCACATGCTTCTGCTTCACCAAGTGTTAGGTTTGAACCACCGATGACATTGACCAATGCACCTCGTGCATCGCTGACATCGATGTCAAGTAGTGGGCTATCCAATGCTTCGAATGTTGCTTCTTGCGCCCGATCTGTTCCACTGGCTTCACCGAGACCAATCATCGCCATTCCTCCACCGTTGAGCATGACCGAACGTAGGTCCTCGAAATCGAGGTTGACCAAGCCTTCCTTGGTGACCAGTTCAGTCACACCAGCAATGCTTCGCATGAGTAGTTCATCTGCAACTCTGAAAGCCGCTTCAATTGGAAGGTCGCGAACACCATCTACAGAAAGCAATTTTTCATTCGGTAGGACGACAACAGTATCACAGACTTCTCGAAGTCTTTCCAAACCCCATTCCGCATTTTGTCTGCGCAATGTGCCTTCAGATTCGAATGGATAGGTAACAACAGCGATGGTCAGTGCACCAGCATCTTTTGCCAAACGGGCTACAACATGCGCTGAACCGGTTCCAGTTCCTCCACCAAGGCCCGCTGTTACAAAGGCCAAATCACATTCTTCCACAGCTTTTTGTAGAGCACGTTCAGATTCGTAGGCTGCCATTTCTCCCTTTTCAGGATCTCCACCAGCTCCGCGACCTCTAGCGGTTCTTCCAATCAACATCTTGTTGTTTATTCCGACTTTGATTAGATGTTGCGCGTCTGTATTTACCGCGTACCCTCGGACAGAATCCTCATCGAGTAATCCAGCGGCATTCAATCGGTCGACGGTGTTTCCACCACAACCTCCACAACCGAATACACGGATTCTAGGTTGGAGGGATTTCAGAAGTTCGTGCAATTCAGCATTGTTTGCTGAAGGCGCTCCTTTTGTGACGGTCCCATCCGTTTCTTCCTCATCATCTTGCAATTCCAATACCCTATCAATTAGATGGCGCATGATGTCAGGCTCGCTGTCGGTATCATAACCGTTATGCTTGAAAATGAATTGAAAATGCGTTTTCTCGACCCCCTGAAAAATACCGAGGACCAGTTCGCAGTAGGTTATTTGCAGTCTTAATCAAGATAAGGGAAGGCTCATGTTTGATGTCATTTTAGCCCGATTATGCGCGCGCGTGCATTGTGGGTCATTTTCATACTCCTGCTATGCACTTGGTCGGGAACAGTTTCAACTCTTCAAGATGAACCAGTTGTATCATCAGTTCCAACCAATCAGCAGCAATCTTGGAGTCAAACAAATCAACCAATTTGGCAATCAGGTTGGAGTCCACAACTATGGCAACCTCAGCCAACAGGGATGCTATGGGAAGTCGATTTTTCACCGGATGGTTCGATGATTGCTGCAGTTGACATTTCCACTAAATTGCTTACGGTTTGGAACAGTACAGATGGAAGAGTCATATTCCATGCTCCAAACACCAATCCGTTGGTTGATGTCATATGGTTGGATGATAGCCATGTCCTAACTGCAGATAGCGGTGCACGTTGGTATAGTTTCGAAATTATCGATCAAGGCACGTTGTGGCCGATGAATTCAACCACATCACGAACCGGCCTTTGGACAGCAGACCTCACAGGTAATTACGATGGTTCATTGTGGGGTTTGGACATCACGCACGATCGCAGCCGCCTGACTTTTTGTGGTCAAATTCACGATCCGAATATCGGGGGCGAAGTGGTCGTCGCCAATGCCCAATTTTTCATCGATGGTACATCTCCTGACAATGGCCATGTGTACACCAATGATTGGGGCACAGATTGTGCGATTGCCCCCAATGGAACATTTGTTGCCTCTCTAAATCGAGTTCAGGCAACGGGCACTGGAATGTTTCACGACACAGTCACAGGTTGGGATGTCCAGGGGCCTTCACTATCCCAGACTTGGACAAGGAACGTTGCGGGAGGTGAAGCGATGGCATGGGCCATTGATTTCTCACCACAAGGACAAACTTACACAATTGCATATAATCGTCCCACTGAAGGAGTTGTGACCGATTTCTTCCATGATGGTGGGAACATCAACTGGTACACACCAGTTCCACAAAATGTATCCGCAGTTCGTTGGGCACCTGATGGTTCTGCAGTTGCCGTAGGATTACACAATCCAGGTCGATTGTTGATGATGGATGCTGCCGGCGGTATTTTGTCAGACTATGGTTGGCATGGAACGGTTTGGAACAACAAACCGTATCCATCAGATGTCACTGCAATCGCCATAGATGATCAAGGACTCAGATATGCAACCTCTGGAAAGGATGGCGCAATCGAAATACATGCAATAGATACAAATTTACATCTAACCATTGATCTTCGATTGAGCCCAGATTATCTTCGAGAAATCGAACTCCACCCCGCAGATCCATTTGTTGCATTTGCTGAATCAAATGGGGTGGCGACAATTCGTGATTATCGTAGTGGTGCCATCACTCGCCAATGTTTCCATCCTGATTTCGATCAGCCAATCGGTGAATACCCATTTGCCAAGAGCATCGTATTGCGTGAGGAAATTTTTGTCGTTGGGTTTTCAGATGGGGCGATTGTTGCTTGTGGAGATGATGGCAAAGAATTGTGGACATGGAGAATAGGGCAAAACCACCCCTCCATGGAAGCATTTGGGAGAATTGATATCCATCCGGTGGAAAATCTTCTCGCGATTTCATGGACACAGAACTATACCACAACCGGTGCTGCTAGCAAGGTTTCCATTCTTGATTTAGATCAAATGTCAGAAGTAACGGGTTGGAGTTATGCTACAGAATATTGGACCATGGAATTCAGTCCAGATGGTGTTTGGTTGGCCAGCTCAGCACAGGATGGCTCCATTCGACTATGGATGACCGATGACCCAGACCCCACATTGTGGACCGACAATGGCGTTCAGTATTCGCATTCAAATTATACAGGTGTGATTTCTTGGCATCAAGAACTCCACGCCTTCATGAGTGTTGGTTGGGATGGTCAGGCCATCGTTTGGGATGCCGATAATGGTCAACAGATGATTTCGTTCCAATTTACTGATGAGGGCTTTGGCGCTGGATTTACCGGCGGTTCATTCCTGATTGTTGCAAGTGGAGATGCATCCGATAGTTCATCAGGCCAATTGGAACTATTTGATGGCCTCAATATGACACAACTCGCCACATGGTCATTACAAGGGATTCCTCGTGGATTCTTAATGGATCACTCAGGTGGTCTAATCGTAGCCAACCATACGTCATCATGGTGGATTCTGATTCCTGATTCAGATGGTGATGGTGTGATTGATGACAACGATGCATTCCCACTAAACCCGTTGCAATCGCTAGATAGCGATGGAGATGGATTTGGAGACAATAACGCTCCAGGAGCAGGTGGAGATGGATGTCCAACAACGTGGGGTACATCCTCCATTGATCGTGGTGGTTGCCCTGACTCAGATGGAGACGAATGGTCAGATGCAGATGAAAATTGGCCAGCCTGCATTCTTGGGGCTGGTTTTGGTGATGCTTGGCAGTTTAATCCAAATCAATGGTGTGACAACGATGGTGATGGTTTTGGTGATCAATATTATTTTGATTTCAATTCGGTAACTGGTTTACGAATCAACGAAAGTGGTGATGCTTTGCCTGACGATTCAGCTCAATGGAGGGATCAAGATGGCGATGGCATTGGTGACAATTATTCGTATAGCCTAGATATGAATGGCCTACGTACAAATCAAGTGGGAGATGCCTTCCCAACAAATCCGCAACAGCATCAGGATACAGATGGAGATGGTTGGGGTGATATTTACACATTTATTCTTGATATGGACGGCCTAAGAATCGAGGAGGGCGACGCATTTTTCCTAGATCCAATGGCCTGGTCTGATTTAGATGGTGATGGATGTCCAACAGCATCAGACACGGGTCTGACAATTGACAATCATCCTGAAGATTCCACTCGTTGTGATGAGGCTATGGATTTCGACTTACCTGCCCAACTCAATTTGAATGGAATTGGAAGCAATGAAAGTTGGACAATTTCAATAGATTGGAAATCCACAATTGAAAGTACAGATTATATCTCAATCTATGGCTTGAGTTGGAATTCTACAGAGGGCATGGAACATCTATTACTGAATATTGAACCACCTGGTGCAATTGCTTGGTGGACTGAAAATGAACCCGATCAAAATCCATTCAATGACATGTTTGAGCGTTCGCGTGGTGAAAATGATGATCGGTTGACGCTACGCCTAATTTCCACCTCAAATGATGGACAGCAATTGGAATACTGGAGTAATTTCACGTATGAAATTGAATCGGAAGAAGAACCTGAGCCGGAACCAGAGCCCACATGTGTTGAGGGCGAAACACGCCCCGCCGGAGATGGCTGCAACGATTGCACCTGTGTAGTTGGACCCAGTGGAGGTCAATGGGCCTGTACTGAGAAGGGTTGTTCACCTGCGGGTGATACATCATCCAGCGAAGGCCTTTCCCCAATTGCATGGTCGGTCATCATCATTGCATTGCTTTCAGCATTGGTATTGGGATTACTTTTCATGCGACGCTCCAGTGGTTCATCTGCAATTATAGAATCTGAATCGCCAGGAACCCATGCACCTTGTACCACATGTGGTGGCCAAGCACACGAAACCGTGAACAATGGGAATCGTTGGACCTGGTGCCCCTCTTGTCGTCAATGGTTGACCTATCTAGGCAAGGAATGATCAATCGATTCAACCGCGTGAATATTCGTGGTAATCAACTGTAGGTTGCAACGTATCGATTGCAGCTTGCAGTTTTGCATTCGCCGCTTGTTCCCCTGCTTCAATTGAAACGATTTGTCGTTCCAATTCTCTCTTTGCAGAATCCAATGCAACAGACGCTTTGGCTGGAAGACCCATCTCGGGTTTCAACCAGCGCCCGATATCATTTAGCAATGAATTCAAAGGTTGTGCTTCGGAATCATTTGGTTGTAATTGAAAAGATTCCCCTACCCTATTCACCGGTCCCACTGAAGTCAGAACCTTGGCCAGAGCAATGCCGACTTTATTGGCTCCTTTCAGTGTCGATTTAATTTGTTCATGTGCTTCCAATGGTCTCCAATAGGCTTCGATGAGTTGGGGTTGCACCTTTCGTGCTCGCTTCCAATGAGACAGTGCAGATTTGAGTGCCCCCTCGCGCGCGCGCACGCGCCCGCGTTGAACTTCATCATCTCCTTCTGCTCTGAAGACCGTATTTGCTTCACTTTGCATCCCATTGGACCGGAGAAGTTTTCCATATTTTTTGCGAGCCTTGCCTAACATGGCACCTGCGGCTTTACTTTCTGGCCATTTTTCTCTCATTTCCTGAATTTTAGCCAAATCACGTAATGCTGTCACCAAATGTCCTTGCTCGGCAAGTGTCTTGCCTTTTTTTGCCAATAACAAATCGCTCAATTCGGAGGCCATGACCTCACTAATTTCCATTCGTCCATCTTGGACATAGCGTCGATATTGGTCGATGACCGTTGCAGGGTCGCCCATTCCGAACAGTAGACCACCAGGCCTTACTTCCTTCGAACGGCCTTGCGCTTGACGGTCTTTCGAACGGCTTTCTTCTTTGGTCCGGAATCATCATCCCAATCATCATCCTCGTCCTCGAAGTCATCATCATCAAATTCATCATCATCGTTTTCTTCGACCTCTTCGACCTTTTCAGACTTAGTCTTCTTGGTTCGTCGCTTTCGATCGCGTCCTTCGGATTTAGCAAATGGATCTTCTTCATCAGTTCTTTCAGTGGAATCTTCAGAGAGTGATGCCATATCATTACGAACATCATCAGGGGAACCAGCATCTGAATCGCCACCACCCATGAATTCACGCATCCAATCATCATCATCGTCTTCTTCAGACTTCTTCTTCTTACGATCAGGTGAATTCAATAATACGCTCATCATTGTGAGTAGTAGAAGAGCAACATTGGCTGCAGCAAGAACGTAAATTATCAGGTAAGGGCCATCAAAGTAGCTTTCAGCTTCTGCTTCAATTTCAACTTCAGGTTCAACAGCCTTCGAGTTGCCTTCACAAGCATCATCGTAATTGATGAAGGTTCGAACACAATTGTCTACTGTAAATTGTGTATACCATTCTTGTTGATTTCCAGAAGTATCTGTAACTCGGATTGTAACACGTTGGTTTTTCCCTACATCATGGAATGTAGCTGCAGGTTCCCACATGGAGAATACGAATGTATTCGGGCTGGTTGAATGGCTTGTTAAATCAGTCATTGCAGTCCATTCAGTCTCCCTCTGAATACCAGTATCATAATAGCGGAATTTTGCTTCAACTGAAGCAATACCGACATCGTCGCTAACCGCTCCATATACGTGAATCGCTTCACCGTATAGATACAGACTTTCTTGACTAGGGGCATAGACTTCAAGCGTTGGATCTTTGGCATCAATCGCCCAATCTGTAACATCATGGATTACAACATTCTCAGCATTATCGCGGATTTCGATGATTGCCTGAATGGATGAAGTATCCAAATCATCGGTGACTTCAAATTGGAACCTCCATGCATTGTCCTGACCAAATGGACTTGCTCTAACAGTTGAGGTTTGTTCTGTAAATGCAAACCCTTCAACGGGCACTCCAAATTCATCTTCTTCATAATCTGAGGTTCGAATATTTACAATTGGATATTCCATCAGAGGTTCGTTCGAGTAAATGTACATCTTGTACTCACCGGCGCGAAGAGAATCAACCACTTCACCTTCTTCATTTTCGATTTCAATTGTAATTTCAGGGGATGTAGTATCTTCGATAACTGCTTGAGCATTGGCACCCATCGCATACTGAGTGTTGATATTGCCAAATTGATCGGTTGTTGTCACAATATACCATGTGGTCTGGTCTAAACCATCTTCGAGGGGGATTGCCCGTGTGAAAGAGGAGCTGATTCCATCATCAGGAATGGGGTCAAGAATTGCAACCCAACCATCCTCAAGAGCAATATCTCCACTCGTAATTTCCTCATTGCCATTGAATGGATCATTTTCATTCATCCAAATTTGGTACGTTTCTCCAACTTCATTCAAATCATTGACCCACTGCAACAGGGCAATTTTCTGATCACCCTGTTTCGTTTGCTCGGCATTTTGCATGAATGCAAGTGATGGCCTCAATGTATCTTCATAGATTGGGCCCCAACAGTTCTGCATGAAATTTTGCGATTCGTATACATCTGACGACAGACTGTATCGCGCTAAACTCGTTACACAATAGTAACGGGGAGCATCGATGTCATCCTCAACAGAAACCGTTGCAGTTTCTACAGAATCGGGTACAGTTGCCACCAGTTCAGCAACGATTTCAAGATTGGAAGTAGAGGAGAGTTGTACAATTGATCTCCAAACGTGATATTGTTCACCTTCAACACCCAATTGATCAGTCCAAGTGATTGTAGTTTGTCCACCACCCAAGTATTCTGCGTAAACGTTTGTTGGTTCAGCAATCCATGGGGTGAATGTGTCTTCTTCGATAGCATCTTCAAGTTGTAGAGCAGCACTTTCCGCCACGATATTGTTGTGATTTCCATTTACATCTGCGGCTGTGACGGCGTAGTAAGCTAGACCCAACATCCCTCGTTCTACTTCGTGTTGATATTGTTCAGCCTCGTCCGCAGCAGTGCCGATTAGCTCAACCCCAGGGGCGCCCGTATTGTTAATTGGTGATCCAGAACGCCAGATTCGATATGTCTCTCCACTTTCACTTCCCAAATCTGACCAAGTAATTGTTGTATTTCCAGTGCCTCCCGAAGGTTCAGCTACGAACTCAGCGGTGACGCCCTGAACTGACTCTGGTGCAACGTTATCTTCGTGAATCGAGTTTGCCAGTGTGTTTGTACCCAAAAATCGCACATCTTCATAACCCATGTACAAGTATGTCACTGAGTAAAACACATCCGCATCGGTATCGGTAGGAACCATGTATCGATAGGTCGTATCACCTGCACTCAATTGTGCAATTAATTCAGTTGCAATTGTAGACCACGTAGCCCTCAATGCCGGTTCAGTGTGTCGATACACCAAAATTTCGTATGCGCTTTCACCAACTTCAGGTAGGCGATCAGGTACAATCGTGTTTAGGTTAACCCAACTGATATCAGTTGCCGCTGCCGATTCAACATAATTGGCTTGAACAAAGAATGGTGCTGTGATATCATTGGTCAATTCAATGATGCCCTCGGTGAGATTCGCTTCTCCATGAACATAATTTCCAACGTATGTTGGTGAATAGGTTGTATTGCCGAGTGTATACTCGTAATCGTTTGTACTATCCTCATCATCATTGTTTTCGAAATAACTCACAATGGCGTAGAAATAGGTTCCATTGGTTCCAGCTGGTAGCGGATATGTGTGTTGAAATGTCCGTCCTGAACATGTACCAACATCAACAGATGGGCACATTGAAACATTGGCCCATGGGTTGAGATTTTGGACCACCGAATCATTTAGTGGTACATTGTGTCGATAGACCAAATATCTTGATTCTTGCATTTGTTGCATTGTCGGGTAATCATTGGTGACGATATTGCTCCAATACACAGTGGTTGATTCAGTTTGACTATCGAACATTGCTGTGATGCTTTGGGCTTGCAAATGTTCATCGGGACTAGAACCTGCACCCGCTGCAGCAACCGGTGGTGCCCAAGTGATTAGGGACCCTAGCAAAATGGCAATCAATAGCATTGAAACACGAGAATTCGTCTTACGCATGGCTTCGCCTCGGCTTCGCCCTGCCATTGTGGCCCATTTGAGTCTGACGGCTTCAAACCCGCCTATAGGCGGGTTGGATTAGTACATCTTATTCGCCGTCAAGAAGTTCTTTCCTCGAAGATACAGCACGTGTGATGAATGTCCAGATGCCTCCGGCCAATGAAATCACCAAAACAGCGCTTAGTGCATTGATTCCTTCAAACCCAATTACATCGGCAATCGCCTCTGGAATGGCGATATCTTGAGTACCCTGAAATGCCATGATTACACCTAAAAAAATGCCGACAAATGTGGTGACCATCCGATCGGCTCTACTGAAGCCACCATAATTCCGCCCAAGTCCTACAGATTGTGCCTGAGTTCCCATGTAAGATCCGAGTAATGTCATGGTGGCGGCAGCCCAACCTAGCCAAGGGACAGAAATCCATGCAACATTGATTCCAATGGCAATTAATAGGGCTAAATCAACCACTCTATCAATCGTATGATCAAGCCAATCACCATATTTTGAAACCTTGCCATATGCCCTTGCGACCGCGCCATCTAGTGCATCCAATTCAGCGGCCACGAATAGCAAAATGAAAGCTCCAATAAGTCTCCAACCACCATCAGAATCTCTACCTGCAGTTGCCAATAGATAGCAGCAACCAGCAGCAAAAATGACACTAATCCATGTCAGCGTAGCTGGATCAACCCTTGACATTCTATCGACAAATGGTTTCAGCATTTTTGTGTGACTTTCCCTCGCCTTTTCAAATGCCATTCAATCATCTCCATGGATTTGGGCAATCCAATCGATAGGCTCGTTTGGTCTATGCGGTTTGAACCCATCTGTTATCCAGCGTTCAGCATCCGCAATCATGGCCTCAAGCCCATTGTCCGAATCTAATTCAAGACAGGGTAATTCTTGGCATTCAGCAGAAATGACTCCAATCAATTCGCACTCGATGTTTTCATTGATTTTTTCAACGGAATATTCTCTAGAAATCAATCGATTTCGTAATGTGTCTGGATGACATCGAAGAAGGATAATTGCGTCAACAGGAAGTAGATGTGAAAGATGACCGTCGATAAGTAGTATGTCATCACCTGACCAATTCAATTTCTCAACCAATTGTTCAATATCAATCGGCATAGATTCATCCTCATCAATCGGGTCAATACAATCGTGTTTTTCTGCAAGAATTTTGACACAGGTGGCTGTCCATTTTGCCTGAGCACAAAATGAAGTTTTACCAACCCCTGGTGTACCCGTTACTGCGATTCGGAACCCAGTCATTTCACCACATCAATTCTTCACATTCGTTGCGCAATTACCAGCAGTCCACTGCCCAGTAGACCCAAGAAAGTAATGACTGGCCAAGCAAACGTCACATGAACGGTGAATTCAACATCAATTGTTGAACCAGCGATGTCTGAACTTGGTCCACCGTCTACTGGATAATACACCCCTCCAGTAATTTCGTGTGTGAATGATTTATCTCCAAGTGAATTTGGACCTCCAGCCGCATAGGTGACGGAATTGGTTCCAATACATGTTTGTGACATTCCATTGCTTGGTTGACATTTTTCATATTCTTCTTCAGTGATCAAACCTACCCAGACATCATCTTCGTTCCAGGAAATAGTCAGTTCTGCATTGATGAGTGAAGATGGGAGTGCACTTTCAGTTAGTGGGTCGTCGGCAAATCCAACTTGGCCCATTGGAGGGACGAC
>JASLKO010000034.1 GCA_030747475.1 Candidatus Thalassarchaeaceae archaeon | reverse complement strand
GTCCAATCACCTACAATTTGTGGGTCAAATCTAGCATCAATACCTTCCGGCGTCAACCAAGCATCGGCTTGTGAATCTGCTGCAGTCCAAGCTGTTGCTGAAACATACCATTGATTGCCATCTGCATCTGAAACTCTGGCGGATACTATACCTTCAAAACCTCCACTTACCAATACTAAATTGGCGGGATCATTGTTCGGTGGTTGGGCTTCAATCGATACTGGTAAACCTTCTAGCACATTCATCGGAATCGTGACATCAAGGCCTTCAAGCGTGACCTTGACCCAAGATGAACCCTTGCCGGATGCATCCCAAGAAGTAGTCTCGGTTCCAAATTGTAGGGTACCATCGTAGCTAATCCAAGCATAGGGTGGCAAAATTACCGTTTCGCGGTTTCCTTGAACATCAATTCTTACAACGGTGAAGTCAACGATATCATCTGCGGTCAACAATATATTCTCAAGCGTACCTGAGGTTGTGACGATGATCGTGTTGGTCGGTCCAACTGCAGTGACTTCCAAATCAGCAATGTCACCGTATGTAACCTCTATACTGGTCGTGCTTGAGATGGTTAGATCACTGTCGACAGTGATATTCCAGTTGCCAACTTGATCTCCAGAAAACAATCCGGAATTGTCGATGACCCCGTTTTCAGCACTCCAAGTGAGCACTCCACCAAGGCTGCTGTCCATTTGGTTTCCACACTGATCGAAGACGTTGATTGCAAAATTGGTGCTATTTCCGGCCTCAATACTTGGTGCGGAAACAATTTCGAAATAATTCGGAGCGCCCACATTCACAGTAATTGGAATTGAGATGGTTGGTTGGAATGACCATGTTGCATTGAGATACTGCTGACCCACAGTCCATGGTGTCCAAGTGACATCCGTCGAAATTGGCGTTGTCAAAGTCAGCCCTGTGGACAGCGTACCATTGCTGATCTCAAGATTGATTGTTTGACCTGGGACCTCGTTTCCATTCCAATCAATGACCTTGATTTGGCTGAGTGTAAATGTATCATCTGCAGTCATTGTGATGGCCAATGGAACAATCACCAATTGGACAGGTGAACCTGCCGTGACTGTGATGTTCACAGATTCTATGACTTGACCATAGGCGGCTGAAATTGTGACGACACCTGATTGATCAGGGGTGAAGTGTCCCGATGCATCGATGGTCCCATCACTACAGGACCAGATGACATCACCCGCAAGGGCATTTCCAGTTGCATCGAGCAATGAGCCTGAGAATTGGACATCGACATCTGCAGTTGTTGTTGATGGGCCTGAAAGACTGATTGAATCAACCAATGTGTAATTGAAATGAAGCATCGGTTTGTCGGATGAAACGGATTCACTCGATTTGACATCTATCAACATATGGCCTGCATTTGTTGCGCCCATGATGACGATGGTGACCGTGCCGTTCATCGTAGTCATTGCACCGCTCACATCGAAGTCTAGCCAACCTCCTGTGAAGGTGCTCATCACACGAACGGTGTCCAATGGAGTTGCGATGTAATCGGTACCGGATTGCATTCCAGCTGCAGTCCAATTGAAACCTGTTGCAGCAGAATTCCAAGTGGCACCTCCTTCCTCATAATTTGGATTGATGACTGCATACGCGGTAAGGTCGAGATAGTTGGCCACGCTCCATTGACTGATTTGATCAGCATAGATGGAAAGTTGAGCCGAGTGGGTGTTGACAGGGAGTTGGCCCAAAGGCGCCATTTGCCCCATGTCAATTTCATACAATCCAAAGCACCGATTTGCGGCTACAGATTCGCATCCAGTACCGATGTGAACAGTACTATCTGCACCGTGTGCATCATTGGCAGAACCCTCACTCATGTATGTGTCCCAAATGGGCACATGTCCAAGAGTCTGAACATCTGAGCCTTCTTGAATTTCGATACTGTAGACGTGATTCCCAACATAGGTGATGTCAGGGTTTCCAATACCAAATGTCCAAGGTACAGATCTTGGCCCAGGCACTGAACCATTCAGAGCCTGTACAGACCATGTGTAAATTTCGCCAGTCGCCATATCAAATCCAGGCGTCCATGTCGAAGGAGTTGCTGCGGTTGCTCCCAAATTGAATCCTGAATTGCTGTTGGAATCCCAGGACTTGTAGGTCTGTGATCCACTCGCATTGCTGAGTATCAGAATATACCCGGTTGCATCTCCAAGCGAGTCCCATGTCAGGACTGGTCTTGATTCGATGCCCAAAGTATGTTGTCCAACCTCATAGACGACTTCCAATTGCTCAGGTGAGAGAAGCGATACCTGTGCAGGTGAAGAAGCATTGTTTGGGTTGTCAACATAATCGACAACCAATTCTGGCGCGTAGTCACTTGAACCATCTGCTGAATTGAAGTATACAGTTCCAGCCCAACCTGTTTGCAATCCCATGTTCATGACACCACTGCCTGCCCATGCACTACGAGCGATGCTAGTGACATCCCATTCGTACCATACGCCAGATGTAGTGCTAGTCGAAGTCATCGAAGACGATGCGCTTGAACCACACTGTGTATTCGGGTTGTAATTGTTCCAGCTCACACTTGATTCTGTAAATCCAGAACAATCGTGAATGGCAATGCTATGTGCACCTGTTCCAACGACACTCGCCACATACATTCGCAGTGTTACCGAAGTGGGCAACATGGTTGCAGGGTATGGGTACTCTGCCAAATCAATTGAGACTAGGCCAACGGCATCATGCGCTGAGTCAGCCGGATCAAGTCCAACGGCAATGGTGGTCGCTGAACCATAATTTGTTGTCTGACCGAATGTGTTTGATGTGACATACGAATCAGGCATGGTTGGCAATACACCTGTGTCGACGAATACGGCTCCACGCTGCATTGTCACAGTGAAATTTCCTGCACCATCATCGCTACCTTGCTCATCTGGAACACGGGCTTGGAAAGGTGCGGACCAATTGCTGTAAACACCATCTTGTACAGCTCGAATTCGCAGATGGTTCCAGTGATCACCTTGGCCTGAGCTGGCGGATTCATGCATTGTCAAGTTGGCAATGTCAAATGTGGCACTTCGCCATGTATTTGTATCACTTGAATCATAAATCCATGTGTCATCAGTAAATCGATCATTCTTGGCATACTGTACTTGCCAGGAGTCAATCGTACTGGCCGAAGAGTGTGTCCAAGCAGAGGGGAGGGGGTCCAACGGGGTTGGGCGTAGTGAGTTCAAATCCCATGATGTGAATGGACCGTTTGCAGTCAATCCAGAATCCCATGACGGTGCAGATGGCATTGATTGTGTGCCAGCGCGATAAGTTAGCGTGATAATTGGCCTCAATGTTTCGTAAACACCAGTCGCATCTTCATTGATGAAAGAGTGGCGGGCGTTTAGGTTCGAATCCTCTGAAGCAAACAAAAGGTTGAGTGTGTCAGAACCAGTCATGTGCGCTTGCTGCATGAGTTGGGTTACGTTCCAGGAATACCAACCATTGCCACTGACATTTGTCATTTCAACAGGCATTTCAGCATCATTGATGCCATATGCACCTGGAGCTTGCCAAGAATTGTTTGTGGCGCAATCATTCCATGTGACGGTGCCTTCAGCCCAATTGCAGTGCACATTGGATACGGAGACATTTGTGTTGTAGTTACTCGAACCACTCAGCCGATACATTTCGATGTGGGCTTCAACAACCTGCCATGGATTGTTGTCCATGATTGGAATATTGGAAATATCGAACTGCAACAAAGAGCGGGATTCATGGCCAGCATTCGTACAAGCGGGGCCACCATTCGAGGCTCCAATCGATTGATGGCTGGCTGTTGTTCCGTAAGCAGTATTTGGATTGCAAGAATCGATGTATGCACCTTCTGCAACATCATACAGGTTGCCGGCAGAGTATGCATTTCCATTGGTCAATTCGACCCAGTAATCGGTACCGTTAACCGAATCGCCAATGTCATTTGGTACGATGAAATTCTCAACCACTGAACGTGGACCGAACATTCCATCTTGAATGGGCTGAATGACCCACGAATATTCGTCATCTTGACCAAACTGCGAATTTGTGTCAACCATGGTCAGGTTAGACATGTCAAACGTACAAGTCGAACAGGTCCGACTGTCGATGACTGTGACACCACCCCATGGGCCATCGTTGGTCGGATAGGAATAGATTCTCCAAGCGGTCAAGTTGGCAGACGCTGGATGACTCCAAGACGTACTGGGGTTGTCATCGGATAACATCGAGGGGTAATCCCAGAGGATATCCCCATTTGCAGGTGAAAGGATCGTTGCGGCTTGAGTCGGAGATGTTGCTGTCCCATTCTGCCAAGTCAGAGAGAGTTCGGGTTCATTGGCATCGAACTGTGTCTCGGTACTGGCCAAAACAATTTGATCATTTGAATTCGCTTCAACACTCAACATCAATCCCACGCTATCATCACCACGTACCATAGCCGCTTGAACAATTTCAGTGATATCCATGTGCATTAGGGAACTCGCTGCTTGATCAACCACAACATCAACCCATTCTGAGCGATCTTGTATGCTTGTACCTCCAAGAGCACTCCAGTTTGTTGTGCCATCATAAGCAAGCCCAGTAGCTGAAGAATCCCAATCTTGCAAGGTTTCATAGATTGCAATTGAAGGTGTGCTTGAGTTGTTGGTCAAGACTTGGAAACTGAGGCTTGCACCGACCAATTTGGCATTTGAGGGATGTGGCAATGCACCGATTCCATCAATGGGAATCTCGATGAGAGCACTCGATGTTCCTGAGATGAAGAGGGTGTCTTCATCAGCATGAGTATCATTCAAGCTAGAAGATGCCCACGAAATCCATGTGTCGGTAAACAAAGGCATGCTGCCATCAGACAAAATATCTCCATGTCCCATGCTGACCTTGTATGTGTCTGAATCAATTTGATTCACGTCCAAATCTGGGATGACAAAACTAGTACCTGCAGACCAAAGCCCGATTTGGCCTGTTGCGGAAATTCCGCGAGCGCGCCAATAGAATTCCTCCCCTGCAGACAAATCACTGCCAAATGTGAATGACGTCCCACTGAAGGAACTGGTGTCGATCCACGATGAGAACGTCAAAAGTGAACTAGAACTGAAACTGCTGTCTGCGTCGACTTGAACCTGCCACGCATTGGCAGCGGGTGTTCCAGTCTCGTTCCAAGAAAGCGTTGGTGTTTGGTCGACTGTGAAGGTATAGTCGCCACTTAGAATCCAATCTCCGTTGGCGGGAGACAGGTCAATTGGTACATTGGGTGCAGCGTTGGAGCCGTTGGTGTATATGATGACCAATTCGGGCATAGAGCCACTGCCACGATCATAGAATGAAACCGCATTCCAACTGTCTGAAGCCAAAATGAAATCAATTTGTGAATCGGTTCGCATTCCACTTTGAACCGCAGCAGTAACATTCCATTCGTACCATGTATTGCTAGCACTAATGTCGGTGGTGTCGAGTGATTGTACTCGCTCTGTACCGCTAGCACCAGGTGCATTCCACGGTGTACTGCCATCTGTTGTGTTCCAAGTGGCCGAACTTTCACTCCAATCGTGAACATTGCTTTCATACATCGTCATTGGAATCGCAAACGAACCAATGCCCGACTGCTGAAGGGTTTTGACACGGATAATTGCGGAGACAATGGCCAAACCATCGGGCATTGCGTGACTAGAGAGGTCACAACTGAGCAAGGCGACTTGGTTGTCAGACACTGTGAGATCTTGTCCATCAAGATTCATTCCAGATGCCAACCCTCCTTCAAGTGTTAAATCGGCACAATTCGGCAATTCTTCAAGACTCATGGCAGTGCCATTTCCGTGTCTGTAACGCAATTCATGCTCGCCACCACCCAAACTCGTGGAGTTGATTTCTGAGACGAGGAAAGAGGAACTAGACCATCCGCTCTGTTCATCGTCCTCAACCATCAACATTCTCCATTCGTATGTATTGGCCCACTGTAAATTCCATGAGGAGGGTATGGTGTATTCTCCATTTGTGAGGTCGAATCCTCCATCTTCACGGCTATCTGCTGTCATTGGAATCGCGCCACCCAATCCGTCCGGGAACAATTGAATCACGACATCAGCTGGATTTCCATTGGCATGAGATGCAACCGAAGGGTCCCACGAAATCGTAGGTGTGGTTGTACTTTCTAAGCCCCAGGCAACAACATCCCATGCAGCACTTCCATCTGCTGGAGACAATACATCAGCATCCGTTGTCGATACTGAATCACCCCAAGAGTAGGTGATGTCCAGGTGTGGACGATATGAGAATGGCTCATCACCTGTTGCAATTTCAATCTCTTCACCAGCGAGACCGATTGCATTTACCAAGAAATCCATGTCACCAGTGTGACCATTGTTCAGGTAAGCCTGTACATAGGATGTGGCGTCAAAGGTGAGAGTTGATGTCCCTGTTTGATTGCCATTCACAGTACCTAGTATTGATTTTCCATCGATATTGTCAATCCCACCATTGTTCCAAGTGACGCCATTGCTACGGTTCGCATAGTCGAGTTCTTTGAACACGTGCCCAGTGCTTGAATCCATCAACCAAGCAGAGACCATTGGTTCTCCAGTTCGATCTGTTCGACGCAAATTGAGAGTCGCTTCATGAATGGTGACGTTGTCATGAATCGGGACCTGTTCCATGTTCACTCGAATGAATGCATGCATGTTCCCCTCGGTAGAATCATTGGAATGCCCAATTCGCATTCGATAGTCGTCATTTCCATTGTAGGATGTGTTTCCATCCATGACCCAGGTGTCGTGAACTGTTCCAAATCCAAGGTTCATCGAATCATTGCGCAGTAAAATTTCAGCGTGCCCTTGTCCATTTAGAGCTCCAAGTTCAGATGGCAATCCAAAGTACCCTTCAACCCATGGCCCTAGAATCGAGCTGTTTACTGAACGCATTCTGAAATGAACCCAAGTCCCATTCAATAGGTTGGCCTCACCAGATGGAGTGGTGAATTCACCATTGCTCATGGAGAAGTCACTAGGATCTGCCCATGAATTCCAAATGCGTGTTTCATCATCTACTGAACGGAAATCGTCACCTGATGACAATTGTAATTCAACATGGCTAGAGGATAGATTGTTCCAAGAAATCGTTGGACTGTAATCTGGTGCGATCAGTAGTTCAGACGGATCTGCGATGATTTCTCCATCCGTAGGACCGGCGATTACAATGCTACCTTGATTGGGCGCTACACCCAGTGTATATTCGAAATCAATCGCAGGCCGTTCGCTGCTCGTCGGATGATCACTTGATGCACAATAAACGGGCATACCAACACCTGAAATGACGATGCTCATGTTCGATTCGCCGTTTCGTAAGGCATCCTGAACCAACGATGTGAGATTTAAATTGAAGACCCGGACCTGGTTATTCCCTACAGTATTCATGTCACCAGGTTCCCAATGTGCACGGTCAACACCGACACCATTGGCGCCGGTGATGTTCCAAGGAGCGCCCGTGTCACTGACATTGTGCGTCGCATTGGACTCATCAAAATCAGTTAACAATCGAGCAGGATAAAGGGCAGTATCGCCTGTATCCAAGAAGGAAATCTTTCGGCAACGCAGTTCTAAAATCGCATCGCTAACCACTGCAGTTGATGGCAAAACGCCACCGTCACTGAGGGTCAATGGGATATTGGCCAAAATTCGTGCATTGGTGAAAATTGGATAATCTCCAACCAACAGATTTTGGGCACTGCCATAGTTGGTGGAAGGTTGGCTAGAATTCGTTTGTGCATCGGTTGTCAGCGTATCACTCGCTGTCAAAAAACGTGCAACTGGAGCCTCTTCCAAGTTCGTTTCATTGTCAATTACCTGTATCCATGTGCTGAATAGCATCAAGCTCACCATCAGGATTGCACCTGTGGTTGTACTCCAGTTCCTCGCTTCACTCGTCATGGGCCTCGGAGCAGGACGGGTCAATCTACTGTTAAGGGGTTGCGGTGCATCGACCATACTATGTATGGTCAATGCATACAAAAAATCATAGAAATATGCAAGAGAGATAGGTTCATTGACGCCCGCCAAAAACAGGGTTTGATTCGGATGTCGAAGATGTGGGTTGAGAAGCACCGGCCCAAGACGGTTCGCGATATTCGAGGGCAATCAGCAACTGTCGAGCGGTTGGCTGCTTATGCAGATGGTGGGACATTCCCGCACCTCCTATTGGCCGGCCCACCTGGGACTGGAAAAACAACAGCAGCTCTCGCATTGTGCGCCGATGTTTTTGGTGAAAGGTCCAGTGACAATTTACTGGAAATGAATGCGAGTGATGAGCGAAAACTGGAAAGTATTCGAACCAAAGTCAAACAATTCGCCAGAACCTCACCACTTGGTGTCGAATTCAAAGTCATTTTTCTTGATGAAGCCGATGCATTGACCGCTGATGCGCAAGGTGCCCTGCGGCGAATTATGGAACAATATGCAGAAACATGCCGATTTATCCTATCATGTAATTATTCCTCAAAAATCATTGAACCAATTCAGTCCAGGTGTGCAGTGTTCCGTTTCCGGCCACTTGCTGATGATCAGGTTAGAATGCAGATTCAATCCGTAGCTGAATCTGAAGGAATTCAACTTGAAGATGATGCTTGTGAAGCAATCGTTCATGTGAGCCTTGGGGATTTACGCCGAGCCATTACCGCATTACAGGTGAGTGCCAGTTTGGATACGCACGTGACTCGAAGTTTGATTTACGAAACAACGGCAACGGCACCCCCCGAAGAATTACATGGATATCTCTTGGCATGTAAGGAAGATGGTTTCCACCCTGCAAGACGCCGACTTCGATCTGTTCTCGATCAATTTGGATTGGCTGGAACGGATTTAGTCAATCAACTTCACAGAGCATTGTATAATGCTGAATTTTTGAGTGAGATGCAGAAACTCGAAATTACTGAAATGATGGCAGAAATCGATTTCCGGCTTGTTGAAGGTGGTGGGGAATCCCTCCAACTCGATGCAATGACAGCATCGATTTGTTCCAATCTGTCAAAATGATTAGTTCCAGGCTGAGACGAGAAGATCAGCGTGATCACGAGTTGCATTTTCACAAAGTATGCTAGCCTTTTCCCGCAATCTGCCTTCATGTGTTTGAGATTGAATTCTCGATCGACGCGAGGCACGAATCCATGGTGCAAGAGGAGTCCAGCAAAGTAAATCTGTAGCAGCCCCCATATTTCCTCGAATCACACGATTGGCCAGTGATTGCATCATTTCAGTCAGTTCTTCCAATGTATTATCGTTCAGCATTTTGCATCCCTTGTAGATTCCACTGGCCGGGCATCCGCACTACCTCCATTTGCATGAGGGTGCTAGTGAATTGAAAGTGAAAGTGGAGCAGTGCCCCGAAAACCAGTGAAAGTGAGCCTAAATTATTGAAAAACGATATGTTTGACTTGAGTCCAGTTCCCATGGATCACCGGACTGAGATAATGTGATTTCAACGGTATAGGTCGTGGAAGGGGCAAAGGAAATATTCTCCAACGGAATAAAAATTGCAACATCTGTTGGTTTTGTTGCAATCGAAGATACATTTGCAGCGTAATCATCCCAATCACCCATCATTGAACTGGCGGTTCCAGTACGG
>JASLKO010000033.1 GCA_030747475.1 Candidatus Thalassarchaeaceae archaeon | reverse complement strand
ACCTTCTCAACCATGAGTAGGGTTGCTGCGGCCTTGGCGTCTCCACCAGCGCTTGCAACAAGCATCTGGTAACCGGATGCTTTGGCTTCCAGAACCTTCTGGATACCTTCAGCTTCTGCGGTATAGCGAGCTAGGATTGCGTCTGCTTCACCACCAGCGATACGGCGCTGGCGCTCAGCCTCTGCTTCGGCTGCAATCTCAATCTGTGTCTTGGCGATTTCTTCGCGTACGATTTCTTCTGCCTTCAGACGTTCTTGCTCCAGCAAATACTGTGCCTTCTGAATTTCCATCTCGGCTGTTCTTGATGCGACTTCAGAACGACGCATGGCTTCGGCTTCTTTCTCAGCGAGTGTTGCATTGTATTCAGCAATGTTCGCTTTGGAAGTGTTCTCACCTTCAATCGCCAATGATTCTTGGTTCTGAACGAAAATACGCTGATCTGCACTTGCGGCCTTCTTTCCTTTCTCGGCCTCGGCTGCGTTCTCTGCAACCTGAATGTCACGAGCACGGTTAGCCTCAGCAGCACCAATGGCACCGTCGCGGTCTGCAACTGCGACATCTGCCTTTGCTGCGTTGACTGCAGTGGCAGCTGCCTTCTTACCGATGCTCTCGATGTACTCGGAGTCGTCGGTAATATCGGTGATGTTCACGTTGATGAGGTATAGACCCAACTTGTGCAATTCATGACCGACGTTGAGCGTGATGCGCTCTAGGAAGTTGTCACGGTCTTGATTGATCTGCTCAATCGTCAAAGAAGCGACTGTCAAACGCAACTGACCGAAGATAATCTCCGAGGCCATCTCGTTAATTTGGTTTGTGTTCAAGTGAAGCAGGCGCTCTGCAGCGTTGTTCATAATTAGAGGATCAGTGCTGATACCGACGGTGAATGTCGATGGCACGTGAATTCGAATGTTTTGCATGGACAATGCATTTGTCAGGTTGATCGGGATGGTCATCGGGACCAAACTCAATTTCTTGTAATCCTGAAACAAGGGAATCACAAATGTTGCACCACCGTGGATACAACGAGATGCCCGACCACCTTTCACTCGCCCGAAGACAACTAAAATTTCGTCAGATGCACATCGCTTGTAACGTGTTACAAGCATGATGAAAATCAATGCCAACACCAACATTAATGCAAAAACTACTCCAAAACCCCAAACGCCACTATCTGCCATATTATCACTCATTCCTCTTCTGTTTCAATTTCATCCCCAGGATGCAATATCTCAACAATTAATGTTGAACCAATCACATCGATGACTCGAATAAATTCCCCCGTGTTAATATGCAGGGTTTTGTCTTTTGCACGTGCAGTTAGAATACGTAAGGTACCATCGACGGCAACAGAAACTTCCCCCGATTCATTGGGCCGGATACGGGAGTAAACTTCGCCACGCTCGCCAATGGCATCTTCGTGTTTCATAGTCCCATCTACTTGTAAATCGGAGATTCCTTTGAGCATTAAACCAACACCATACATCGATACGACTGCGGCTAAACCACCTGCGAGGACTGCGTAGACCTCGGTGTCGGTCGCTGACAGAGTGAACATACCCATGTAACCGAACATCATGACGGCTGCGGCAAGTCCTTGAATGCTGAACAATTCAAAGGATAAATCAGAATCCATGCTGAAATCTGTATCGAAAACAGAATCAAAGACACCTCCAAGAACGTCCCCCAGCATCATCAATGTCATCATTATGAGGAAGAATGCTGTACCCAAAAATGCACAGGTCATAAAAATGATTTCAAGTGTTGAAGGAGCGCTAATCCCAACGATGTTTGATAGCCAATCTACTAAGGTCATACTTTCTCCTCCAAATGTCCCTCAGCCTATCACTTATTGACGTTATCCCAATCCTATTCTGGCTTGTGTTTTCGTTTCAAATTTAACTTCTCAAAGTAAATTATCCCTGACAATGACAAACCGGATAGAATCGCAGACAATAACAATGGGAGGCCCGCACTCCAGCAAACAAGATAAATCCAAAAAGGGAGGAATAACACCAAGGCTCTTTTCATAAATGGCCAAAGCCCATTAATCAATTCGTCAGAACCGTCATCGAGCATGACCAAGCCTCAAGGCAGGAAAATGGTACCGAAAATCATTGCTGCGAACCACATTGTGATGCCAACCCAGATGCCCTTTCCTTGCTTGGACATTTGATCTGGGTGAACCTCTTTTTGTATCTCCTTCATAGGATTAAGGAGTAATTCCCGCTGTTCCTGACGGAATACAACAATGGCAACCATAACACAAGCTGCACCTGAAGCTCCAAGTACAGTTGTCAACCAACCTTCAACATCCTCCATCAATTTCAGTGCCAACCAAATCTGTGTAATCGACATTAAACCCCACATGAAAGAACCGCGCTCTGCCATTGCCATGAAACGATGAGGAGTGGACCCCTAATTCATCTTTCCCCGGCCATGCCCACTGAATCCCGAACTTAGAACGTCAACTGCGCCGTTGCCGAAGGGCCTCAACAGCAACCACAGCCATCGGTGCTTGGAGGTTGTAACTGGGAGTAAATCCAGCCATCGGAATTCGAATCGCTTGATCTGCTGCAGCGAGTAAATCTTCGGATATACCGGCGTTTTCTCCGCCAATAATCAGAATGACATCACCGGTAAGATCTGCATCCCAGGGCTCCTCGGTGCCAACATCCTCGATAGCGACCACGCGTCCGTTCCAGGATTCCAGAACTTCCATTCCATCGCAGCCCAATACCACAGGCATGAATCGATTGGTTTTCATGGCCGCACGCACGATTCGGTGACGGTCGTCGCTACTCCATTCACCTGTAACGATGAGGCCGCTAGCACCACTGACTTCGGCGACGCGAATGCAATATCCAATGTTGGTTTGATATTGAGCTCCAGCCAACATCCAGATGAGCCCGCCTCGCTCAAGCATGGTCTCTAAATCCGCTTCAGGTTCCCTGCCTACGAGAGCCAAAGCGAGTGCGGGGCTGTTCTCAGCCATGCGCCATAGATCGTTCTCTGAGCCGAGAATGACATCGATGCCCGAATCCATGCATCGGTCGAGTAGAGCGGATAGGCGTGGGTCTTCGCAATCTCGCAGAGCGAGTACGCGAGTGATATCTTCACCCGCATCCAAGGCCGCTTCAATGGCCTCGATTCCACAACGCTGCATGGTCATTGAATCAACCTCGTACACCGACAATCTTGACCAGAACTCGCTTGGGTCGCATCCCATCGAACTCGGCATAGTGAATCTGTTCCCATGGACCGAGGTGTAGTCGACCATCCGAAATGGGCATCGTCACTTGATGACCGAGCAGTTGTCGCTTGAGATGAGCATCTCCATTGTCTTCACCGGTTCGGTGGTGGCGGTATTCTGGACCCTCTCGACCATCCACACCGTAGGCGGGTGCATTCTTTTCCAACCAATCCATGATGTCGGCGTGTAGGCCATATTCGAGATCGTTGACGTAAACAGAGGCGGTGATGTGCATAGGGTTGACCAGGACCAGTCCATCCGTAACTCCAGATTCTCGGATGATGCGTTGAACATCATCGGTGATGCAGCGAATTTCGTAGCGTTCTGGTGTGTTGACGTGGATTTCTTCCGTGTAGGTCACCGCTTGACCTGATACCTCGCGCCCCATGCTATCGCCCTTTGGATTCAGGCATGAGGCATGAATGCTACTCACTCTTCATCTGATTTTGAAGGCAAATCAGCAGTCAAGCGTGCGTGGGCCCTCTCATAGTAGTCATTGTTGATGTTAATCCAATGCTCCATGGCCTCTACGTAGTGCGCCTTTTCTTTAGCATACATCGGATCGTCACGAGCCTCTCTATCATACTTGTACACGATATATGTGCTCACTAACGCTAGGAAAAAGAGGATTCCCAAGAACATCTGACCGGACATTGCGCCTGAGTTGAAATCACCAGGTAATCCATAGTCTGCTCTGAGGTCAGCAGAGGCAAGGGCCGCTAGACAAAAGAGAGCAGTTGGCCAAAGAGCCGTAGCGAAGAGTAGGAAGAATCCCTCGTAGAACAACAAGGGTCTTGCTCGTCGATGCGGGCGTTTGGGTTTGATTGGCATTGTCATATCCATGTTTCCACCTGAACCTTGCTTGCTTGAGGCACTGATAAGTTCTTGCGGTATATTACCGATTACCTGATCATAATCTTCATCGGGATTTTTAGCAAAGAATGTGAGTGAACAGAAGACGAGGAACAGGAGACTCCAAGCAATATCTTTGACGAGATGCGCAGAACCGTCTCCGATAGGGTCCGAGAAATCCAAGCGCAACAAGATCGAGAGGCCTAGCGTTGTTGAGAGGATGAGCATAGTCACGAATGGACGATACCCAATCAACATCAGAAGGGACGTGCATAGGAACAGCGTGGTCAGAATGAGAGCCCTGAATTTGAGGCCAACCTGTGTACCCGGATACTCGCCTACCAACCTCTCGACGACAAAGTCGGAGTAGAAGAAATCGAAGAGTCCCATCTCGTAAGCAGAATTGAGCATTGCCAGTGCATAGAAGGAAATCAGCAAACTGTAGAAGATTCTCGTTGCCTTGCGCAGGTACCCGGGTACGCGATCAGAGTCAACCATGGGTTCTCTTGGAGGCGATTCAGTTTTTTGCGCAGATGTGAAGGTTGGGGCAGAGGGTATCGCAATCATTTGAGTTTCAGTTTCTTCCGGGTTCTCTTCAGCGGTTTCCAACTCTGGGTCCACCTCCAACATCTTGGCCATCGCGTCATCCTCAAGGGCATCTCCCGTGGAATCCATGACCTGTTCAACTGCGGTCATCACACCTTGATCGGGCATTGCAATAATCTGGTATCGTGCCATTTTCCTCTGGTGCTTCCATTCGGCCCAGTCCTCTCTTTTTTGTCCGAACCAAGTTTTGGATGCTTTGTATTGACGCTTATTCCACGCCATGAAATATTCTGAATTCTTTTTGGCCCATTCAGCAGCTTCTGCCTTTGAGGGTAACTTTGATTCTGAAACGTCTCCGCTTTCAGTGAACTGATTTGGGTCTTGTCCGGAAATTGGGCTTTCGTCTCTTGATTGTAAATACCCAATTAATCCCAACAATAGAACAAGTTCAATCAAACCGCAAAATAGAGAGGATAGCATTCCATTGAAAACAATGATGACGAAACACAGAATCGGTACCCACTCTGAAACAGCCCAGACTCTGCCTCGAAACTCAACAGGTTTCAATTCAAACGGGAGGTTTGATTCTGATTCTTCAGTCATGCTACACCCCTATTGAGGAACACGGCAATAAAAAGTCATGACGGATGATTATGACTCTAGCCAATGCGATAATTTGTCGATGATTCGCTCTCTGAAAGTCAGTAAATGCAGACGTGGACCGTTCATCGAGATGGTAATCGTGGCACCGCGGATGAAATGTGTCTCATCCCAACCGTCGCTCACCACGTAGCCACGGTGCATGTCGCTGGTAATCACGGTGGGCTCACCGGTCCATGCCATGTATTCCCCTGGTCGCCTTTGTTCGCCATCCAATTCCCGACTGACAAACAGATAGTTGGAGTCAATCTCTGAACGTGAGAAGGTTTGATCATCCATATTGCAGATATTGCGATACCAAGCACCCTGGCCGACGAAAGTGGAGAACAAGCATCCACTGGAATGCTGAACCACATCGATGCCGCCATTCATTCCATCGGCATCACGCTGCAATCGGTAATGGCTGGGTTGGTATTGGTGTGTGTTGGAAACCAACAAATCATTGAGAGCAGGATCGCATTTGATACGGTTTCCTGAGGTGGTTACGATTTCCGCTTGTAGCCGAGGTAGGTCGTTGTCTATAGCACTCCCATCGAGTGCCATAAGCACATCATTGGCGAAGTTATCAGGATCGCTCCCCATGAAGAATCCAAACGAACCAGTGGGGTCATCTCTGCGAGGGTGTGAGTTAACACCCATAACTGGAATATCTGCGCCGACATTGTGAGCGATACTGGTCAGTGTTCCGTCACCGCCTACGACGATGACCAAATCCCGGCCAATGAAGTCAGAATGACGCACTTTCTCACGTGCTGTGAATTCCGCACGAATGCCTCGTGTCTCGACAAGGTGTTCTAGGTCAGACTGGATTTGATCCATCGCTCGGTCATGCACTGACTCGAAGTTCTTCTTGAACACGACGAGGATGTCTGCAGACAAGGGAAGGCCTCCGGCAGAACGCCGTGGTGCGCCTCCCTTAAATCGTCGATGCTATTGGATTCAACCATGTCAAGCAAGGAATTGCTGGAGGATGGTCGACCTCGTTTGCCACCCGGTCAGTTCCTCACCAAGCGCTTTCCTGTGCTTACCTATGGCTCCACACCCGTGGTTGAGCTTGATGGATGGACGTTCAATGTCTCTGGGCACGGTCTTGCAGAACCCCTTGAATGGACCATGGAAGAATTTCTCGAACTAGGGGCGCATGAAACATTGCGTGACTTTCACTGTGTAACCACGTGGTCGCGTTACGACAATACATGGAGA
>JASLKO010000032.1 GCA_030747475.1 Candidatus Thalassarchaeaceae archaeon | reverse complement strand
TGAAGTCGTATCCATTCGTCCATCGACACCATTTGCTCGCATGTTCACTGTAAACGTCCCTTCGGTTGGCCAAGAAATCTCAGTATGGGTCCCTGTCAATTCGTAGTTTCCATCCCCATCTAAATCCCATTCATAATTCGCAGTATCGACTTGATTCGAGAGATTAGGTGTATTATTGGCAGAAATCGTCACTGATTCGCCAACATCAAGAGTGGCTGTCGCATCATCTGTGATGGTGGCATCCATGACCGGCGACAATGTGATGATGACTGTAAAGCTAGCTTCGGTTGAACCATCACCACCTCCGGTGGGACCCATTTCATTGTCGGCATACAGATAGAGCGGTTGGTTGGCATGTGCTGAATCCACAGTCCAAGTCACACTACCAGTGGTCGTCACTTGCAATAAATCAGCACCTGTGACTCGAAATTCAGGTGCATTGCCATCCAAATAGGTGAGCCGTTGGTTTTCGGTCAATATGAACAAATCTGGATCTCCAGAAAGCGGAATGGCACTGATGGAAATTTGCGTTCCTTCATCCAGAATCAATGTGTTTTCATCGATTAACTTGGTGTGACTGTTGACGCCTAGGTTCACCAAACCATCATGCAGGTCCCAATAATTCTGTGATGGGAAAGATACACTCAATGTAATCTGTAGCGAACTTCCGCCTTGCGCCCCTTCTCCGTCATCCCCGGGATGATCCAAATTATCGAGAACAACATACCAATTCTGTTCACTCTCATCTGCGGGAACCGTCCAATGCCAGCGACCAGATCCAGACATGTCTTCAAAGACAGTTTCTTCCGCCCAAAATGATGCTGAGCGATACGACTGATCGTTCGCATAGACTTGCAGTGCTGCATTTCTGAAGACCAAGAAATCAAAATTCGCATTGGTGCTAACGTCGAATTCTACGATGCTGCCCGGCGTCAAAATACCCAGTGCGATTTTCTCGCAATTCTGATCTTGAATGTTAATTGGATCGGGAATGGATTGCAAATCTGTTGTATCACAAACAGTGGCTCTTCCTTCGGTTGCAGAAGTGAGTGGAAGGGTGGATACAACCAGAAGTGCGACCAGAATGAACACCGTTCGCGCGTGTCGCATATTGACTCGCTTGATTCTTTCACCTTTGAAGGTCGCCCATGGCGGTTCATCACAGATTCATCTTGTTCCAGCCATTTTCAATGCGAACATTGTGGATGACATCTCCGTTTGAATCAATCTCAAACCAATCGCCATCCGATGTTGCTGCAACGGAACCAGTGAAGTGTTCTCTAGCTTCACTGATCGAAGCGGAAAGTCGCTCAATACGACTTGAATAGTGTGTCAATGCAAGGGTTTTGGCTTTGCACATTGTTGCATGACGTGCCGCATCGGCTGCGGTAGAATGGTAATATTCGCTCGCTTTATCCTGCTTGTCGGCCAAGAAGGTCGCTTCATGCAATAAGAGGCGAGGGGGACTTGGCAACTTCTCTACATCGAAACCGGAGGGACCAAACTTTGTATCTCCACTCATCATCAAACTACAACCTGGACGTGGGTTTCCACGAAAACTTGCCGCTGTGATTTCAGCACCTTCATGCATCAAATCTTGGCCTTGTGCAAGTTCTGCAATTTGGGTCTCAGACAACCCCAATGAATCTGCACGTGCACGATCAAATCGACCCGCTTTTCCTTTGGTCTCAAAGTGATAACCGCAAGATGGGACACCATGGTGATTTGGAACAACCGTGACGGTCACACCTTCCAATGGTTGAATTGGTGATTCAAATGGAGTATCTCCATCCATAGGAAGGAGAACCCAATCAATCGTGTAGGATGAATCATCATCCTTGGTGCCGATGGCTTGCCACTGTGAAAATAAAATGGCCAAATCAGTCGATGAAATCCCACTTTCCACGGGTGGTGCTTCACCAGGATGTTGTGTGGCCCATTCGATGGCTTCGGTTGTCGATGGTCCCATGACCACCATGCGATCACGTCGACCATCCAAATCCAAGGTTTGCAACAATGGCAACAAACCCCATGTATGGTCCAAGTGGCCATGGGTCAGGAATACTGCGCGTATACGTGAGATGCGTGTACGACTCTCTGAACCACTCGACTTCAAGGCCCTATTGTGATCCAACATGCGTTTCTGCATGCCTTCTCCACAATCAATCAGCGCCAAACCGCCCGGTGTGCTCAGCACTGAACCAGAAACTGAACGGCCATGGGCAAAGCGAGCGCTGGACGTGCCGAGCACGTGTAATTCAAACACTGATCTCCCTCTCGATTCAACAGAACGACACCCACTTTCGCAGGTCGCGCCCTAAACAACCGGGCAAACCCATCCCATTTCAAGGGTTCACTGGTTCTCGAGGAATCGGTGTGGGTGGAAACCAACGCAGTAAAATGACATCTTCAACGGCTCGAATCCATCGCCAAGGGATGGCCACGTGAATGCGATCTTCAACCAATTCTGCCGGTGGATTGGTCACGAACAAATGAGTGCAATTCCAGGTATCGGAATCAACCACCATGTCGTGGACCGTTCCCAAAAATCGGCCATCGGGAAGAATGACCGGCATTCCGCGAAGTTCGGTTGCAACGGCTTCGCCCATTGGAACAATGTGAAACGGGGCTGTCCATCAACATTGGGCCTAAATCGGGCTTACTTGCCACGGTTTAGATTGGCCTTGAGTGAAGGACGGAGCTTTTCTGCACCCTTGCCCTTGTTGTGTAGACCTCGACCGCGCTTTCCTGCGCTTGTCTTGCCACGGTATACACGGCCACCATGTCGGTTGCCAGTAACCCAGCCGAGTTGCTTATCGTTCTGGATTGCTGGATGACTTGGATCAATGAGGATACATTCGAAGAACTTGTTCTTTCCATCCTCGCCAACCCAGTATGAGTTGAGAACCTCAAGATTCGGGAATTTTCGCGCGACACGCTCCTCAGCAATTCGCTGGATGCTCTTTGCCATGGTGATTTTTCGCATACCCATCTTGCTAGGCTTGCGCTTCATGTTGATCTTGGACTTGCGCAATCCACCACGGCGGACACGGGTTCGAACAACGACAACACCTTGCTTGGCTTTGTAGCCCATTCGACGTGCTGCGTCCAATCGGGTCGGACGCTCAATGCGGTTGATGACAGGGTCACGGCGCCACTGAGCCATGCGGTCACGGTGGTAATCTCGAGGGATAGAATCCTTCGGTCTCTTCCACGTTTCACGAGCAGCATGATGTAATGAGCGTGCCATGTGTATCACCTTGAAGCAACCCGCCGACCTGCTTCCCCTATATGAGCGTCCCGCTAAACGAAATCATGCCCCCATAGGGGGCAATTCAACTCAAGGGACTGAAATCGTTCTAACGGTTAGGATTCGTCCTCTTCCCACACAATGTTCGTTTTGCTAATCTCATATTCCCAAGTAACCTCATCAACATCTGAGTTACCAGAAGTGATGCGGATATCCAAATCGCAGCCTGAACTGCAATCGAGATCCCATTCTTGAGACCTACCGAATGAAATGACATTCCCAGGATTGATTTTGTGACTACCAAATGTAGGTATGTACGAACATTCATCGTATCCATCGTAAAAGCACTCTATTTCAGAACCACCATTGACTGAGATGAAGAATCTCATATCATTGATTATTAGTCGTTCATACTTGCTTTTCTCAAGCGTCAGATCAAAGAAATTGTCATTTTTGTTAAATGAGAATGTATACTCATTGTTGAATTCAGTTTCGCACCAACTTGGTTTTTCGACTGAATTGACGATTGAATACCATTCATCTTGGGCATCACCATCCCAATATTCACCATTAAATTCAAGGCTATTCTTACTGACACTAGCTTGGCATGTTTCACCAATATTGTCCATTATATCTTCTTCTGTTACTTCACCATCATCGTACTCACGGGTTTCGGTTGCCTCTAGAACATTCATGAATATCACATCGTCTACAATTTTGATTTTCATGACAATGTTGAATTTCTCATCATAAGGGAATTCTGCGTTGTTGTTCCTATACTCATATAATATGGATATTTCATCTCCAGATTTTTCCCATGACGTCGTAATTGACCACCAAAGACCTTCGTCATCAACACGATTATCCAAGGACCAATCGTATTGATGCAACGTGCCGTTTTCATGGTAAACCGCAATGCCCCCCTCACCATTAACCCACTTGGTGTCAGCGAAAGTGGTCTCTTTTGCACCGAGTACGCCAACAGCATACAGTACACCAACAGTGCCACCACCAATAATCAACAAAGCAACCGAAGCGATGGCGATCATTTTGACTCTGTTTCCAGTTCCACTTCCTCCAGATTCAGGTTGCGAAAATTCTACTCCATGAGATGGAGGAGGCATGTCGAATTGGGGTTCTGGAAATGCGGGTTGAACTGGAGCCGGCGCAGGGATTGGAGCAGCGACCACAAAATCTGGATAATGCTGTGCTGTGTATTGCTGTGCTTGGTCTGCCGTATATCCTTGGTCGAGTAACGATTGGTAGTAGGTCTGCGCTTCCATATTTCTCGCTATGCTCAGGGCTATTTGAAATCCACTTTGTGGTAGTTGGTCCGAGCGGCCGGATTTGAACCAGCGATTCCCTGATGGCTGCCTTAGTCTACAACCGTGAATTTCACGTCTACAGTCAGGTGCATTGGCCAGGCTATGCTACGCTCGGG
>JASLKO010000031.1 GCA_030747475.1 Candidatus Thalassarchaeaceae archaeon | reverse complement strand
CAGTCGACCGCGTCCCCCCTCTTGATGCAATCGGGTGCCTTGATAGCATGAACCGAGTGGGGCAAGCATGCGCCGCGAGGTTGTCTACATCCTCACCATCTGCATCGGCTTGTGGGTTGATCAGAATGGAACAGAATGGGCCTTCAAAGGAGAGTACATGGTCGACATTGTTTGTTGGACCATATTTGCAACCATCTTCGCACGGGGAGAGCGACTTGAGCGAATTGAGATGCTCACGGTCCTCGCCTTTGCCACACCATTGGAATTGTTCTTCACCGAAGTTTGGCATCTGTATGAATATCGCGAAGGCCTGATGCCTTTGTTCGTTCCAGCAGGACACTGGTTTCTGTTTGATTTAGGTCGTCGTTTCTCAAAGCATCTGCCAGAAAAATGGTCATGGCCGTCGATTTTCCCATTCGTGCCATTGTCACTATATTTCGCATATCAGGGTGTAGACACCTCCGGATTAATCCTACTCGTTGCTCTGCTTGGATTCATGCGATGGGGGCCAGAGCGCCGTCTGTATGCAACCATGGCTTGGTTGGCTTTGGCCATGGAGTTGTGGGGGACACATTTGGGCAATTGGGAGTGGCACGCAGATGTGGCATGGACATCGCTTACAGCACTGAATCCACCATTGCTTTGTGGTGTGGTTTATGCCTTCGGTGATTTACTGGTCAATCTCACAGTCAATCGATTCACTCAAACACAATTGATGGACGATCACCCAGCGCATTGATGGTGCTCTTGCTGGCATTGACAACGATGACCTCACCAGCATATGGCCAAGTTTTCAAATCGTGACTGGAATTTCCTGCATAGGCAAATTGACCCTTTCCATAACGTTCTGCAAGTGCCTTACCTTTGGCTTCCATACGCAAATTTGTCACACCATCACTGGCCATGACATCATCAAAAAGGCCAACATAATCAGCAATTTTCTTGGCCACAAATTCTTCTGATGCTGTGCAGAGAATGACCTCTCTTCCACTTGCTTTTTGTTCTTTGAGCCATTCAAGAAATTGCTCATGATACACCAGTTCTGCAGGATCAAATTTCAGTTTCCGCCCTAGGACTCTCTTCCATTTTGCACGGCGTTTTGTCAATTCCAAGAACAACAGCCAAGGAATCAACCAGAACCTAGGGAGAACAACTCGGCGAATGGTCACCCTCGACATATCTGTGAGAATCAATGTCCCATCAAGGTCGACAGCCAATGGCAGACTCGTGGGCTTTCCCATAATGGCCAGGCATCGTTGGAGCGCTTTCAATCTGTCCTCTGCTACGCAGAGGATTGATGTGGATGAGACCCTTGGGCGAATCGTGGACATCAAATCTGAACCATGGTATCCGAGTGTTGCTGCCAAATCAGTAACCGATGCTGTGGTCCCTGCACCATCTGGATTCTCAGCCCATGTGCTCCATGTTCGATGGGATAGCTTGCCGATGATTTTGCCAGATGGGAAATTGGATTCCAGTGAATGGTGGAGTGCCCTTTCCCCGACATGGGGGAAATGGGTTGAAGGCAAACCGCTTTCAGTCAAATCAAATTCAGTTGGATGGCTTGTCGATTTTGAGAATCATGAAGCCCAGATTTTGCCATTGGATGAGGACGGTCATGGCAAACGTTTGGCGAAATTGGGTTGTGGTGATTTGCATACTGCAATCGGTGGTTTGCAAATTGAAGACCGTGACGTCATCCTCGTCTTCAAAAAATTTGATTTCAAACCTTTGCCGATGGACGAAAAACATCTGGATATGGCCGGAGAGGCTCTGGGTCGATTCCATACAATCTCTGGTCGTAATCTAGCCACGCCGAATGATGAACGAAGTTGGAACAAACGCTTGGATATTCTCGAACCACGGACACGCTCAGCCACAAAATGGCGCGCCCCACATTCTGCAGATACACAAGGGACGATTACACATCGAAACTTCGGGCTTGAGCATTGCTTTTTGCACAAGGATAGAGTGATTATTTCGGGGTGTGTTGGCGGAATCTACAATGCTCTTGTTCCGCAAACATCCCCCTCTCCTGCGTTGAGAGATGTTGCAGCGGGGGTCATCGGTCTATCTGCCGAAAACAAGCGATCATTTTGTCGAGGTTGGACGTCGACAGCTCCAGCACATTGGTATTCTCACAAAGCCCTAGATGGTCACAGAGGTGGCCTGATTATTTGGGAATATGAACAGTATCTAGAGCAGCGATTGTTCCATCAGGCGTGGGGTAAGGATGAACCGGATTATGTCACGCAATTTTTGGCCAATGTTTCGACCGTTCAAAATGGCATGTACCGAGTTCGAACAATAGCAGCAGGCGCCATGGTTTGCACATTTGTTCCATTGATTGCCATTTGCTATTGGGCATTTTATCCTGAAGCGCAATCTCCATCTGGATTAGAATTAGGTGGCATTGCGGCCATGGGTGGCCTTGGTTGGGTCCTGCAGAAAGTGTACCGTTATCTGGCCCCTATGCCCTGGTGAATGCATGATCTTCGTATGTGTAGATACGTGGAACACCAGTTGGAATCTCCAGGCTTAGCACCTCTTCTTTGGATAGTCCTTCGATTTCCATCACAATACTTCGTAGACTGTTTCCATGTGCTGCAACAAGTACGGTTTTTCCACCATCCAAATCGGGCATAATCGCCTCTTTCAGATATGGAAGGGTTCGTTGTGCACACATGGCCAAACTTTCACCTTCGGGAGGTGGAACATCGTAAGAGCGGCGCCAGATGTGTACTTGTTCAGCACCATATTTTGCTCGAGTCTCATCCTTGTCCAAGCCTTGGAGTGCACCATAATGGCGCTCATTCAGGCGGAAGTCACGATGTGTGGGAACATCACTGGATGCTTGATTGTGCTCCATGACGATGGCCGCAGTTCTCTGTGCTCGAATCAAATCGCTTGTATGTACGACATCAATTTTTGTTGATGACAAATCTTCTCCCGCCTTGGCTGCTTCGGCCTTTCCGACTTCTGAAAGCTCAACATCTGTCCATCCGGTGAATTTGTTGGCAGCATTCCAGACCGATTGGCCGTGACGCAACAAAATCAGGGTGGACATGAAAAGACCCCGATTCAGTTTGTACTTCTACGTACACGGGGTTCGTAGAATACAATCCCGTTTTCCTTCGCGATTCGGGCGACGTTTAGAAGGAACAATTGTCGTGCTTCCTTTTCGTTTGCTCCGCCATCTACATCCCAGTAAATGTTGCAAGAAATTTCAATTGAATCTTTGGCGATTGAAGTGACCTTGGCCCAAGAGGAATCTTCTTTCATGGTGTTTTCATCTGTTCGAATCAAGTCTTCAACACCATCTGTGAAATTTTGTACCGCATCTGGATCGCTATCCAGATCTAGGGAAATGACTGGTTGGTAACGACGCCAGCGTCGCTTTCCAAAATTCTCGATGGGTTTGCTGGTGAGGTTTGCATTTGGAATGGTCACAATTGTGTCCAAACTTGTTCGGATGAGTGTTGTTCGCAAACTGATGTTGACGACCTCACCTTCTGCACCACTAATCAAAACCCAATCGCCAACACGGAATGGTCGATCCAAGAGCACAGTGACGGCACCAAACACATTCGCAATACTGTCCTTTGCTGCAAGCGCGAGCGCAAGACCGGTAATGCCCAGCCCAGCAACCATCGTCGTCAAATCGAAATTGAGTGCATCGGCAATGAAAATTGATCCAAAGACAACGATACAAAATCGGAGAACACTTTCAACAGCACCAATCAATGTGCGTTCCGCTCCATCGAGTTCGTCATCATCATCCCAATATTCGACGACAGCCTGTACGATGATGGTGAGTCGAAGGGCCCAAGTGATGAGGGCGATTAGCATCACAACCTGTGCGATAGATGGCAACCAGAAATCAAGATATGATGGCATCATTGCGATGTCACTGGTGCTAAGAGCAAGGCTACATCGCCACAAGATAGCAGCACCAATTGCGGTCCCCAATGATTTGCTTGAACCTTGTAGGGCTTCCTTTGCAACAGCACTTTTCTCACACAATGATTGAAACATCTTTGGGATTGTTATCATCGCAATAATTCTCAATTTGAAAACTAAAGCAACCAATCCGAGTAACACAACCAGTGTACCTTGGTTGAATCCAAGCACCTCATTACCCCAGTTGGGGATCATCTTGACAATACTGTCCATGTCCTTGCGACTCGGGTGGAGTGGTTGAGGATTTCGCTTGCATCTTTTAGCGGAACCGTCCCTAAGGGACGTTTCCGTACGGGTCGCATGAGCGGTCGATTGAAAGGGAGAACGTATCTCGACGATTCGGTCGCCATGTCATCTCGCCGGATTCCAGCACTTCTTGCAGTCCTCTGTATGCTTGTTCCAATGCTTACTGGTAGTTTGACAACCAATGCACAAGATGACCCAGATACAGGCAATTCACCCGAAGATATCTGGAGTGATGCTTACGTTGCTGAAGAATATCCATGGGGTGGCGATGAGCGAATACAGTTCAAGGAATATCATGACTATTTCACCATGCGAGACCGCATGATGGAATTGGCGGAAGAAAATCCCTACATCATGTCCTTCCATGAAGGTCTCAATGGGGGCACTAATGCTCGCGGCATGGAAATGACTGCTGACAGTTACAAGGGCCATTTCTACAATCATCCTTCACCTTGGATGAAAATCACCAAGGGTGGAGAAGAAGGTGGTGGTGTTCAGGGTGGCGATTGCAACGACTTCGTTGGTGACTGTGGCAATTATGCAGACATCCCCGACATCCAACTCGTCGGAAATCACCATGCCCGAGAATGGATGTCATACGAGGTACCCATGTATTTCCTTGAAACACTCGCATTCTACTATGGAAAAGCAGGTATCGACAATGATGGCGACGGCTTAGTTGACGAGGACACTTGGGGCGATTCTGATGGTGATGGTCAGCTCGATGATGATGGTGATTGCCTATCTTTGGCATCCAATTTCCAAGATTCCAATGGCGATGGTATACCCTGTGGTCCTGGTGATCTAGGAGTCGACGAAGATTTCTCCGAGCAACACATCACGACACTTGTCGAAACCCG
>JASLKO010000030.1 GCA_030747475.1 Candidatus Thalassarchaeaceae archaeon | reverse complement strand
CGGAATCGATCAACTGCTCGAGGTAAATTTGGGATGGGTTGCGCAATCCCATCGAGGACATCATTCAGCATTCTAGTCGGCCTCATCGTGCGATAAAATGCTTCGATGGACGGCCATCGATCGGGGGCGAGTAAACTAAGTTGAATCCACAATTCCTCTTCTCGTAAATTGACAGGAGTTGCAGTCATTAGGACTGAATATTGACTGCGCATTGTGAGGAACTGAACAGCATCGTGCAAGCGACTTCTGGGGTTTCTACAGTGATGGGCTTCATCGACAATTGTGAGCATTGTTTGTGGCAAGCATTCCATCAATTTCTCCAGTGTTGCAGCCCGTCGTAAAACCCCATGGCTGACAATAATGACCCGGGGCTCACCATTTGCCAATCGTTTGGCAATGGCCAGTAACCTTCTCCCACTATCGGCTACAATGGCATCTAAATCCCCGCGATGATGCAATTCTTGCCGCCATTTTGAACGTAAAGAGCCAGGGCATGCAATGATCACACTGCCGGTTTGGCCAGTCGCATGCAACCGTCGAATAATCCGGATTGCAGAAATTGTTTTGCCCAGTCCGACCTCATCAGCAATTAGAACGCCTTTCCAAGGTGACAATGCCAATCGAGCTGCTGGGAGGTGTTGGTGCGCTTGATCTTCCCATCGACCAAATGCATGCATGGGTGAGGTGTCACTGGCCGCCAATCGAAGTTGGAGATTGGTCCAACGAAGATGTGGTGGTAAATTATCGGCCGTTGCCGAATCCACATCATCTCTTGATCCAGAGATGGCCATAAGCGGTACGGCCGCGCGAGCGTTCTTGAACCCTCGGCCGGGTAACCCCTTTCTCAGGGAAGTCCTACACCTTCTTGCTTGACCGTGTTTAGAACAACATGTGTTACGGTACGAATGATACCATCACTCGACAAGACGGTTTTAGACAAATCATCCAAGTGTGCACGATCACGTACGCGGGCGAGTACCATTGAGTCAAATTCTCCAGTGACATCATAAATTCCGAATACACGAGGATCATCTGCAATTCTTCGTTGAACTTCCATGAGTTGTCCTTTCTCAATACGAAGGCCACAAAGGACTGTCATCGTCCACCCAATTTTCTCAGCATCTAGGTGGACACCATAACCTTGGATGACACCCATTTCTTCCATCCGTTTTACACGGTTGGAAACGGTGCCAAGTGCGACACCAACTTCTTCTGCAATTGAGCGCATTGAAGTTCGTGCATCGGCCAAAAGGACTGCCAATATTCGACGATCGGTGTCGTCAATCATAATTCGCGGTATTCTCGGTGGGTTTTGAATCTATGTTGCAGGCTCTTTGTACAATGTGAGGTCGAGAACCCATGCACCCATTTCATCGACTTCAATACTCCATTCTGTTTCGATGATTCTAATGTTGACATCTTCTTGTCCCTTTTCGAGTTTAACTCGCACGGGGATGGTTTTGTCAGTGCCTGCTGGGAGTTCAATATCACGAATACCTCTGACCAACTTCCAAGGTGGCAGTACCCTCACTTCACGAATTTTCACATCGCGCAAACCAATTCGGAGATAAGCGATCGGCTCCCCTTCACCATCTCTACTTCCACGTAATTTCGGGAGAAAAACCTCGCGTTTCCATTCGGCTCGAACAATGGCTGCTAGCGCCAAAGCAATGACTCCGACACCCATGAGTGTGGACATCCGCTGTCCAGTTTCAGATGGTCCTGAATCATCCATTGGCAAATCACTTACGAGAAGTGCATGATTTTCTTCGGTCATCCAATCTGATAAAAGAACCACCAACTGGAGTCTGGATGCGTCGTTTATTGTGAGTCCATTCGTGAGTCCCAACTCACGATTTATCGTACCATTTCCTTCTCCGAGGGGAGTGGGATCATAGAGTCTAACAACAGCATGTTGCATCGGTGTCCTCCCAAACATTTCGACCTCATTTTCAATCAAGATAATTCTCAACATTCCATTTTCTATTTCTGAAGAAATATTGATTTTAACTGTGATATTGAACATGTTTTGCGAAGTCCAAGTCACCGTTGTTTGCAACGTAGCATTGGCAGGAATGGAAGGGTGGTCGACAGTTTGTAATTCACCGAGTTCTACATATCGGTCAACCGTCTTTCCGACCCCCAAATCGCTTTCTTCTGGATGCCATGCCATTCGAATGACATCATCGTTGGGAATTTCATTTGAATAATCGCTTGGAAAATGTTCAACAAAACGGGGTAGATTTTCATTGGAACTCGTTTCGATACTCCCTTCATGAGGGGGGATAATCCAGATTCCCCAACCTGCAATTGATAGTAAAATGAATGCGACAAAGAATGGTGCCCATGCTCCCACCTTGTCCGCTTGCATATCGATTGCGAGGAATCGATGGCGCATGAAGATGGTCATTGAATTTGCAATTTCCATTTGAGAATTTGTTGGTCTGGGTTTGGCATCATCAAGCTTAACTTTCCAGCCAACCACGCCGGAATGAATTCACCATCACATGCTAGGAGAACGCCACCATCTCTTTGGTTTTGGAATTCTTCACCCAAGGTTGACTTTCCAGGTTCCTCACCTTCTAACAATCTCGTTGCCAAGGATTTATCGATTTGAATTAGATGATGAGTAACACGGTTTCCAACACCGTGGATGCCGGTAGAAATCAATCGATTTTTTCCATTGCGTATTTTCCAAACAGGTTGTCCCGCTTGCAACACACGCATTGGATGCCAATGACCACCAGGGTAAAGTTTGTTTTTTGCTGTGAGTCTGGGCGCAGCCCACATCCAATCGTGAATCTCTTCCGTGCTAATGTGTGCGAACTGTCCTCGCCGCCACATGACCAATCCATTCGAATCCACACCCCATTCTTCAAACAATTCCAGTTCATCTTCCTTGGCAATCTTCAGGTCTTTTTTTCCCGCAGGTCGAGGTTCAATTGGGGTGGGGTCAACACCTTCATCTCGCGAGTGCGCGCGTGTAGCGCGAGCAGAATCGTGTTCAGTTTCAGTTTGTTCAAAGACAGCGATGAAGAATCCGGAACCGTCATTCTCATCATTCCATACACGGATACAAGATTGTGTTTTTTCTGTAATCCCAGGTCTAGTCTTTAATCCAGGAAACGTTGTTTTTCTGTCAATATCAACAAGTGCAATCCATGGAAATCGCTCAAGAACCTCTTCAACAACTTCTTCATTTTCTTGTGGATCGATAGAGCACGTCGAGTAGACCATTTTTCCACCTGGTCTAAGGAGCAACGCCCCCCTTGACAGAATGCCCTTTTGCAAGCGTGCAAGATGGGCACCGTGTTTTGGATTCCATTTGGTCCAAACATCGGTATTCTTACGCGTAGTCCCACTTCCTGTGCAAGGTGCATCAACCAGTACTCGATCAAAGCCAGGTTCCGCAACCCTCGGGAAGTGTCGTCCATCTTGACGGACAACGACCATATTGAGATGTCCGGCTCGTTGAGTGTTTGAGACCAGATTATTCACTCGCCCGGGACTGGGTTCACTCACAACGACCAATCCCTGCCCATCTAGTGCTTCAGCGATTTGTGTGGATTTTGAACCCGGTGCAGCACACAGATCTAGAACGCGATGTCCAGGTTGTACATCCAGCGCTTGAACAGGTAGCATTGATGCCGCTTCTTGTTGCGTAATTCGCCCGGTCATATGGAGGCACTGAATTTTCAAACGGTATGTTTCATCAGGACATCTTGATTTGTCCCAAGGCAATGTGTATGCTCTCCCTTCACCCGTGAACCATTTGATTGGGATTGCACCCATTTCTGACAATATATCTTGGGTCCATTCTACATCATCACGACAGGGATTTACTCTCACTGTTTCGGGTAGCCTAGGCGTGGCGGCATCAAGCCAGGCATCAACTTCACCAGGCCGCAATTGTTCTACGAGTTTGGCCAATTCACTATTCGCAGCATGGGCTCTCCAATCGGAAATCATCTCGCCCATGCGTGCGCGAAGAGATGCTGAACTTCAGCGCATCGGCGCCGCCCAACCTTCAACACCCTACAGTGAAACGAACCGACATGGCGACTGGTACGAACCTGGTTTTGACGGTCGCTTTACTGGTTGTACCCGTTCTATTGCTCGCAACGAATTGGATGCCAAAATGGATCCATAGGGTTCCGGCTTTGATTGTCTCATTTGCAGTTATCTTCCGTCTTCATGCTTTCTGGACCATTGATTTGACCGACGCACAAGTGGTTGGTTATCTGTCAAGTGAAGTCACCGGGCTAGACCGGATATTGCATATTTTTGATGGCCCGGATGGGCAAATGCTCGGTTTGCTTCTTGGTTTCGCAATCGGTTTAGCAATCGTCCCCTCATCAACGACTCAAAACCAATGGTCGACATTGTGCTGGATTCTCATATTGGGATGGGGGATTGATTCGGCAGGCTTTGGAAAAATTTCTTCGACACCCCTCATGAACACCCCGTCTCCGATGGATTGGCGTAGTGCAGCCTATCCGCTTCTTGGAATTGGTTTGTCTGCATTGGTTATTCCCACTTTTGTCAATATTGAATCCGCTTCTACTTCTCATCTTCTCGCTGCATTTAGCATCACCATCGTCCTGATTGATCTATCTTCAAATTCAATTGCTTGGCTGATCCTCGGTCTCATGGCTCATCGTCTCTCAGCATTGCGAATTTATGCAAAACATGGTGTGGCTCATCGGAGGCGATGGTTGGGGCTATTGTTGACTTTCTCACTCTCAATTTTATTGCTTGTATTAGGCTTAATCTTGTCATCGACAGAAGAATATCCACAGGTACTTTGGGCCGCTCGATTGACAATTGGATGGATATTGTTGTGTGGAATTTTGGGTGCTTTGACTCCAATCATGGGATATGATTCTGTTCCACGTCCCGAAGCATGGGGATTCCAGACAGGGATTCTCTTAGCACCCGCATTGTTGCCGAACATGACATTGATTGAAAATACTCAATTTCCAATTATTATCATAGGGATTGTGATGCCTTATCTTGCAATATTGCCTGAATACCGGCCTAAAATTGAATGGAATAAACGCCTTGTTCAATTCATTGTATTGATGTCTATATTGCCAATTTCAATGTACATGTCGTCGTATATCCCCCCCTCTTTAATTCTCATATTATTGGTTGGCTTTTTACTCATAAGAATTCATCAATCGGGAGAAGAAGAGGAGTGAAGAAACAGACATTTTCTCCATCACTTTATCCCGAACGGTTATACCTGTATCGTCTCCGATGATTGAATTGTAACCTCAGGTTACAGGATGGGATTCAAAATGACAACACAGCGCAAGCCGTCTCGCAGGTACGCATCTGCGAGCGAAACAAATAGAACAAATGCAGTCGAAACAGCAGTTAAATTGACACAATTAACAGATCGTGCTCGACGTACTGGTGCAGCTCAAGGTCCACTGGTACCTGTTGAAGCACTAATGACGATTGAATCAGATACTTGGGTATGGCAAACCGTCGATCGGAAAGTCCTCGAACAACTCAGTCACAGACTTGTATTGCAAACCGAAGATGGCCGCCGTCGAGAACTATTCATGACCAACGGAATAGATTCCGCAATGGATGCCGCCAGTAGAATTGTAGAATTCAACAACGGCGTAGTTCTAATCGAGACACTTGACCCCTGAAAGTGGTCATTTTCCAACTTTGTCGGATTCGGCGTCTTGAAATATGAAAGGTTGGTCGGCGAATCGCATGGCTGTAAAGAAGTCGAAGAAGAAGGGTGGCCCCAACATCCAGCAGGCCGCAGGTCTGATTCGCTATTTCGATGAGGAAAGCGAGGATGCCATTCAGATTTCAAAAGGCGCAGTTTACTTTGCATGTGTCTCTGTCAGTATTGTGATTTATCTTCTCAATCACAATGTACTGCAATGGGTTTGGGCCCAACTGACAGGTTTTTGATTACTCTTCTTCGGAGAGATCAACAAAGGGAATTTCTTCTTCCTCGATTTGGATTTTTTCTCTTTTGGCATCATCCGGCAGTTCGTCGAATTCTAGGATTGTGTCAGTAAGATCGATTTCATCTGCTTGAATCACGGTCAAGTCATCCAGTACATCACCACCATCATGTTGAGCGGCAACTTCAGTTCTTGGGTCGGCTTCAATGATGTGTGCTTCCGCACGTGAAAGGGCCCGTTCGACACCGGTTGCCGAACGGTCGTGTAATGCATCGCTAGCGATGTCACATTCATCACAAGCCAACTTGATTTCTTTCTTTGCAGTACCTTCATCCCACCCTGATGGTGCATCATCTGTTAGGGCCGGCAATTCTTTCTCAAGATCTTGAGCCTTCGACCGTATGGCATCAATCGCATCAACAAGGTCATTTTGTCCTTTATCGATTAGAGCCTCCCAGGCGTTTTTCTCATCGGTTGTTGAAGTCCCAGTCACTTTGGCAAATTTCCCCTTCCATTTGGCCTCCCATGGGTTTCTCCCTAGCGATGCGCACAAATCAAACACAAGTCGAGCCCGTCTGTTTAATGGTCCAGTCATATGTATTGTATTCAGAAAACAGGAAGAAAATAGCCCCAGCCCCCAGTAGGCTCGACTTTCAATTTCAATTTTCATTTCAAAATCAGAGACCGTCATCACCCAACGTTGTTGATCAAATCCGGGCAATTCAGTGATTATTGGTGGCTCATGTGCCCCAAAGCATCGCAGAAGCGAGTCGACGACATCACCGAGGTATAGACTCCCATCTGCCCCGGGGAAATTTGAATGTCGAAGTCTTCCTCCATCATCAATCTTCATTTCTGGTTTACCGGAAATGACCTGTGCATGAAGTTGACTTTCCAATGCATCGAGTTCTCTTGTTTTGGGGATGTAGGGCACCTCCTCTGGT
>JASLKO010000029.1 GCA_030747475.1 Candidatus Thalassarchaeaceae archaeon | reverse complement strand
ACTGAAAACGCTGTACTGGGCTGCAAGGAACTAGTCGAAGTCGGTGGTCAATCAATGCTTGAACGAACAATTCGAGAGGTCGAAAAAGCTGGAATTGAGAATATTATCGTAGTTTCCTCCCCAAACAAGCCGGCAATTGATACAGCATTGCAAAATCGAGGTGTCAACATTGTCCATCAGGCGGAACCTAAGGGTCTAATCGATGCAGTACGTTGTGCAAAAAATCTTGTCAAAAATCAACCGATGCTAATCGCATTGCCAGATGTATTGTACCCCGAACAGAATCCAACTTCTGCGCTATTGGAAAAATATGTTGGATTGACGACCCTAGCCATCGTCAAAACTGAGTTGCCTTGGGCAAGACACCTCCACGATACAGGTCGTGTAACAAAAATTGAGGGGGACATGTTGACTGGAATTTCTAGGAAAAATCCGACGAAACCATTCCCAATCGGCGAATATAGGATTACAGGCAGATCCATTTGGAATCAAGACTTCTGGCATGTCGCAGAAAATGACGAAGTTTTGGCATTACAGAAGTTGGCAACAAAACGGAAATTACAAGTTTGTATTGTAAAAACGTCTTACGTTGATGTGGGCCTACCTATAGGTTATGATTATGCTCAAATGATTTTCAATCAATGACAATCAATCCACCAACCTCGGGGATTACAAACGATTGTTCAGGAGCTCTCCTACGAATATCATCAGCGAAAATTTTCGGATCTACCGTATTGCCTGGGTCCATTCCGTAATGCATAGGCACGATCAATTTGGGATTCAAAACCATCGCCAAATCTACGGCTTCATCGTGCCGAAGATTGTCATTCCCATTGATACAGGCAAACACCAAATCATACTTGTCAGAAATTCCCAAAAACGCATCATGCCAACCAGGATACGGTCGACTGTCACCCATATGAAGCACCGTCGAGTCAGAATATCGCAACACATAACCGAGGTACCAAGCACCATTTTCATTGATGTCAAGTACTTCATGAGCTGCTGGAACCGCATGGATTTCGATGCCATCTATCATTGTCGAATCCGAACCCATCATCGGGATGATTCGGTTTTCTGCAATCCCCCATTCAGTAAACAAATCAATTGATCGATTTGGAACTACAAACCGTAGATTGGGGAAATGCTTGGCCAGTCGGGGAATGGATTCTGGGCAGATGTGGTCATCGTGCCAATGTGTGCAAAGCACCAAATCCGGCTCAGGGTGTTCTTCAGGTTCAAGAGGAAATTCGCCCAGTAGTTTGCCCCACCGGTCACCTGCAAACAAATCTCTCCACCATGGGTCAATGAGGACCAGTGGGCCATTTTGGAATCGAACCATCCACGATGCTTGTGTCAGCCACCAGGCTGCCAAAGGGGACTTGATTTGAGACTCCATTTCCTCTCTTAGGGTTGAACCCCGATTCACCGGTTGTGTTCGAGTCTTTGGAACCACCCAATCTGCCATGGCCTCGCGAACCGGTGATGAGACTTCAGGTTCACTCTCGCACGAGTACGCGCGCTTGAGGCGAAGCCTCAAGACAAACACCATGGGTCGCTAGACCGATGTCTCGTCATGTCAAGCGCACTGCGTTGTTTGTGCTTACCATGCTTCTGGCCACGAATTTACCAGGTGACCTTGAGACCGTGGAGGTTCAAATTGAGGAACCACCCGCGTGGCCAGAAGGTAGTTCTGCTTACGATAATATGGTCTCAATGACTCAGTTTGGCTATCGTAAAATCGATACGCCAGCGAATGAAAATTCGCGAAATTGGATCGCCAGTGAACTAGAAGACATGGGCTATGAAGTTGAAAGGCAGTCATTTACAACTCAGGTTTGTACAAACTGTGAGAATATCGTCGTCACAATAAATGGGACTCTAGAAGATGAATGGATGGTGATAGGGGCACATCATGATGCAATTTGTTACTCACCACCGCCTGCTGTGGGCCTAACATATCCAACTTGCACGAGCAGTGGCGCCTATGACGATGGAACTGGTTCAGGATCATTACTTGAATTGGCTAGAACTTTTTCACAGTGGAATGGCACTCCCGAACATACCTGGAAATTGGCTTGGTGGGATTATGAAGAATGGCAGGGATCCAATAGCCCCGAAGGGGGGGGCAAAGGAAGTTTACACTTTGTAGAAGAGCAAATTCCTGAAGATGTAACGGTCACCTATGTCAATCTGGATATGTTTGCCTTGAATTGGCCTGTGCCAACCCCACTGGCAAGTCAATTATCTGGTTGTGATGAGGATTATTGGACATTGTACATGTTCACTTCACCTGTTGAAGATTGGTCCTACTATGAGGGAGAAGGATTGGAGGTTACTGAAGACATGCAAGCAAAGGCTGAAACATTTCAAACTCACTTGAAAGAAATCAATACCAACCTTTCACATCCAGAAGAATGGGTTCGAGTGATTGATGATACAAAAGGAAATTCCGACCATTACAATTTCATCATGCACAATCATACTGCAACGTGGATACGTGGTCAACATCAGTATATCCTCGAGGAAGGCGACACATGTGAACAAACGCCGAAGCATGCACAATCAGATTCAGTGGCGACCATCAATACGATGGCAGGTGGGAGAGGTAATGTAGAATCCGGGTTACAAACTGGACTCGACATTGTTGCGACTATGGTCTGGTGGGATTGGAATCCCGAAGATGAATCGGATGGCGATTCAGGTGATTCTGCAATTGGTGCTCTGGCTAATGTTTCAGTCACAACATGGATTGCGATTCTGGCATTTATTCTATTTCTAGCAGTAGTGATATTGGGGCGAAATCGATTGCTTGAATTCATCTCTGACATCTTGTTTATTTCATCTTAAAGATAAACCTCAAGATCGTCGGAACCACCGACAAAGATGGGTTCATCTTCTCGTAAATCAAAGACAACAGGGACGGTTCTATGTCCAGTCAGTGAGACGAATTCCATCCTTAAATCACGATCATTTTGCACATTTACTTCTGTCCAAGAAAGTTTGCGCCCATCGAGATATCGCTTGGCCTTGAAGCAATAAGGACAGACATTTGTACTGACGATGAAAAAATCAGAATCAGCTCTGTTCAATAGGGACATTGCACGGCCGCTCATGGTTATCGCAATACATTGTACTTCATGAACCGTTGTCTACACTTCAGCTGTCTGCTTTACCCAGTCAACCAATTCCTGTTGTTGTGCAATGTTGACCATGTGGCCTTTGTGATGTCGTAATATTGTGATGTCCCAATTTGCCTCATGAAAAATTTCGACCGTTTGATCTGCCTGCCACATTGGGACGATGTGGTCTCGATCTCCATGCATCGAAATCAAACGCATTGGCTGAAGATTTGACAATGTTAAACGGAGTTCAACAGGACGAGCACTTTTGCCGCCAATGACAATCACACCACGGATTTGATTCGCAAATTTTGTACCGAGTAATTCCTGAGCCAGTGCACTTCCTTGGCTGAATCCGCCAACAATCAATGGCCCTTCGGGAATTTGGGTTTCAAGTGAAACCAAACTCTGATCTATTTGGGCGAATGAGGACTGATCCAAAGGTGTCTCTGGCGGAGCATCTCGTATCCACCAACCTCTGCCTCTTTCAGGGTGTACAAAGGGACCTTCTGGTAAAACAACATCCCAACCAGGTGGGCACAATGACTCGGCTAGAGGTCGAATCATTTCTGGTGTGCCTGTAAGGCCATGTAGCATGACCAGTGTCCCCATGTTATCCCTCAAAGCTCCCATGAATTGGTCAATCCACCAGCAACAATCAATCGAATGTATGAATCGCCAGTTTGCGTGATGGTTAGTGTGTATTCTCCGCTTGGATATGGGATCGTACCAAGATTCCCTGATTCCTTGGCACCAGCACCCCATTGGCGCGTGAGTGCAGAGGCTGAATTGTGGTCACGTAGGGTGAGGGAACCTGTACTTCGCCCACTACCCATCTCAGCATCAAGCCAGTAAATCATCTCATCATAGGGACCTTGACTTGGATGATCACCAACAAAGAATGAATCTGTAATCTCAACGTCAGGGGCACCTGCACCGTGATCCCACTCTTCAGCAAAGATATCGCCGGCTCGAATGAACCACACGTTTCCTTGATGATTGAATCCATTACCTGTCAAAACCATTCGGAGTTGAAGGACATCTGATGAATCATACCATGTGAGGGAACCAATGAATCCAACCCATCCATCATATGTGTAAGTCAGAACTTGACCATCTGACGATGTTGCGGACATTGTTGCACTACCATCATTGGAACCGATGACCTCAGTATTCCAATCAATTCCAAAGAGTGTGAAAGACCAAGACTTCCCATCGGTCAATGGGAAATTCAAGACTGATTGAGGCTCGCCATTCTCGTATGCTGACAAATTGTCATGCGTCATACGGCCCAAAAATGGATTGTGATTCAGAACTGCGTGGCGCTTCGCTTCACGTTCACTTGAGATTGCAAGCATGTAAGCGGTTCCATCTTCAGCGTCATCCTCTGCAACGACCAATCGAGCAGAATCATCTTCCCATTCCGGTGTTGAGAATGTATAGAGCCACCATTGACCAATTTCCCAAGTTGCTGCAGTAGTCAAATCAGGTTGACCCTGGTTCTGGTTTGTGGAATCACCTGTATTGATACAACCAGCAAGGCTGATGCTTAGCATCAGCAGAGCCATCAAAGGTGCACGCATGAGTACACCTCGTGGGGGGGGTTCTCTTGAATCTTCTCAGAGACTGCCAAGTTCACCGGTCTTGGTCAACAATCCTGCGATGACAACGCTGACAATGCTCATCAACTTGATGAGGATGTTGAGAGATGGACCACTTGTATCCTTGAATGGGTCACCGATTGTGTCACCAACCACTGCGGCGTTGTGGGCATCATCACCCTTTGCTGCACCGTCGATTTCACCTTGCTCAATGGCTTTCTTGGCATTGTCCCATGCACCACCAGCGTTGGCCATGAACAGAGCCATGAGAACGCCGGTTGCTGTTGCACCTGCAAGCGCACCACCAAGTGCTACACTACCGAGTAACAATCCGATGACAACTGGGGAAGCAACTGCGAC
>JASLKO010000028.1 GCA_030747475.1 Candidatus Thalassarchaeaceae archaeon | reverse complement strand
AAGCGCATTTCATCGGTCCTCCAAGTACTTTCATTGAAGTTGTCATAGTAACCGTCGCCATCAGAATCTTGCCATTGAGTGGGGTTGTTGTACAATACATCCTCACTGTCGGCCCAACTATCAAAATCGGTATCAAGGCAGCCGCGCAGATTTGCTGTCGATGTTCCTGGAGTATTTGGACAATCATCACCATTGACTCCTGAAGAATTGTCCCCATACCCATCGCCATCACTATCTATGGTTTGCGTGGGTTCAGTAGGATAATGATCGACTGAATCAATGGCACCATCTCCATCAGTATCGCGCTCACTATCGGAACAACCATTTGCATCTGCATCAAGATATTCACCCTCAGGTGTATTTGGACACTGGTCTATTGCATCGCTGACTCCATCAAAATCACTATCCTTTTCAGAAGGAGCGCAACCTTGGGAGTCCACTAGTGTAATTTCTTCGACAGGTGTATCTTGACACGCATCTGAGATATTACCTGCACGATTGTCCCCAAATCCATCTCCATCTCTATCGGAGTGCTGAGTGGATTCTGTAGGGAAGGCATCATCCTCATCTGCCCAGCCATCATCATCAGTATCTGGGCAACCCAGTTTTCCATTTTGGTTTGAATCGCCCGCTTGGTCTGGACAGCTGTCCGCTAGGAATCCTTCCGGATTATCTCCAAATCCATCTCCATCCCGATCTTTGTGTTGAGATACTTCTGTGGGGAAGGCATCACCGCTCTCAGACATTCGGATTCCATTTTGCTCACTGGCCCAGGAATAATTATCACCAATTCCATCACCATCCGCATCAGCCCATTGATTTGGGTTTGAAGGGAAGACATCGTTCAAATCAGACCAGCCATCACCATCAGTGTCGAGGCAGCCAAAGCGGTCCATGGTTGAAAGTCCATATTCTTCTGGACAAATATCCGCTTCAAATCCTGCGTTATTATCGCCAAATCCATCACTATCTTGATCTAACCATTGAGATGGTTCAGCAGGGAATGCGTCACCACCATCGGCCCAACCATCGCCATCTGCATCGGGGCAACCAATGGTCGGCTGTGTACTGTTACCGGCGTCATTCGGGCAATCATCAAGTGTATTTACGACGCCATCGCCATCATCATCCAATTGATTTTGTGCGCAACCATTTGAATCGGCAGTATAGTTTGAATCGGTATTGGGGCAATCATCATCCCCGTTCCACACTCCATCGCCATCATCGTCAGGCAATATTCCACGCAAGTCAAGGCCTACACGATCTCCTGATTGGACGCGGGAGAATGGATCTAATCGAACAAAACCAATCTCATCGAAATTATCTTGTCCATCTTCGGAAAGCATCCAATTTACAAAATTCTGGGCTTGTGGAACTTGATCGTATCGCATTGTTAGATAATAATCGTCTTGAGCCGGCCACGCTCCACTAGAACTATTTTCATATGTGGGCACAATTGGCATTTCACCGGCATTCATCGCATCGACGGCACCATGTGTCCAATTGTCAAAAATTGGAATATTGTAAACAGAAGATTCGATGCCAACGCGCAATTCGGTAACCCCAATGACATAATCATTGGCTGAAACTCCGCTGATGATTTCACTACGCGTTTCTTGAATCAATCGGTAGCGATCAAAGTCAGGCTCAAACCAATCTTCAGGAAAATTACAGTGGTCACAAAATAAGAATGCGGCCAACATTTGCGGGATTGATCGATTGTCCCAACGGTGGTAAATGTGGATTGGTTCATCTGCACAACCTGAACTGAGATCAATCCATTCTTTGACCCCATTATTATCATCATTGGGTGCGATTGAACTTAGAGTAACACCCGGGTGGATTCCAGTCGTCATCAATGTCGAATCCGATGCTCCAGAAAGTATCCATCGAACTTGACCCATGGTTAACCCCCCCATTGAAGCAACACATTGCGCAGCCTGCCCATTCTGCTTGAGTGTCAAAGTGGCGGGCATCCGCGCTACAGGGACATCGACCAGTAAGTCGCCATTGGAATTGCAAGTCCGTAATCCACTGTTTGAATAATTGGCAAGTGGTGTGGTTAAGCTTTCGGCTGAAGTCGTGGCTCCAGCACCCATGGATATTTTGTCGCCTGCTTGGCTGCATTGCTGTTGGGTGATGGGGGTGATCGAAGAATTGTAGTGATTGGGGAGGTAATCGTTTCCGACATCAGCATATTCGAGAAAACGGCTTTCCATTAGTTGCCCAGTGACATCTCCACCCATCCAAATGAAAGCATCCTCAGAATAAAATGTGTAGAATGCGCCATAATATCGACCTCCGAAATAAATCTTGGATTCATCTGCCGACCATGCTACATCCCTTGCACCACGTCGCCCTGATGCACCATTTCCACTCCCTCCAGGGAAGTCACCGATGCTGTAAACTTCGGACCAATCTGCTGTAGAATATATGGTAGTTTCAGAACCACTCCCGGTAGCCAAAACAAAGTGTGATCCTGCAGCATTAAAAGCAACTGCGTTGACGTCAGACCCTTGATTCACTTCAGTAATCATTGTACCATTTGAGGCATTGTAAACGCGGAATCGGTTATCATTCCCACCCGTAATAATCCAGCGCCCATCAGGGCTCCAATCCAGACCCAATACGACGTCGCTGTGATTGTGTACGTTGAAGAATTGGGTGCCGTTTGATGTCCAGTGAACCGACAATTCCTGAGCGTGAGTCACAGCAACCAATCTACCATCTGGACTTGTTGCAATCGCGTATACATCGTCTTCAGCAAACTCAATTTTCCGTAATATCGACCAAGAGGATGTGTCATAAATCGTCACATTTTCGTCCTTCCCACCAACGAACAATTGACTCCCATTCGGGTTGAATGCAATCCCGAAAGTATCGTCATCGTGATTTGCAGAGAGATTCACAAGGTGGGTTGCGGATAATGCATTCCAATCCATTGTGTATACATGAACATTTGCTGTATTGTCATCCGTCTCATACCCAGTCACCGCCAGCAATGTACCATTTGGAGAGAATTCTATGCCACGGGGGTTTGAACCGATTGTGAACAAGGAATGCAGAATCTTTCCAGATCCACTTGCGAGATGCACGTGATCACCACTGTCCGCTCCAACGGCAACCATACCATTGGGTGCCACATCGATTGCCCGAGACATTGAACTACGGCTAGATGAGGTGTATTCACTCATCCCACCTGAAAACTCATTGCTCCAAGAATAGTCTCGAGTGGCGTCAGTGAAATCCGAGATTGTCCCATCAACACTATCCGGAACACCATCTCCATCAAAATCTGGACAACCGAGTAGGCCAGTGGTCGATGCACCTGCGGCCAGCGGGCAATCATCAAGCGAATCGTCAAATCCATCGCCATCGCCGTCCGCTGCTTGGGCATTTGGTGACCAATATAGCAGCGAAGAAACCATCAGTGCAACCAAAAAAATGGATACACGGTGCTTGTGACCCATGTCCCTCACACAGTCACTCAGTGTTTGATGGTGTCGCTTCCTCGTTCGAGACGACTATGTCGTCTTCAAACATCAAATCGGAATCTGAAAATTCAGCCGGGAAATCTGGAGAAGATGTCTGCCATGTAGAATCTCGAGGCACTCCATTTTTCAGTTTCCTATTTTTGATGAACATTTGCAAAATAACGAGCAACACAACGATAACGATGATGGAAACGATGTTGTGGATTGAACCGGGTGTCTTCAATTGCTCTCCAGCAGTGGCTTCCGGGGCGGTTAAATCAGTTGCAATCTCAAATCTTTGCCTATTTCCAGCGGCATCTTCCAATTCCACTGTCGCAATCCACATCCCAGGGATTCCCTCGCCAACAAACGTATTCGGTTGCATGCCATCAAACTCAGAACTTGTTCCTGTTTGCACCAATACATCGGCATTCACATTTGTAATCACAATCGACCAAGCCACAATATCTTCACTTATCATTGAAAGATCTACTGAAACTGAGCAATCGGCTGGCATTGCAGCTCCCCAAATTGGTGCAGTTGGTTTCCTGTCACAATCAGTTCGATTCCAGAGTAGGTTTGCATTAGGTGCGGTTTTATCGGTGATAATTTGACGGATGTCAACATCCCGATTGTCAGCCATATCCACTTGATAGGTCACCATGAGCCAATGGCCTTCAGACAGAGGAAGATTGACCTCCATAGAGAATGTTCCGTTCTCTGCGCAATCTTGCTGACTCAGTATACCACTGACATTTACATAAACCGGCAATCCAGCTTCACAAAGGCCCCCTGTGTTCGCTATAGAGCGATATGTTGCATAACCAGAATAGGGATATTGTACAACGAGATCAGGTGGAGTTTGATCAAGTGTTACCGACAATTCATAGACGAAGGTTCGCTCAAGTGCATCCAAGTAGAAAACAAAATTATTCAATCCGATATCCAAGTCGATGGGGACAAAAGAACGACCATCGATTATTTCATATTGAGTTCCATTGCCATGTCCATCCCAAGTCCAATTGTATTGTTGATCGGGACCAAGGGTTAACTCAACCCACACTCGCGAATAATTGACGTGTGTATCATTCCATGCAGCATCTAGTATTGGCCAATATGTTTCTTCTGGCAATTCTGTATCGACACAGTGTACAGCATCATTTGGGGCTGCATCCTCTATCCATGTAACATCCCAAGCGAAAATACAAACTGTGTGATTTCCGGTGCGATTGAGTTCGAATACACCACTTTGGCTACCATTCCAATACCCACCAGATGTCCAAACTGTTTCTCCATTCACCTCGACCCATTGGTAACTCAATTCATTGACACCCCACTCAATTTCTAGATGGTGATCAGTCTGAACCTGATGATTAATGGGTGAAAATATTGTAATAAATGGTGCCGTTCTATCGACAATAATACTTGAATTCAGTAAGCCTGTATTGTTGGCCCAATCCGTCACAGATAATACCAATTCATAGTGATCATCAGCCCAATTTGAAAAATCGATTATGAAACTGTTTTCCTCGATGACGGGGTGGTTGGACCCGGGTGTTTCTAACCATGGCGGGGCATGGTCAATCTGACATTGACGCTCCATTTCAGACCCTGAAGAAGAAATGATTGTGAGACAAATTTCTCGCCCATCGAATATTCGGCCGATGGTGATTTGGCCAACATCGAAACTGTAGGGTTTGTTCCCCTCAAATGGTACGGAAACATCACCCCATTCCGCTACGAATAGCGAATCGAAAGTCAATTGTGCCGTGGGTCCACTATTCGATGGTGCCCACGGGTCGTACACCATACTTGCATTGGCATGATTCCAATTTCCTGCGGGGTCTTTGGCTGTGAAGTTGAAATGATTCATTCCATGCCATATCCAGTGTGATGTATCCCACATTTCAGTACCTTGATGTTGATCGATTGGAGGCATGCCCCAAATGGTTGGTTGCATCGATAAATTCAGATTCACTCGACCTTCGGAATCAACATCTAATTGCGTACCATTCAACCATACGGTGGCCTCGGGATCTGTCATGACCCATATGTCCATGATTTGAGATTGATTTGTGAACATGCGCCAATTGTGAATGGCGATAATCGGGGCAACATCATCATGTTCGATTCGTAGATGAGCTTGATCGATTCGATTGGTCAAATCCAACACCTCAACCGCGTAATCATGCCATTGATTGTCGCTAGGCAGGCTCCAATTCAACCATGCCGAACGAAGTGTCACATCCTCCCATATCGGAGATGGCAAGGGGTAGTTGTTTGGCGAACCCGCATGATGGGTCCAATTTTGATTCATGGTGAATTCGATACGGTCAATGTCCACGCCAGATTCTTTGACCCATATGTCGAATGTATGGCGGCCAAGGGTTGTGACATTCAGTGACATCTGGGTCCCGTTTTCTGAGCCTCCAATCCAATTCCATCCACTGGAATTTGTGAATAATCCCTCGCTTGAACTCGGGGTTATTTGACCATTCATCCCTAGATGAAGACCACTTCCTTGGGCATCATGTTGCTGCATTCTAACCCAAACCCAGTAGGTTCCAACAGTATCGAATTCAATTTCCCAAGACATTCGGGAGCCTGTGGTCAAATTGCCTGAATCAAAACCATCATCCACTGTAGACATATATCCTGTTCCCGAATAATTCTGGTCAACATTGGAAATGTCCCATATTGGACTTTCACCAGGTATGATTCTCATGGCTGTTTCTGCCTCGAGTGACAATAATCCGTTTTGCGTGGAATAATGGTCGCCATCAGAATAGATCCTATTTTCATTCCAGTGATGCCAAATTGTGGTTAAATTGTTCTGATTTTCACCGTCGATGGTCACTGCTTCAAGACCAATGTCCTTTGGTAAGTTCCCACTGACATTGGCTCCGTGAATTGGATTTAACCAAGATGCATCAGCATCGAAAGTTAAGCCACTAATGTTGAATCCTGTCCCTCGATCGTGAGCGTACATTGAGATTGGAATCGATTCGTTTGTTCGTGTTCCGTTCGGGAGTGAAAAGGATGCCTCGGGTGCGGGGTCGATTAGAACGAATGAATAGGGCAATCGAATGAGTCCGCCACTGGCCAATGTAAGGTCGACAAAACCTCCCCAATTTCCAGCACTCTCCGGACGGTTCCAAGATAGGTCCAATTCCAAAACACTCTGCGGAACCAAACCACCCAATGCGCTAGAACCATTAGAATAATGACTGGTAATTTGTGTTTCATTCAGGGATTGATAATTGGCAATCGAGAGGTCATTGCCTCCAATTTCGGACCATCTTAGCCAGAATGTGGTGTTTGAAGCCCGTAAATCATAGCCGTGAACAACAGCCCAGTATGTCCCAGATTGGCCCCCACCATGTGTGATGGACTCATCACAATTGAAATTGCCAGAGCTGCCAACTTGTTCATTGCCCCAATCCAGAACACCGTTGTTATTTGTGTCACGGTAGAGATACATATCAAGATCAATGCCAGATTGATGACATCCGATTTCCAATTCAATCAACTGATTCGAACTTGCAGTGAATTCTCGAATATAGGATGAAGATGTCACATCACCAGGGTCATCCTGGTAAACGGTTTCACTGGACAAATACTGTGGAATTGTGAATCCATGTGCAGTAATGCTTGACACATCCAATCCAACGGTAGACCCAATACGATGTGTTGTCACACCATTCATTTGTGTCCAATCCGAAAGCGTGGTTGTCAAACCTGCATCGAGTGGTGTAATGTAGCCGACACTAATATTCAATGGATTATCATTGGTATTCACCCCATGCATCGCTGAATGCAATAGCATCTGTTTGGTTCCTGGCGTATCGTCTGCAACGATGATTTCTCTGCTGCCACCCCCATTTGTATAATGGGCGTATTTTCCACTACCCTGATGTTGTCCAACAGAACCTGTTTCCATCACGACGGTTCGTGGCCCGTATGCGGCCGGATCATCAAGATAGAAGGGGTGATCTGCTTCACTCATCCAATGAACATCGACATCTGTGTAAGGATTGTCTGGCCAATCCACATCGACAAGGATTGAACCATTTCCAGAAAGTGATGTCGGCCAATCCATAGTCAAAAACTTCCAATCACCTGATTCGGCTCTCCAGCCCCAACGTTGTGCCCCTTGCAGCCAAGTTTCGTCATACAGTGTCTGATTGCTTACATTGCCATCGACAGGAGGTGGAGTGATTGTAAATGGACCATTAAATCCAACATTTGTAATCACGGGCCAGGTCCAAGAACGCGATGTATTGTTTGTCGTTGCATGCATTCTCAATCCATGTTGTTTGAGACCACCTCTTGCGGTTGCAGGTACATCAATTGTGACATTGATTTGTGCGGCATGCCCAGCTGCGATTGTCAGATTTGATGGTGCAGTAATCCATGAATCATTGGCTGGACCAAATGCTGTCCAATCAAATTGAATCTGTAGAGGATCCTTATTTGGGTCGCGAACAAATTGTCGCCACAAAGCGACGATGAGACCGTCGCCTTCCCAATCATGGGGGTTGCCGACACGAGCTTCAACTTGACCGGATTCATACACATGCTCAGTAATCATTTCCAATTCACTAGATTCTGTCCATTCGCCATCATCCACATAACTATCATTGTTTGAATCAGTCGACCAATTTCCATCTCCATCTGTATCTGTCCATCGATATATACGAAGATGCAATCGATTTTCTGATTGAAGATTTTGATTGCCATCAAAGCCCTCGCCCTCCATGACCGCACGGGCACGCACGAGAGTAGTGGATGCAGGTAAGGAAAGATTTGCATCGCCCACAATGTGGAGTGGGAAGGCCCAATCGGGACGAGTTTGATGGCCATCCCAAGTCGTATTGTTCCCTACATCTGTGCTGTTCCAGTTCATGTGATATCCCACCAATGGCACGAGTTCGGAAGGTGTGAGATTGACGTCCATTGGAGCATCACCAGTATTCGAGAGTGTCAATTGCATCGTCTGATTTTGACCGGGCAGAATATAATTGAGATTCCCATCACGATGAGCACCCTCATTTTGGCCAGTCATCCAGGCTGCAGGACTGACCAATAGTGAACCATCGTCACCATCAATCGATGCGACAGCGCGGCTGGCATTCATCCAACCCGCACCTTGGACAAGTGGATCATAGCCTCTGTCATCAGATGTGGACATGACCAAATCGCGGAATATTTGTGAATCAGGCCAAAATCCAGTTTGATTCATCCACGCCTGGTATATCACCGCTGCCAATCCAGCAGCAACGGGTGTCGCCAATGATGTTCCACCCCAAGTTGTGTGGGCATTGTTCGCATTGGTGACTTCGTTTAGGGTTCGATCCCCGGTTGCAGACCATCCGACGGCGACAATGTCTGGATCTAAACGACTCACAGAATTCGGACCTCGATTCGACCAAGAGGCTGATTCACCCCATGTCGTGCCCTTAGAAGAAAAAGCACCAACTGATATGACACCATGTGCACCACCCGGTGAGGCAGTGGTCCCATACCCATGCCCTCCATTGCCGACTGCAACAAAGTAAGTGGTTTCAGGTGAGTGCACTCGTGTTAACCAATCTAGATACAACGACCAATAATCAGCACCATCATCATGGGCACCTGAATTTCCAAATGAGAATGAGCCAATTTGACCTTGATCATGCGATGTTGTAGCGTTGCCATCATATCCTTCAGATATGAATCTGAATGAATCTAGCCAAGATCCACCCGCATAAAGATTGGAGACTGCAATTAATTCGGCTCCCGGAGCCATGCCCAGTACTGCACCGTTACTCACGACGCCTTGGGCTGATACTGCGGATGCGCATAACGTTCCGTGATTGCCGCCGGCTTCAGATGCATCATTTAGCATGAGTAAAATCAGAGAACCTGCATCTGCAATGCGGTTCTGGTAACCATTTCGAGCGGCATAAACATCTCCATATGGTACACCATGAATCCCATCTGAAATCCACCACAGCAGACCTGCGCTTTGGTCCCAAAGACCATCGGCATTTGTATCTCGACCATAGGTTGGATTCGATTTGTTTACCGGAGTTTCATCACCAAATTGGTCATCGCGATCAATGTCGATGTAAATGGTGTCATATACACCGAATGTCGTTGAATCCACAACCAAAATGTTGACATCACCGCCAGCTCGTTGGATTAATTTTGAATCGGAATGCAACCCATAATGGTAGATTCCTGAGATAGACTGAGGCACTCCAGAGATATCCCAACCTTCCGTATCGAGCATTGAATCGTTGTTTGTATCACTGTCAATCGCAGACGTGTCCACCCACCATGAATTCCCGGCATCTGGATATGCTTGCCCATCTCGTTGCCAACGTACAAGAGAAATTGGGTCATGCATAATCCCCCATCCGTCATAAGGTGATGAAGAATCATCTAGAACGGCCTGAGTACCATTGAGATCTGGATGCGCAAAATCGATTCCGGAATCTGCCACTGCAACCCGGACCCCTGAACCATTGTAACCCCGTTCCCATGCATCGGTCGCCCCATGAATTTCTCCACTTTTTACCGTAGTTGGTTCTCCTGGAAGGGCACCGACTGGCTCTGGCCCTGTACTATCATCGTAGACTGCAAAGACACCGTCGACACCCGCCAGTTTTGCAACGAGTTGTCCCGGCATCTGGACACGCCTGTGCTCGAGGACATCTGTTGAGGGAGTCACAGATTGAAAGTTTCCGGGGGCTTGCTTAGGCAACAAATCATTGGCAATTTGCCATTGGTGAAGTGCGTATAAATTCCGAGTGAGGACCATCGGTTCAGCGAGTTCCTGCTGAGTCCAAAAATCAAGTGACGGAGAAAATGATGTGGTTTCGGGGATTTGTACTTGAGGCGATTCGTGATGTCTTGATTCAATCGTGCTCTCCACAGGGGTGGAAACAGCCAAAAACGCCGAAAAACTGCTTAAAATGAGGATGGTGACCAATCCGATCGATAGGCTTCCGCGGCGCATAGCGCCGCGAGGGGGGGCGCTGTTGCTTGACCTTTCGCGTCCTTGCGCAGTCGGACCGTTCAATAATCAAAGCCACACCCGAGGGGTCGGAGTCCCGTTGTGTAGCGGTCCATCATCTCTGGTTTTGGTCCAGGGGACGGAGGTTCGAATCCTCCCGGGACTACCACTTTTCAAGCGCCTTCTTGAATTCGCTCAAGTCAAGTCCTTGCCCTTCATAAATTTCAGCTTGTAGGGCCATATCCAACTTATCGAGGTAGCGAACAAATTTTGATTCTTCAGTTTCCTGCTGTTCATATTCGGCAAAGATATCTTCGGCAACAATGCCCATTTTCTGTATAGCCTCTAATTCCAATCGATGTTTTTCAGCGGGAGCGATGCCATCATGTGGTGTGATGTCACCGACGATGACTTCTGCAACATCATGGAGAATACATAATTCTAGAACTCGTTGTAAGTTCAGATGTTCTGGGCACAATTGGGTGGCTAGCATGGCCATGCCCCACGAATGAGCCGCGACAGATTCTGGCTGCTTTACACCTGCTCGAACCCAGCCAGCACGAACTACTTGCTTGAGGCCTAGCGCCTCAATCAGCGCTTCCTTTGATTCCATGATCAATCCTCAATCGGATCAGGGTTCTTTGCCAAATCACGTGTGATGTTTTTCTGATGGCTTTCAAGAGTGCCCCCACCAATTTCCAACAACTTTGCATCTCTCCAAAGTCGCTCTACGACATATTCACCAACGTATCCGTATCCACCCATCACCTGAATTGCGCGATCGGCAATATTCTTTGCAGCAGTGGTCGCAAACAATTTGACACCATCTGAGTCAAGCCGCTGACCACCTGAATCTAAATCCATGACCCGGCAGGTTTCATACACATACGCGCGCATTGCACGATATTCTGCCCAAGATTCCCCAATATGACGTTGCATTTGTCCAAATTGCTGAATGGGTTTTCCAAATGCCTCACGTTCACCAGCATATCGCGACATGTCCGCAAGGCAGCGCCTTGAAATCCCTATTGCTTGAGCCGCAAGAGCGACACGTTCAATCTCAAGATTTCGCATCATGTGATGGATTGAACTTCCTGGTTCGCCAACCAAATTTTCAGGAGGGACAATGCAATCTTCAAACACAAGTTCAGATGTATTCGAGGCCCTCATCCCCAATTTGTCTATGATTTTCTGACCAGATTTGTATCCCGGCATACCATTTTCGACAATGAATGTTGAAATTTCTGGACGACCCTTTTCAGTGGTGCCTGTACGTGCGTACAACCAAACGATGTCAGCGGGGGTTCCATCCTCATCGATGACTCCATTTGTTATCCACATTTTTCGGCCATTTATGCACCAATTTCCATCTTCCTGAAGCGTGGCATTAGTGGCCATACCCAGAACATCAGTGCCATAATCGGGTTCAGACATTGCCATACACCCAACCAATTCACCAGAGCAAAGGCCCGGTAAATATCTCTGCTTTTGATCGTCTGATCCATTAAACGCCAGATTGTTGACAGTCAATTGTGAATGCGCCAAGTATGCAAGACAGAATCCTGGATCGGAGTAGGAAAGTTCCTCATTTACGATTGCAACAGCAGTGGCATCCATATTGGCTCCACCAAATTCCTCGTCAACAGTGATGCCCAAAAGGCCGAAATCGCCGAGTTTTCGAAATAATTCCAAGTTGAATTTTTCATCTCGATCATGCTCTAATGCTTGGGGCTCAACCTCTTCCTTCACGAAATCGCGAACCATCTCGCGAATCATCGCATGTTCCTCTGTCGGATTTGCAACATCGAAGGTTCGCCAGTCGTCCATGATACTGCGACTAGGGTGCAACACATCAAAATT
>JASLKO010000027.1 GCA_030747475.1 Candidatus Thalassarchaeaceae archaeon | reverse complement strand
ATACGTTGTCGAAGAACATCGAGGTCACCATAGAATATGAGTTCATCAGCCTCTCGTAGAATCGTATCTTCTGAAGGATTCCAAATGTGTGCTCCAGCTCGACCAATCGCGGCAATTGATCCATCATCGTCGAGCGTCATCAAATCACCTAATTTTCGACCGATGAGTTCGGGATAGCGACGAATTTTGAGAGAGAGTGTACCATGTCCCTCTTTATTCGAAAGGAATTGATTCAAATCGGTTGGTGTAAACGCATGTGTTTCAACAACGTGGGCCATGATGTGTCCTGCAACATTGATTCCAGTAGCCTTCTCGATACCTTCCAACCCAGGACTTGAATTGACTTCCAGTAACAAAGGTCCACGTGAAGATTCAAGCAGATCTACACCGGCTACATCTAAACCTAGAAGACGAGCAGCTTTGCAAGCAATTCGAGCATAATCATCAGGCAAGTTGACACTTTCAACACTTCCACCTAGATGGAAATTTGATCTGAATTCACGACCATGTGCACGTCTTCGCATGGAAGCGACAACCTTGCCACCGACAACAAGAACACGAACGTCACGACCGTGGCTCTCCTTGATGTACTCTTGAACCAATACTCGATCGACATTTTCCAGCACTTTCCAAGCAATTTCGCTTGCCTCCCGTTCAGTATGGGCCAGAAAGACACCACTTCCTTGAGTCCCTTCAGGGGCTTTGATTACGCAAGGAACACCACCCACTTGACGAATGGCTCGCTCGACGTCACGCCAATCGCGAACTAGAGCTGTTGTTGGGACAGGAATGTGATTGGCAGATAGAACCTGAGTCGCATGCAGTTTATCTCGACTGTTCTGAATTCCATTGCTGCTGTTTGCAACATAGGTTCCCATGCGTTCAAATTGTCTTGCGATTGCAACACCGTGCCCAGTAATTGAGTATCCAATCCTTGGGACAACAGCATCGACTTCAACATTCCACCCTTCATGCAAGATCCTTCGTCCATCGTTGCCAACAGTCACTGAGAGTTTCATGGGGTCGAGAACATCAACAGAACATCCCAAGGCATTTGCTTCCTCTACAAGACGCCTTGTAGAGTACAGCCGAGGCCCTCGAGAAAGGATGGCTACGCGCAGTGTCATCGAATCGGGGCGGAACCCGTTCCGTTTTGAGTCCTACGGCTGAAAAACGCGTGACCGCGCGCTCCCGCGCCCGCCCGCTCGCGCGCGTGCGAGAAGCGAGGCTTTGAAGTGACGTCCGGTACTCGACAATTCATGCAGCCAGCCGCCGGCCCCTCTGGTCCACCAGTCGCAGGACCTACTGGTGCCCCAAATATTGCCGGTCCAGCGGGCCCTCCTGTGAGCGGCCCTAGTGGCCCCCCTGAAGTGAATGTATCAGATAGTGTTGTGATGGGCGATATCCAACAAAATGTCACGGTAAATGTAACAGAGACAAACGTCACCAATGTGAACCAATTTGATCCATTGGCTGAAATCGAAGATGCACGAGCCCGCCGACAAGACAGAGAAGACCGACTTGAAATGCTCGAAAACAAGCGAAATCGCGCTCGAATCAACGTCTACATGTTCTTAGCCCTCACTGTGATTTTGGGTGTATTCTCATTCTTCCCTTTTACAGAAGGAGACAATGATAACAATCCGCAATACCAAAAAATGAGTCCAACTCAGGCTGAAGATTGGTACAACAATGATGGACACAAAGAATATGATGACAAATTGTGGGATGTCAGTCCGATAGAGTCATCTCCAGAGTTGAATATCTTCATCCCTGGAAGTCCAATTGAATCTGGTTCGTTAACATCCATCCGGGTGGACATCTCTGTTGTATCATATCGATTAGATGGCAACGCAAATACAAATTTCACAGCCTTCATTTTTGATGGTGAATGTACATCTAGCAACATCAATGCCCAGGCCTCCGACCTTAGTTTGCTGTCAGATGACAGTTGGGCAAAAAGTGACAAACTACTCGCTCCAGGTGAAGATGTAGAAATTACATTGTATACTCAACCGGGGCAAAAATGCATTCAATTGCGTTGGGAAGAGCCAATTGAAAATATCAATTCACTTGCAACCATGGATGTTGAAATCGACATTTATTGGCCACGAATGTTCACCGTTCCATTGGGCATTCTCAGCTTCATGATGGCTGGATTTGCATTTATCGGCGCGCAAAAGATGGGCAAGACATTCAAACAATTGAAGTATCCAGAAGGGCAGCCAGAGAAGAAGGTCGAAGAAGAGGTTCTCGAGGCTGCAGAAGCCGAACAGAGAGGCGATCAACTCGGCGTACCTGAAGTCACGTCTCCAGAAGATGTGGACACCCCTGAAGTTGCAGGCCCATCTTTGGCGCAAGCTGCAGCCAGTCCTGAACAGGATGATGTTGCCGCAGTTGACTCCGAACCCGCTATGGAAAACACCTCGTCTGAAGGGGAAACTGAGAGTGATAATTCTGCATCATCCTGGACGGATGAACAACTCCTCAGTGCGGGATGGACGCAAGACCAGATTGATGCCATGCGCAATGGATGAATTATTTCAGAATCCAACATTGTGACGGTCTAGAAGGGAAGAGATTGAAAGCGGCAGGCATCGCCATCCTCTATGAGGATGGCCTATGGGTGTCGACGAACTCACTGCATTAACCGTTGCAGAGTTGAAAGTTCGCCTCAAAGAATTACAATTGCCGACCACGGGAAAGAAGGCGGATTTAATTGAGCGATTGCTTGAATCCTCTTCGGTTGAAGAAGACGATGAAGACGTTCTAATCCTCGATGAAGAGGATGATGAAGATGAGCCAATGATTTCAGAGGATGATGAAATTCTTGAGGCGGAAGTATTCGATGCTGAAATCATCGATGCCGAAGAAATTGAGGCCGAAATTGAAGACACAAGGGCGACCCATGTGATGCGTGATGACGTCCCCGATTTCCCTAACACACCATGGTACAAAGATGGAATGATTATCGCCACCATACTCGTCGTTTTGTTACTTTCAGGAGTGGGTGGTTGGTGGTACTACAGCAATGAGGTTGCAGCGTTTCAATCAGATGAATCGCGATATGGTGACAATTTACAATTCAATGTGAAAGATGGATTGCTTCTTGCTGAAGGTGATGAAATGGTTGCGTTGTTGCGTGATGCGCTTACACCAAGTGCCATTGACGACGTTTGTGAAGAGCTTCGAATTACATTCAGTGGCAAGGGTTTTGCTTCGATTACCAAAGGCTCTCTGAGTGACCTTGTCGATTCGAGTGAAACCCAATTGGAAGGAGCGGTGATGGCCAAAGACGCCTATGGTCGTGAATGGAATACGGTTGAATCCAATCTCAATTACGATCTCACAGCCGAGATGTCAGGGAATACTTGGTCAGCAATTAACCAAGATAGTTGTAGTTCATTAGAATGGAAACGGCCAAACAATGAGTTGGATATCGGAGTCACGCAATGGCATGAAATCACTGAAAAGGGGCTGATGCGCTCTGAAACATCAGTTTCTTTTGTGGATTCAGAAGGACAAACCTTTGCAGCTGAAGCAACCACTTTTGATGGCGTTGTCAATTCAGATTCAATTTCAAATTTGGTTGAAGGGATATTGCTCCCCATGCATCCTGTGAACATCTACGATATATTTGGAATTAAAATTCTAGAGGAGGGCCAGAAATCCGATCCTAATGAAGACTACCAAGGGTGGGGTTGGGAAATCGGTTCGACCACAACAATTGGTGGACAAGATGCCATCCAAATTCGAATGTATCACAAGCAAATTGGTGATTGCCTTGGTCGAGCAGAGATGGTTCTATGGGCCATTCCAGGACAACCATTGCCTGCCAAGCAATCCGTTGACATTTCCATTGACAAAACACAGCAACGCAGTTGTGGGACAATTGAAGCAGAGGCCATTGACCTCTCATTCCCAGATGGAAAATTGGTGACGAGGTATACGTTAGAGCAGACCTCATTCACACGAGGTGAAAACCCTCTGAATTGGCAGGAATCTTACGACTCACGCCCGATGTCCAGTTCAGGTAAACCACCAGTTCAAGATCGCACTCAATGGGTCACGCATCTGCCTGACAACTCAACTTCACGCTTCACCCTAGAACAGGCGGTGACCTGTGTCATGACCGATGCTCAAGCGTTCGGTCCAGCACACACTGCACTAAATGGGGATGGCTACGTCTTTGCAGCCAAGGACGATCGTTC
>JASLKO010000026.1 GCA_030747475.1 Candidatus Thalassarchaeaceae archaeon | reverse complement strand
GCTGAAATTCGCAACAGTGCATTCATGTGATGAACATCACGTTTCGCAGCAGTTTCAAAGTCGGAAAGCGCGCCATCAAACTGTCCAAATGATTCGTACAGAAGGCCTCGTTGGTACCACCCCTCGGCAGATTCTCCATCCAAGCGAATAGCATCGTTTAGCGGTTGTTCGGCTTCTGTGAGTCTGTCTTGAGCGACGAGGGCGGCCCCAAGTTGGATGAGTGCATGTGGGTTTTCTCCTCGACGTGAAAGAATATCTCTGAAATTTGATTCTGCTTCTTTCCACTCACCAAGGGACATCATAATCTCACCCCGACGGAGTCGGGCAAGGTCAAGCTCTGGGTGGGCATCTAGTAGGTATTGAACATCGTCGAGTGCTGCGTGATGATCTTGTTCTACGATCAATGTAGTACAACGATTGAGGCGGGCACGAACATGATTTGGATCTTCGGCCAACACACTGTCAAACAGGCGTTTTGCCTCTACCATGTCACCACGCCTTGCCGATACGACGCCTTTCACGTAATTGATAACTGACGAATCTCGTTCCAATACGTGGGCTTCTGAAATCAAACGGGCGGCAGCCTCAACATCATTTCCATCTAAGGCGAGTAACGCTTCTTCTGCTGCAATTAGAGGTTCGTCTGGGAGTAACCTTCGAGCGCGGGCGAGTGAAATTTGGGCCTCGGATAAATCTTGCAACATTCTCTGGATTCTTGCCTTGCCAAGCCAAGCGACTCCATTTTCTCGGTTTGCTTCTAATGCGGCATCAAAGGCCAAATCAGCTTCTGAGAGTAATTCTCTATCACGTTCTCCAGTACCATCTCGATATCGGTCTGCTTCTGCAAGTATCAACCGGCCTTTCTGTAAGTGTAGGGCTGGGCCCTCCCAAGCGGCGACTGGGGCTTGTGCAAGAATCTCAAAAGCTGCTTCTGGGTTACCTGCTTGGTGGTGAAGGAGGACAAGTTGTGCACGTATTTCCGCGTTTTCTGGTTGCTTCTCGAGTGCTTCGGAAAGAGAATTATGAGCATCTTCCATTCGATCTAATCTCTCGAGTAATTCCGCTTTCAGAATATCTTGTGGTTCACCAAGCGCCACAGCGTGAATAGATGCTTTCAGTGCTTCTTCGAGTCGACCTGGTTCATCTTTCAACAATAGTGCTCGGACGGTCCAAGCAGGCCCTGATTGGCGGTCGTGTGCGATTGCCTCGTCAACTGCTGTGATCCCAAGGCCTCGTTCATTTCGAGCGAGGTGAAGTTCAGCTTTACGCAACCAATCTTCCCCATTTGGATTTGATTCAAGGGCGGCTTCAATGGATTCCAATGCAACGTCGGTGTTGCCTGCTCGAGCGGCTAGACTAGCCATCATGGATTTATCTTCAGCATTTTCTATGCCCATGGCCTCAAGACGACGTAAGTCAATCTCTGCATCTGAATCGCCTAATTTTGTCAATAAGCGAGCATGTTCACGCAATAATTCAGGATTGTCGGGCGTGATTGAAAGTAATCCTTCCAAGTGAATTCGAAGGTTTTCATCATCGCCAGATTCGCGGGATAGGCGGCACAAACTGCGCAAGGTTTCCGGTTGTCCTGGAGCGATTTTCGATGCTGCAATGTAACTTGACTTTGCCCATTCACGATCGCCTGCAAGGAAAGCGACTTCACCAAATCGTCTTGCTTCAACCTCGGTCAGTGTCAAATCTTCAACAGTGAGTTCAAGTTGGTCGAGTGTTTGTAAAACACGGGTTACAAGTGAAAGAAGCCCCGCGTCTGCGGGCCTCGTGTGTTCCAAGTCACCATCACCTTCCCTAGTTGCAAGTAAACCCTTGACTGCCGAGAGTGTACTCGTAGCTGCAGTTCGTGCTTCAGTCGATTCTCCTTCACCAGAAAGTGTCGATTGCAAATGATCCAATGTTCGATGGGCATCGATGATACCCGCCAATCCGGGGTGGGCTCTTTGCAACGCGAGAGCGCTTTCTGCAAGTTCTTCCGTACGTGAGTTCAGACTCTCCAATGATTGGCTTGTTGCAGCATGGGCAGATTCCAAATCATCACGTAACTTTCGTAGGCCGACTTCGGCCTGTACAAGCCACCAAATTACCGCACTTGTAGCGGCGGCAAAGAACAGCGTTAATCCAATTGTAATTGGTTCCATTAAGGGGTAGCGGACTTTCTCACCTTTTGAGTGGTTCGCACCCCTTAAGGGGTGATGTGCTGTTTTTACAAGGGGATTTTTTCGGCCGGAGGTTGAATAGCCGTTAGTGGTCTCGGTGAGATGAGGCGAGGGGCATGGGTGATGAAGAGGGGCAATTCGAATCACGAATTAAGGCCCTTCGAAATCGTGGATTTGATGTTGTTGCACCAACTGGCGATTTGGCCAGTGAAGAAATGTTACGGCTGGAGGAAATGGTTGAATACGCGGCGAAAGTGCGTGTGAAAGTATTGGATTTACCTGAGCATCGAAGTGATGAACGACAGCGATTATTATCTCAATTAACCAATCCAATGGATGCGAATTCTGTAGATATTGAATTGAGTGGATTGTTGAGGCGCCATCGGCCATGGGTCATTCTCGCAGAAAGGTTGCGGGCAACTTGGTCAAGCGAAGGAAGATCGTTAGAATTGACACATGTTCTTGAGCGATTGGATGCAATCGATGATGCTATTGTCATGGGCTCTCCACGAATCCTTTCAATGATTGAGGGGGCATCTCCTACTCGAGATATTGAACCGGTTCTGCTCGAAATCGAAAGACGACAGAGGAGGCGGGTAGAGGCATTGGAAGGCATGCTTGAGATGCTTCGTGAACACGGTTGGGATTTAGGCAAGATAGAGGCGGGTACGATTGAAGAACAATTCAGTGAAGCAGAAAGAATCTATGAATTGGATGCAATATTATCACGATGCAAAAGGAAGATTGAAAATGATATTCGGCCTTTTGGACGCAATATTGCTGAGCGATTGATGAACGGTATTTCAAGGGCCCAAAGTACGGCGAATGAGGATGGGGTTAATCGCATCAAATCAGAAATTGATGCGTGTTCAGATGACCTGTCACAAAGGCTCTATGTCGTAGAATCAAGAATTGCTGCTTGGCAATCTGAAGGGTTCACAATACCTGCCACATTGCCACTTCTTGCGAACGAAATGCTAACTTGGGAGGTTCGTTTACCTGAGATCAGCGATCAAATCGAGTCCATGCGATTGATTTGGACACAAATCGAACCGCATTTGTATCAATGGCCAGAATATAGGGCATTGGCAGAACGAACGTTGGGGCATCTTGGAGCTGTTGATGCACTTGATGTGTTATTGCAGGGACTACAAGCGAAAACAGACGGTGCCAAATCGGACTGTAATTCTAGACTTGAGAAATGGAATTCTAATGGAATCGACATCTCATACTGGGCACCACTTGTTGCAAGTGAACCTAGAGCAGTTCTACAAGAATTGGATGATCAACAACCATTCATCGATCTCGTGATTGGAAATATAAACAGATTAGAATCGCTGGATACCTCAATTGACGGGGAGGGTGATGTTGAAAATTGGCTCCAGAAATTGCGAAGCCGGTCTGTCGGAATGGATGTGGTGTCGGCCGTACAAGATTGGTTGAACTTGGCGACGAAACGCAGAGAGCGGCATCGCCACTATCTGAACAATGCCAAAATGAATCTTGAACATGTATGGCCATCGGATTTAGATTCAAGAACTTTGGATTTGGCCATGTATGAGGCCACGATTTCTAATTTAATAAGTGAACCTTACAAGCCAAATTTATCGAAGCCTAGAGCTGTGAAGAAACTCCCCACACTCATTCCTGTTGTCAAGAAAAAGCCTATACAGTTTTCACAAGAAATTAATCAAGAAATTACTGATTTGGAAGTCCAAATTGAAAAGAAATTAATTGATGTTCAAAAAGAGAATGTTGATTCGAAGATGATTGAAAACCATGAGCAACATGAAAATGCTTCATCGGACTCAGACAGCATACAATCTGAAGATGTTGATGAATTGGAAGACGATGGTGAAGGTGGTGATGTCGTCCCATCTTCAAAGAAATTGCTAGAATTGTTTGGGGTAGATGAAATTGATTCAAACTCATTTACGCCACCTCTGGATGTTCGCGTACAACGAATGGCCAGAATTGCAAACATTTTGATTAATCGAGATTCAATCGAACATCAGGCCTTATTTGCAGATCTAAGGCCAATTGCAAAGAAGTTGGAAAGTTGGACTGCTGAGCGCCTATCTAGACGACATGCATCGAGTGGGGATGGGTTGTTGAATGATGCAAGGGCACTTGGTGAGCGCTTGGCTGATATTCCTGGGCCAGGTGCTGCAATGCCTTTGGAACAAGACAATTTCAAGTTGCCTGATGTCGATGATTTGGATGGGTTGAAATTAATCATCAAGCGTCTCGAGAAATCTGTGATGCTACCAAGTGCATCTATACAGGTTCCAGAACCTGTGGAATCCTAATCGTCATCTAGATCCGAAAGAAGGTCTTCTTTCTCGCCTTCCGACAATGATTCATCCCTAGGGGCTGCTTGCATTGGAACCTCTGGTGCATCTCCAATCGTTTCGGTTGGAATTTCCATTCCAGACACTAGTCCGGGGTCAAGGTTTGGGGGTAGTGGGGGCAATGGTGCGATTGCCTGTGGCGGTGGCATCGGAGCCGGTACTGCCGCTGGTGAGGGAGTGGTGGGCGCCGGGGTGTTCGGTTGGATGGATGGGGTCGGGGTGACAGGTGGAGGATTTGTGATTGGTGGCACCGGAGTCGGGGCTGCAGCCGGAGGTGGTGTTGTGGGTGCAGGAGTTTGTGGTTGAGGCGCCGGTGGAGGTGTTGCTTGTTGTGCCTGTATGGTCGCTTGTGCTTGGGCCTGAGCAAGTGCCTGCGCTTGCATCTCTGCTTGTGCTTGGGCCTGTGCTTGCATGGCCGCTTGATGTGCGAGTAGGGCTTGTTGCTGTGCAGCTGTTTCCTCTTCCTTGGCTCTGCGCGCCTCGATAGCTTCCGACTCAATCGATTCCGCGATGGAATTGAGGGCGGCGGGGTCGATTTCTTCTCCACGGAGAGTTGTCCGCATTGTTGCATCGATATGATCCATACTCGCATTGGTTAGTGGCCTATTTGAGCCCGCCCGATATATGAGTAAGCGATATTTTCCTGTATTGGTCTCAAAAGTGAGCAGTTCTGGGTCCGCGTACTGGAATAGAGAAAGTACTAGACCAATGGCAAACAACAAAATGAACCAATTGGAATAGAATAGGAGTGTGTCTACTTCGGCAACAATGGTCAAGACCAAACCTGCAACTGCCATGAAGTTCCACAGATATTGGGTCTTGTCTAACCAATCGAACCTGGAATGGGTAAACCCAAGCAGCGCTTCCATTTTTGTTGTAAACAAATCTTCAACATGCCGTTTTTCATGGTCACGGTGTGCCCGAGAAATGCGGAATAATTGTCCATCTTCAATGAGTGACATTGTATGATTACCAGTACAAGATTCTCGAATAACAAACTCTCTTGCTTCATCATCTGCAGAAAGTGCTCGTACACCGATTCCTAAAGGACGATATTGTGGTGGGAATATTATTGGAGAGAATCCTGTAAATGTCGCAACTGCAATTCCAAATATCACCAACCAAGCACTTTCACCCAAATCTGTTTCGCCCATTGGCGTGCCCGATGGTAACATGAAATACCAAGTGAGGAATCCCAAACCCATCAATGCCGCTCCAAGGAATGGGGTGAATTTGACGAATGAAAGTGGGGTTTTACCTGACCAAACGATCGGGGTTAAGAGGCCCACAGAAACAAGCAATGCGGCTATGCTCAAAGAAATGAATATCATTGCCAAAAATCCTGCATTAGCAGTATCTGTGAAATTATTGCACGCCGTCTTGAGTTCATCGGAGGCTGAATCACCCAATTCATCAATCTGTTTTGTACAGTTCTCTGCAGTATCCATCAAATCAAGTTCTTCAGTATCACATAAATCACCAATGCAGGTTGTCACAACTTGATCATCCAATCCTTGTTCAATAGTCGCGGAATTGTCCAATAATGTTGCTTCTTGGACATTCCATGCATCGGTTAGCATACCAGTCAAAGCAAATACAACTGCGATTACAATCAGTGTGAGATTGAAACGTTGCAATTTGTTATTGTGAATGATGTATGTTTTCGTTGTATTGGATATGTTCACGTCCCCTGCAATGACTGAATCGGTCATTGAAACGGTGCCATTTAGATTGGAATTATCCGCAGAGGGGGGTTCCATCCCACTATTCTCCATATGACTCGGAGGTTAGAGGGGGGTTATCGTTCTCACCCCAAGGGGGTGAGGCTCACTCTAGGTCAGTCATCGCAAATGTTTCGACATTGTCCGAGCCGCCGGCACCTGATGCACTACCA
>JASLKO010000025.1 GCA_030747475.1 Candidatus Thalassarchaeaceae archaeon | reverse complement strand
GACATCACATTGTATCCAAGTGGCAAGCTACTCGTGAAAACTGAGGAACGGGATGTTGCGGCAAAAATAGCAGAGAGACACATGCATGTTTGGCTCGCGTAGTTCTGAAATGCTAGACTTCATCGGGTGCGCATGGACGGGGCTGTGGATTTACCAATCGACCTCGTCGAACGAGCATTGCAAGGTCTGCCAATCGTCTATCCAACAAGCACACTTCCTGCCCTTGGATGCATCCCACGTTCTGATGCGTTGGATCAAATTTTTGAATTGAAGAAAAGGGATGGAACTAAAGTTGTCAGTTTGGGTGTTTGTAATATTGAACAAGCCGGGGATTTGGTTGAAATCCCAAAACAAGCTCGGGAAATTCTCGATAATTTCCCTCCCGGTTCCCTGACACTGATATTGCCCGCGATTCGAACTTTGGATGTTCGATTGGGTGGTAATTCTGTCGCTGTGCGCGTGCTCGCGGACGCGCGCGCGCGTGAACTGGTTTCTAAAACTGGGCCTCTAACAGCAACAAGTGCCAACATTAGTGGCCACGAACCAGTCAATGATTGTGAGGAGGCTGCGGCCATTCTCAATCTCCCAACGGTGGCTGCTTTCCCTGGAAAGTGTGTGGGTGGTTCACCGAGCACCTTGATTAGGTGGAACGTCTCCGGGGACGCGTCGCAAGACGAAAACTGGACCATCATCAGAGAAGGAAAGGTGCTCAAAGAGGAGATTCAAGCATGGTTGATGCAGCAGACATGAAACACTGGCGCGATGCCGGACACGTTGCACGTAGAACTCTTGAAGCGATGAAGGATGAAATCAAAGTTGGTGCCAAATGGCATGATGTCATTGAAGCATCTGAACGTTATATTCACCGCCATGGAGGAAAACCGGCATTTCCTTGTACGATTTCAGTGAACGATATTGCAGCACATTACACAACTGATCATTTGATGACACCTCCTGAAGGATGGGATGATGAAATGGTTTTTGCAAAAGGTGACTTGGTTAAACTTGACATTGGTGTGCATATTCATGGTGCAATTGCTGACAATGCGATTACTGTTGAGGTCGGAAATGGTGGCAAGCATACCGACCAAATTAGGGCCGCGAAGGAGGCAAGGGATGCTTCAATCGAACAAATGCACCCTGGCACACCCTGGCACAAAGTTGGTGCAGCCGCAGAGCAAGTTGCTATCGATGCTGGGTTTGAACCGATTCGAAATCTATGTGGACACCAACTAGAGATATACAACCTACATGCCGGTACATCCGTTCCATCTTATGACTGTGGACCAGACAATCCAGGGTTCAAAGGAACTGTGCCAACAGGTGGCATATTTGCAATTGAGCCTTTCAATACCACTGGGAAGTCAGGGATGGTCGAGAATATCCCTCCTCGCCATTCTTCCAATATTTACAGGGTCACTGGTGATGTTTCGATTCGGAAGGCTGTTGCGAAAAAGAAATTGAAACCACTTGGAGCACGTCTAGCGCACTACATCGAGGAAAGATATGTGACTTTGCCATTCGCAGAAAGGTGGGCGTTCCCATTAATGGAGAAACCCTTCCCTCAAGAGAATGAAGAAAGTCGGATCCGAAAGTGGAATGCGCTTGTAAAGAAATTAATCAGCATTCGTTTCCTTGAAACCTACCACTCCCTAAGATGTTCAGATGGTGGGATGATCGGTCAATATGAACATACAGTTTGGATCACCGATGGTGGAGCGGAAGTCCTGACAATCGAATAAATGGCTGATAATCGCTGATTTTAGCAGTAAATGATGGTTTGGGAATGATTATACGACTGTGGGTCCACCCTAAGTTTGAACAGGGTCGTGTGGTACTCGTCGAGTGCATCCCATCCCCTCTACGCTGCGTCTCTCGCCCCTGTTCACCTTACGAACTCTGGCAGAAAGGCTAGATCTTGAAAATCTCCACACTATTTCCAATCAAAAATTATTGTTAATTTTGTGTGTTTGGAAGTGCGAATAAAATACTACACAAACCGTTTGTACTAGTATACTATGTGCCGCGGTGTGTCGAATAAAACGTCGTTTCCTCGATTCGGGGAGGTGGGAACCTTAATACCAATGAGGGCCATAGGAAAGCCATCCCCGAGGGGAAATGGAGGACATTGAAATGAAGAATGAAATGAAGAACGAGCAGGCAGTCAGCCCTGTTATCGCTACCATCCTAATGGTCGCAATCACAGTGGTATTGGCTGGTGTTCTGTACGTTTGGGCAAACAGCCTAGCTGCAGATCAGCCAGACAGCGGTACACGCAACAGCTACACCGCAGTAGACGCAGATGCAAGCGTAACCGCTAGCGATGATGACACACTAATGCGCATCAGCTGGCAGCACGCAGAGGACGACCTAAACTGGGCGTTCGTTGTAATGAAGTTGACCGTTGGTGACATGTCATACGACTGCAGCACAGGCGCAGACGATGACTGTCAAATCACAC
>JASLKO010000024.1 GCA_030747475.1 Candidatus Thalassarchaeaceae archaeon | reverse complement strand
TGTGTTTTTGGATTTAGGTGATCGATCTCGAACAGTCGATGGTCTTGATGCAGACAATGGAACCGATAACCAGAGTGACCATGATTACGATGGTTTGACCGCATTAATGGAATATTGTTGGCCGTATGATTTGGATTCATGTTTCACAAACAATCGAACTGGTCTCCCAGGAAAATCTTCTGAGGAATCAGAAACGGGTGTGCGTTGGTATCTCGACCCACGATCAGGTGATACTGATGGTGATGGTTTGCCAGATGGGTTTGAAGTTGCCATGTGTATGTCATATACTGGGTATATCAATGCTTCATCTGTTTGGAATTGCATGGCATTCGACCCCCTAAACAGCAGTGATGGTCAAATCGACAGTGATCGTTGCAGCGATTTATCATTCGGTTGTGGAGATGGGTTTGATGTTGACCGCGATGGTACAATCGAACCACATGAGTTCTACACCAATGCAGAAGAGTACCTCTACGGGGCACCCGAAAATTGGGTCACTGAATTTGATGGGCTTCGTTGTTCAGGTGATATTGAATATTTGGTCAATCCTTGTAGAACGGAGGAAACTCGCCCCACCAATGAGGATGGTTGGTTGGGTACCGATCCATTAGACAATGACACCGATTACTACCGCTGGGTTGGAAACCAGGCATTAGGTCAAACACAGAAAGGAGATGGAATCATCGATGGTTGGGAGATCTATTTCCAGCTCGACCCACTCAACAGTAGTGATGCACTCATCGACAGCGACCTGGATGGATGGGATGCGAATCGAGACGGTATGATTTCTCCAGACACCTCAAATGCGAATTTGGATCTTGGAGAAGTATTCAGCAATCTCGAGGAATATTTTGTCTATCTTGATGACGATAATTGGGTGACTGCAGGTGTAAAGCAAACTCAACTCGGACAGGCTGGGCAGAATGTCATGACGTTTGATCAAGGTACAACCCCTAATTTGTTGCATCATGACGCTCATTCCATATTTTCTGACAATACACATGGGTTGATTTATGTCGGGACAATGCGTGGTGTATCTGTAATTCACCCTGCAACAAATACTTCCAATCACTTTGAGTTGCCTTCTGGAGTTCATTTGCATGATCTTTACATGTGGCCTGAAGGAGGTTCGGATGGCATTCTAATCCTGGCGACAACCAATGGCCTGTTGTCGTTAAATCTGGATGAAGATGGAGAAATCGGATCGGTTGTTGATGAATTGGAAACGCCTCCAATGTCGCTTTTAACACCGATTCAGACTGGAAGTGGAGGGCAAACCCTGTTGCTTGGTTTTGGTGAAAACCAACAGGTTTGGAGATTCAGTATTGATGCACAAGGACGCATTGATTCACCTTCAGCGGTTGTTGGTTTGACTGATGCATTACAAGAACAAGAAAATGTGTCCGTCGAAACTGCGGTTCACGTCATTTTGCCCAGTGAGGGTGCCCGCCTCTTTGTTGGTACGGATCATGGTTTGTTGATGGCGAACAGTTCAGACTTCACTGGAGGATTTGATTCGTATTGGATATTTGATATCAATAATGCAGAAGATTTCGTCATTCCCGTAGATGTAAGAGACTCTGCCTTAGCCGCACGTGTTCAAGCATTGGTCGTCGATGGACCACGTGATGCGAATGGGGACATCACCAGCCCTCAAACACTCTGGGTGGGCACCCGAGGTGGTGTTCATCAATTCGATTTAATCACCGGCCCTTCAAATCCAATGGGTGCATTTTCCTACGATCGTATGGCCAATAACGATGAGTTTACTGCAAATAACATCCAATCAATATTGCCCCTCGGGGATGAGGTGATCATCGGTTCACAGTGGGGTACATGGGCGCTTGATGCAGACCACAGCCGATCATCTGGTGTAGAACCGGACCACACTCGAATACCTGGGCGTGTTGTCGATATGGCACTTCTAGAGGTCGATGGGCAACCGATGCTGTTTGCTGCATTGGATCCGGGGACTTATGCAAACATGGTCCTCATCGACCCCCTATCCAATGATTCAGATTCAGACGGTATGCCAGATGGTTGGGAATTTATCTATGGCTTGGATCCAACAAATCCATACGACCGGGATGTTGATGCCGATGCTGATGGTGTAAATTTCAATCCTGATGATGATGACTACTTCGATCGTAGTTGGTCGAATCTGGATGAATTCAGATATGTCGCATCAACTGAACAGGGATGGAATAGTACGAATCCACAATTGGCGGACACCGATGGTGATGGCCTCTATGATGGTGAAGAATATTGGGGCTTCTTCTTGGAGCGAACAAATTTCACATGTCATTATCTAAACGGTGAATATCTCTGTGATGAAAGCACTGGTGAAGCAGCTCGAAATACCTACATCACAGGTTGGTCAGATTCAGGTTCCGGTGGAGGTACAGACCGCTCAATTGACCCTACAAATATCGACACAGACCAAGATGGGATGCCGGATGGTTGGGAAATTCAGTACCGTCGTTGGATTGGTCAAACGTTCCACGGTGGCAATGATTGGTCACTTGACCCAACCGACCCAAGCGATGCGTTCGATGATGCCGATGGTGATGGATTGAGCAACCTTTGTGAGTATCAATGGCAACAAATACGCCTTGCTGTACTTGATCAAGGATTGGTGACCCATAACGAAACTGCAGAAGGGGCCGTTGGCTGGGTCGATACCGATCCAAATTTGATGGATTCAGATGGCGACGGCCTTCCCGATGGTTGGGAGGCACGTTACACCTGCTCCTGGTCCACGGCACAGGAAGGTCTCAACCCTCTCAATGGTTCGGATGCAGGCAACAACCCAGATGGTGATGGATATGACGTCAATCATGATGGAATACTTCAACCAAATGAAATGTACACCAATTGGATGGAATACCACATTTCCTCTTTGATAATGCTTGGCGATGTCGATCAATATGGTGTTTCATTGCCGATGGAAACCGCATTGTTCAATGCGTCATGGAACGGTTCGGCAACAGAATCTTTCGGATTCTATGTCACGCAGGAAGTCATTGACGACCAACCACTCGCACCACAATCTGATCAAGGAACAAGTGACCCACTAAGTCGTGACACCGATCAAGATGGAATGCCAGATGGTTGGGAAGTTTATTTTGCACGTTGGGACGTTTACAGTGATGGTTGGACCCTCAATCCTGTGATGGAACTAGATTCATTGGGTGACCCAGATGGTGACGGGATGACGAATTGGGAAGAATACAATTCAATAGATGCGAATTGGACAGAGACAAACCCTGATCAAACCAGTCCACAATACTACGTATTTGGTGTCGCCAACATTGCTTCAATTCAAGTGTGGAGTGGGGCCGGTTCAATGATGTCTTTTGGCGTCTTTGTCACTCCGGAACAAATTGCCAAAACCGGTTGGACGTGTGACCCTAACAATCCTGACACCGATGGTGATGGGATGTATGATGGGATTGAATTGCTGTTTACTCAGTGGAATCAAAGTGATGGTGTTTGGACCCTCAACCCCATGGTTTCTGGAGATGGCCATTACGATGCAGATCGTGATGCCCTTACAGATTTGCAAGAGCTCAATTTGACATTACAAAACCCAATCAATGGAGGCCTGTCTCCTCCCGATGCCCCGCGAATGTGGGAGGAATCGATGAGTCAAAATGAAAATGCATTTTTGCAAAGAATCAATTCAATGCTATTCTCTAAAGGAAATCGTGCGATGATTGCTGCACAACAATATCTGGATTGGCGCAATAGCCCTGAACTTGCACCACCTCCCTTGCTTTCAACGATTATTGGCATCACAGATCCAACCAACAACGATACCGATGGTGACCAGATGATTGATGGATACGAATATTGGTTCACAGAATGGGATTTGGATGGAAATCAATGGGAAATGAACCCCTTGTCTGCTGCCGATGTTGACTTTGATTCTGACAATGATTCGTGGGATTGTAATGGTGATGGAACCATTGACGAAAATGAGTCTTACGACAATCTCGCCGAATATCAAGCACGAATTTATGGCAGTTTTAATCAACGATTCACAGTGCCGGCAGAATTTGGTTTGGTGAGTTACGGCAATGACATGATTACTGCCCATCAAGAAGAATTAGGCATGTCCGAATTTGATGCACGCGGTGTTCTGTACGACCTTTTCGTGGCCAAGGATGTCATGAGTAGTGAGCGCATGGTGCGCATCAATGAAGCTTATGCGGACAATTGGAATTTGAGTCTTGGCGGTATTTCCGACCCAACTCATCCTGATTCAGATGGAGATTCAATGCCCGATGGTTGGGAGTTTTGCTATTCTGAATACATGGAGACGTTGCCAATGGATAGTTGGCGATGGAGCCTGAATCCCGTCAACCCATTAGACGTCAGTTATGATCCTGATGCAGATGGTTGGTATGATCGAACATCAGGTGATTTACCAGCACAACAGGGTTCTTGGGAATCACGAATGTTCACTCCCTATGATTCCAACCAACAGCTTTCACCAGGAAACAGTCCACTATTCTTTACCAATTTGCAAGAGTGGGATTTGGGCACCCTTCCAATTTCAAATGACACCGATGGAGACGCCATACAGATGGTGCGTGATGATTCAAATGGTGTCACAGTCGGATACGACCGCTCTTGGGCTCTGAGCGATGGACAGGAGGTGTACAAGTTTGGTACGAACCCAGTTGATGATGACACCGATGGCGACATGCTTCCAGATTGGTGGGAACATGACAAAGGATGGAATGAATCCAATGACAATTGGTCATCTTTTATGCACATCAAAGTTGTGTGGGAAGATTTCGGCTCAACAAAGAAACCTTTGAATGTCACCGGAATGAATCTCGCACGTCCAAACATGGAATGGACTTGGGCCACTTTCGATCCTCGTGATCCAACCGACTCTACACAAGATCCTGACAATGATGGGGGGTGGGATTGTTCCGGGCCAACCTGCTTGTATATCCCATACAACAACTTCCAGGAATTTTTCGGCAATACCACTCTCGCCAGTGCGAATCAGGTGCGTGGTACGCCGTTATTGTACGAAGGAGAGCAAGTTTCAGAGTGGTGGCAATTGCGAGGTTATTTGCTCCAAACAGGTACACCGAATGACATCTATGCCAACTATTTCAGAATGTATAGAATCAACCAAACAGACGATTTGTATGCTCACGTAGTTTTCGATAATGATGTAGATTACATGATTCTTGATTCAACTGATGATGTGCAAATTTGTCGTGGTGATTGGACAGATGATTGGGAACGTCGTTGGGGCTCTTTCGATCGATTCCCGAATGTTGGAAGTGGTGAGTATGTATGGGGTTGGTGGCATCTTGACATCGATGGCGATAACATTGCTGACGGCACGGATCCAACCAATTACGATACGGATGGTGATTGGTTAAACGATTGGTTCGAAATTTCGGATGACATGGTCGACGGAATTCGTGGCAATGGTGGTTCTCCAATCCGCTATGACGACCGAACAACCAGTTGATTCACACCGGGTCAGGCCCCTTAGGGGCCAGACCCGTGGGGAAGGGTTTGATAGGTTGTGCCGACGTCGTATGGCTGCGGGGTGAAGTATTGCACAGGGGAAACCAAGTCGTACTGAAGAGTATCCTCTTGCTCAGTTTATTCTTATTTTCACTTTTTTCGGCCGCCGTACAACCAGTGGCACCACCTGAATTGAGAGATGAAGAAATTGAATCTGCCAGTGGGGGTGCACGTCACCTTTACACTTTTGCAGATGGTTCATCCGAAGCGATTGCCCTATACCAATCTGGAACTCCTGCCCGAAATATTCAGGTTTCCATGCCGATTGGTGCAGAGGTCACTGGTGCAGAAGTGACACTTTCTGGAGCATCTGCGACAGGATGGAATAGCATCACCGACAACACTCGTGATGACTGGGGTGAAGGAAATGCGGTCTATGTTGACACCCGAGGTGAATCAGTGGCCCTTGCATTGAAAGATACCGAATCATGGTTTGATTCCCATGATGCAAATACCGCTCCCGCCAGTTCCAATGCATGGTATGACAATTCTTCGTATTCAATCCGACAGCCACATACAACCAATGTGAGTGAAGTTCGTTTTAGTTCGCAATTGTCATTGGCATCTGGTACGATGGCAACATACAATGCTGCGGCGTTCAAATATCGCGAGATGATTTTTGCATCCACTTGGGATTCAAATTTGGTGAAGAATACGATTAAGGTACTATTTCCAAACAATGGGACGCAAATGACCACTGGTCCGAATAATCAAGCGTTGAAGCCAGACTTGGACATCGGTTCATGCTCAATCCCATCTTTGTCAAGTTCATGGCAGGCATACGGTTGGAGAGACTGGGCTGTCACAGATGATGAGCGCGTATTTGGTATCCTGTCTGCATATCGTGGGCAAAATGCTGTTCAATATCACCGGATTGTGGAATGGGACATTCGTCATCCTCTAGCTTGGAAATGCATCTCGTCATACGATGTAAGTAGTGGTGGCTATGGTGACTATACGGCAATTTCCTATGATCGAACACGAGACAGTGTTTGGGTTAACCATGGTGTTCGGAAAACACTGATTCAATACGAATTTGATGGCGCAGGTGGCTTTGACAGAAATAGTACAGATTACTACACTTATTTCATGTCGAATGGTGAAGTTCGAGGCATGTCTGTCCATGGTGATTTGTTTTGGTTCCGCACATATCAAACGTGGAATTCAGATAATTTGGATTGTTTTGCAATCACTGGGACCCCAGGTAGTGTCTTGACCAAACAAACCGGTTCTGCGAGTATTTCAGCCAATGGGTATGGGTTGCATTATGATGGCCATCGGTTGAATACATTGGATTATTATTCATGGACTCAAGGACAGCGATATCGAGAATTTGGCAGTGGAATTTCATATCTAATTACTGCACAACCGGGAACATCCACCTGGGTCAGTGATTCGATTATTCTCGACGATGCCATTGTCGCCGCAAATATGGAGGTGGCTTGGACAACCAGTGCTGCAGGTGATCGCGTTGAATATTGGATTAGTGCAGATGGCGGGACACATTGGGTTTCCGTAACAAACAATGAAACTGTTCACTTCGACTACCCTGGAACCGAACTAAAATGGAAGGTGCAATTGGTGGGTACGACCGCTGTTTCATGGTGGGTTTCAATTGACTATGCAACCGAGTATGAGACCGTTGGGGAATGGGAATCACCAACCCTACTTACTGGCACTCAGGTCGGTCGTATGCGTGCCACGTGGACCTCTGATGAACCAACGGGCACAACAGCAGCCGTTCTCGTTTCCAATGACAATGGCCAAAATTGGGTTTTCGCGGAAAACAATGTCGAGATAGATTGGGGCACAAGTGTTGGGAATCAATTGATTTACAAGGTCGCTCTAAACACGAGCGATTCTACAATTACACCGTTTGTGGATGAATTCACCCTTCATTATGAGGAGGGGTATCCTAGTGCGGTTCGGATTGATATTGGTGACGATGGGAATGATGAATACACTGGTACAGGTGGTCTTCAAGATCCAATTGTTGTCAGTGGGGCACCCTTAGTCGATGCTCTTAACGATGAAATCCCACAAAATGGTGAGGGTACAGTCAATATCACATTTACGATTCGTGCTGGAAGCCCAGGGCGGATACGATTGGCCGATTTGGATATTACATATCGATACAGAACACGTGTGATTGGAACA
>JASLKO010000023.1 GCA_030747475.1 Candidatus Thalassarchaeaceae archaeon | reverse complement strand
CTGTAATTCGCCTCATCTTGGAATGCAGCGATTTCTGAGAGATTTGAATTGGACCATGAGAAATTAATGATGAATGAAATAAATGTGACTTCGTCACTATAATTTTCGTGCATTTGACTCATGAGTTCGGCCCCATTCCAACAATGACCACAATCAGTAGCTGCAAATTGGATGAGCACCCATTTCTCTGAATCAACAAATAAATCCGCACTTGACCAATTCATCCACTCTCCATTCATGCTTCGGGCAAGTCCTTCGATGAGTGGTACAGTTTGATTCTCATCGGTTCCTGTATCTGTAGTGGTTTCATTCACAGTTTCGTTTCCCTCAATAATTTCAATCGTACATTCTTCGCCTTCTTGGTCATCAGAACATCCCTCGAAATCTGAATAATTGATTTTTTCATCACCTAAACATCCTGCAAGTGATCCAATCAATAGAAGGAATGAGAGTACTATGGCCTGTTTCATAATCTCACCTCAACCAAACATGCCGAGAAGATTTCCATCTTCGTCCATGTCCATGTTTTCTCCTGCGGGGATTCGAGGAAGACCTGGCATTGTCATCATTGTTCCACATATGGCGACAATAAATCCGGCACCTGCATTCAGTCTAAGTTCTCGAATGGGCAATGTAAAGCCGCTTGGCGCACCCAATTCTCTCATTTCATGAGAAAATGAGTATTGTGTTTTTGCCATGCACACAGCTAGGTTTCCATAGCCCCAATCTTGCAAGGTCTTGAGTTCCTTCATGGCCTTGGGTGCTAAATCAATGCTCGCTGCCCCGTAAACATTGGTTGCAACGCGCAGAATTTTTTCTTCCAAAGGTGCGTTAGGTGCGAACAGTGGTTCAAACGGTCGCCCTTCGGCGATATGGGATTGGCAGGCTGAGACAACGGCTCTGGCCAGCTCGGCTCCACCTTCTCCCCCATCTGAGTGAACTCTGGATATGACAGCATACGACGCGCCGGCTTTTCTTGATTCATCCAATAATGCCTCAATTTCTGCATCGGTATCGGTAGGGAATACGTTGACGCTGGCGATGACAGGTACCCCGAATCTTGACATGTTGCGAATGTGCCTGGATAGATTCAAACTTGCACCTTTGCGAACTGCTTCGACATTTTCTTTCGCAATTTCTTCTGGACGTGGTCGCTTTCCACCACCTGTGCTGAAACCATCCCCATGCATTTTCATGCTTCGAACGGTGACGTTTACCACGACACAATCGGGTGCGATACCACTGGCTGCTGCCTTGATGTGCATCATTTTCTCAGCTCCCATGTCCGCACCAAATCCTGCTTCGGTCACCACATAGTCACAGACACCGAGTGCAATTCGATCCGCAATAATGCTCGAATTTCCATGTGCAATATTTGCAAACGGTCCCGCGTGGATGAATGCCGGATCATTCTCAATTGTTTGAACGAGATTGGGCAAGAACGCTTCTCTCAGCAACAAAGCCATGGGGCCTGCAGCACCAATGTCATCCGCCTTGACGGGGAACCCTGTACGACTTTCTGCAACGACAATTTCTCCCAACCGGTGCCGCAAATCAGCATAATCGGAGGCCAGTGCCAGGATGGCCATGACCTCTGATGCCGCGGTAATGTCGAACCTTTCTTCACGAGCGACTCCATTCTTGGGGCCACCCAATCCGATGGCAATATTTCGCAGTGCACGGTCATTCATGTCGATGACTCGTGGCCACAGGATTCGATTTGTGTCCACATCACATTCATTTCCAAAGTAGATGTGATTGTCTAGCATGGCCGAGCAAAGGTTGTGTGCGCTCGTAACCGCATGTAAATCGCCAGTGAAGTGGAGATTGATGGCTTCCATCGGCAAGACCTGACTGTGTCCGCCACCAGCGGCCCCACCTTTGATTCCAAAAACAGGACCCATACTGGGTTCTCGAATCGTACAGGTTGCATTTTGGCCGATGCGGTTTAGCGCTTGTGTCAGTCCAATCGTTGTGACCGTTTTTCCTTCACCAAATGGTGTTGGGTTGACACTTGTGACCAAAATCAAGGATCCACGAGGTCGGTCAAATCTAGATTTGAGCGCATCCCACGTTATTTTGGCCATGCCTTGGCCCATTAGAATCAATTCTTCAACACCAATTCCTAGCTTCCACGCTACCTCTTCAATCGGGGCAGGGGATGCGGCGTGTGCAATCTCCAAGTCGGTGGCCATGTACTGGCTGCAACGCTCCCGGTATTCAAGCATTCATGGCATTGTCGCACCGTAGGTGCGTATCCGGTTGGTTTGTGAAGGAGGGGGTGCACGCATGAATTGGGCAATATGCAAATTCGATATGCAGTGGCGGGGAGCCCGATTCAACATTCACTGTCACCAGTGCTTACAGCCCTGACAGCAGTTCATTTGGAAAAGGCAGGCCTTGAAGTTGAATTAATCGAAATGAATCTAATTGATTCATTAGATTTGAATGAGGCAATGGCTTGGGCTTGGGTCAATTCAGGTCAATCAAAAAACGGGATTCAAAATAGATTGTATGGGAATCCTGCAGACCCCGATTCATTGTCCAAGTTGATTTCATTTTCTCGACAAGTCATGGCCGAAGTGAAGGCACCGGATCCAAGCCACGTCCCCCATGGTGATACGTTGTTCACCCAGGCGGAAGATCGTAAAAAAATCCGACGAAGTGACAACGAGTCATGGATTTCATTGACAAGTCCACTCAAGCACTTGTTATCCACCCGTTCTGGCATACATTCCACTGATCAGAGTTTGGAAAATGGTGCAGTGAATCAATTGCGTTGGGATGGCAAAAATTGGTTCTGTGCCGGAACCGATGGATCTGGTTTGGTCGCAGTGGCAAGGCATTTTGGATTTGATTTCGAATTGACCGGAATGGAAGCGCCTCTCCTTTGCCTTGTTGGCGGAGGTGGTTCTGCCCGTTCTTGTGCTGCAGCATGGGCCGCGGCAGGTGGCGTGATTTGGTCGAAAGGAGGTCGGCGTAAATTGGACAATCGTGGACCTTGGGTCAATCGATTAATCGAAGGCGACCAAGTTGTAGGGCATATTGGCATGCGCCTTTCTATCGATTTTGATATTGAACCAGGGATGCCCAATTCGGTTGAATCAAGCTCTGCTGATTTACATGTTATTTCCTCCTACAATTCACATAAGGTCGGAGTGGTTGTCCAACCATCCGAAACGGGTTTGGTGATTGACGGTCGTTGGTTGCTTGTGGCTCAACATCTAGACGCATGGGCACAACTGTTCAGTCCAGAAGCAGCGCATATGTTGCCTGGATTGGGATTGTCAATGACTCGATTGATGGCTATCGAATCCGCCCTAAGGGCGGATTAATCACGAGTGGGTTGCTTTGAAGTGTTGTTGCCCCTCGTCATGAACAATGGCAGCCATGAGGATCGCCCTCGTTATTTCCGCACTTCTCCTCCTCACTCCACTTTCTGCGGTTTCTGGTGCATCTGACGATTTCAGTGATTCGCATCAAAACGATACATTTTCAGCTGGTTGGCAAAACCTTGTATTCGCAGGTTCTGAAAACACCACGCATTTCGCTCAAATTTACTATCCCGCGAATGAATCGGGCGTAGGTCAGCCGGTTGACAATGCTTCAGGACCGTATCCATTGCTAATTTGGATTGGCGATGAAGGGGAAGCAAGCGATCAATATGATTGGATTGGAAAGAACCTCGCGACAGCCGGATACATCACTGTCGTCCTTCCACCAGATTGGAATTCACAGGAAACTGGAAATCAATGCCTCTCCATTTTGAATTTATGGTTTAGACTGCAATACAACAATCAGAATGGTAGTTTGCAAGGTGATCCAGCAAATATGCGTGATGCTTTCAACCTCAATTATTGGGGCATTGGTGGCCACGGATTGGGTGCCAAGCAAGCGGTTCAATGTCAACTCCTAATGACGGGTATTTTGGAACCCTACATCACCAACCCACCACCGGTGGCATTCATTGGTCTTGGACTTGAGGATGCGAGCACCGACATTCGAGATGCCGATTTAGGGCCTTCACCTGAACCTGGTATGGGATTGTACTTGACAGGCTCATTGGACAATATGGCAAAAGCGGATACCAATGTCGAAGTTTGGCTAGATGAACATGAAATCCCATGGCATTACATGTCCGTCATTGGAGCAAACCATCTCCAGTACCAAGATGAGCAATCCTTCTTCCAAGGTTGGAATGATGGTACACCTTCAGAAAAAATGACTCGCGAATATCAACAGGATCATGCCTTGAACCATATTCGTCCGTACCTTGATTTGATGCTAAAAGGAAATCATGACCAGTGGCTCAATGCAACGAATCGAGATGTAAATTGGCAAAACCCTTCCGATTCAGATGCCTATATCTACGAGGATTTAGGAGGCGCAATTTTCATGCCTATGTCAGCGAATTCATCAGATGTTTTTGAGCTAGATGGGAACTCTGGACGAGTCATTTCCGTGAGTACAACTCTTACGCACAGAAATGGAGCACTACCGACGGGAACCACTGTGCTTTGCACGATCACTGAAGGTGGAGATTGGTGGGATCCAATGGACTATACAACCTATGGGATTAATGCCACGGGAACATTCACTAGTTCCGTTGAAAATGGTACATTGTCATCGACAAATTGTGAGGTTTCAACCGAAGGTGTGCCTCCTGGAAACAGGTCGATTCGTGTCGATGTTGATTGGTATGGAATGCCTTCTGAATTGGAACTGGATTTCTTCCGCCAAAATCGACAACCCTCAGCCACTTCAAGTGCTTTCGAGATATTGGTGCCCCAACATGGATTGGCCACAGTTCCTTACTCTGATTTTGTGAATGACCCAGATGGAACAGTTCCGCTTGTTGAAATGGTGCCTCATCTTCCGAGTAGCAATCAAATGCATTGCTACCTTGAAGTAAATGCGCTTACCTGTGAACATACTGGGTTGCCAGAATGGGATGGCTCGGAAGTTCTCAATCTGACCGTATACGACCGATATGATGAGAATTTTTCTATGCAGATGAATTTGACAGCCACTGTTTTCCCAGTGGATGATTCAATTGTACAAATCAGTGATATTCCCGACTTAGAAATGGTGGAGGATGATCAGCGATTTGTGTATACGTTTACATCCCATTTTGAGGACCCTGAAGGTTCGAATGCAACCATCGTTGGTGCGATTGCAACAGATGGGTTAGCGCTGACTTGGACGGACCAAAATGTGGCGATTGAACCACTGCCGAATTGGCATGGTTCAACCACGGTCGAAGTGTTGGTGAGTGATGGAACAACAGCGCCAATTTCAGCATACTTTTCTGTAGATGTTGCCTCAGTACCAGACTCTCCAATTCTCAATTCAACACGGATAACCATCATTGAGGACACCCCTCTTGAAATTCCTCTGACTGAACTTGGATGGGATGAGGATGGGGATGCCGTCCAATTTGAGATTGAGGGCAACCACCCACATATTTCGGTACAAATATTATCTGATGTTTTGAGAATCGTTCCTGATTCAGATTGGTCGGGTTTGTCTACAGGATGGAATCTCACGGCAACGAGTCTTGATGGCAACGCAACCGCTGCGATTGAATTTGAGGTTCAAGAAGTGAATGATCAGGTACAATTGGTCTGGGGGCCACTTACGAAAATCGACAAGAAAGCAGTGTTCATCGTTGCTATTCATGACCCTGACAATGGCGCCCCATGGATCGTTTCCACGAAGTGGGATGGCCAAACGTGGTCTGAATTTGAGGCTGATTGCTTGGCTAGTGATGCCAATGCAGAGAGTCCACAGGATTGGGAATGCACAATTTCAGTAGACATGGGTGGCCTACTCCCGGGTGCACATCGATTAGAAGTGAAGGTCCTTGAAAATGAGAATTGGAGTGCCATAGAGGAATATTTCCCACCAGCAGTTCCGGTCCCAAATGTGGATTCAAACGACCAAGATACCACCCCTCTAGTGCCTCGTGAAACTGGTGATGAACCATTCTCAATTTGGATTGTATTTGCAATCGTTATCGCCGTAGTGGTTGCGATTATTGGATTGTATATGATCACAACATTGTCGAAAGATGACATGGAATCCATGTTTGGTGAATCTTCCACTTCAGAAGAGCTTGATGAATTTGCAGAACTCGAGGCCGAAATGGTCGACTTCGATTAAAGTGGAATATTACCGTGTTTTCGCGGTGGTTGCCAAACTCGCTTTGACAGCAAACTCTTCAATGCACGAATTAATTTCAACCTCGTTTCGTTTGGTTCAATAACGTCATCTAGCCAACCATTTTTTGCAGCAACATACGGGTCGCCAAATTTATTCTTG
>JASLKO010000022.1 GCA_030747475.1 Candidatus Thalassarchaeaceae archaeon | reverse complement strand
GGACTTCTAATCGTACAGAATCTACATCGCTACTTCATGTATGCAGCTCTCGCTTATCTCCCACTTCTGTCCTACGATGTTTGGCTATCCATCAATTTCCACGAAGGTGATGTCCATGCTTACGGCATTACTGTGGGAACCCTTGTGTTGCTACTCAACGTCATCATGCTGACTGGATACACACTCGGTTGTCACGCGTTCCGACATGTTGTCGGCGGTGGTTCCAATGATTGGACATCATCTGGCATGGCCCGTCTCAAATACAAACTTTGGAAATTTAGTACAAAGTTGAATGAGAAACACAAGGATTGGGCGTTGTACTCATTATTCTGGGTCATGTTTACTGATTTCTACATCTATGCGTGTACCGATCCGATGTTTGGTTGGACCGACTACGTCCTATGGGGAGGCCTGTGATATGTCTGAGAAATATACAACTCACGAATATGATGTTGTCATCATTGGTGCTGGTGGAGCGGGGCTTCGTGCCGCAATCGAAGCAACTCGTCAAGGTGCATCTGTTGCGGTCATTTGCAAATCAATGCTAGGAAAGGCACACACTGTGATGGCTGAAGGTGGGGCTGCTGCCGCTCTTGCGAATAAGGACCCCCGCGATTCATGGGAAACTCACTTCCGTGACACCATGAAGGGTGGAAAGTATCTGGGAGATTGGCGAATGGCTGAGATCCATGCCAAGGAAAGTCCAGATCGGATCCGCGAATTAGAACAGTGGGGTGCGATTTTTGATCGAACACCTGAGGGGTTGACCAATCAACGAAACTTCGGTGGACACACATATCCACGATTGGCTCACATTGGGGATGCCACTGGCTTGGAACTGATTCGAACCTTGCAAGAGCGAGGCATTCACACAGGGATGGAGGTGTTCATGGAATATACCGTTCGTCATTTGTTCAAGAGTGATGGGCGGGTCTCCGGATGTTTTGCCTACAATCGAGTCGATGGTTCACTTCACGTATTCAAAGGAAAAACGACCGTGTTGGCAACGGGTGGAATTACTCGGTGTTGGGCTGTTTGTTCTGGATCGTGGGAATATACTGGTGAAGGACATGCCCTTGCTTACTGGGCTGGTGCCGAAATGGGTGACATGGAATTCGTTCAATTCCATCCAACGGGAATGATATGGCCACCAAGTGTTCGTGGAATCCTTGTCACAGAAGGTGTTCGTGGCGAAGGTGGAATGCTGACCAATTCAGAAGGTGAGCGATTCATGTTCAACTATGTTCCAGAAATGTATCGCGAGGAATTCGCAGATACTGAAGCAGAAGCCATGGATTGGGTGAACTCGATTGTGGCTGATGAAACACCAACCGCACGACGTCCACCTGAACTTCTAACGCGAGACGTTGTGGCCAAGGCCATCAATTCTGAGCGTGAAGCAGGCCGTGCATCCGAGCATGGTGGAGCCTACCTCAACATCTCTTGGCGACCTGAAGAGCAGGTCAAGAAGAAGTTGCCAGGCATGTATCATCAGTTCATGGAATTGGCCGCAGTTGACATCACGAAGGAGCCAATGGAAGTTGGCCCAACCGCACACTATGTGATGGGTGGTGTCAAGGTAGACCCCATCACACAAGAATCGACAATCCCCGGGCTCTATGCTGCGGGTGAAGCGGCGACAGGTTTGCATGGGGCCAATCGACTTGGTGGAAACTCACTATCTGATTTGATTACCTTTGGAAAGCGAGCCGGTCAATATGCAGCCGAGGCTGCTGCTTCAATGGAAGAATATCTTGAAATCAACCAGAGTGAAATCGATCAAGTGATTGAACAAACCCTTGCACCACTTGCACGTGAAGGTGGAGAAAATCCCGCAAAGGTCGTTGAAGACCTACGGGATTTGATGCAAGAAAAAGTGGGCATCATCCGTCAGGGTCACCAATTGCAAGAAGCCTTGGACGAATTGGAAGCGTTCCGCGCACGCGAGGCAACAACATCTCCCGGTGGCACACGAATATACAACCCAGGATGGCACCAAGCATTGGAGATTGGAGCGATGATTGACATCAGCAAGATGTGTACAATTGCTGCATTGGCTCGTGAAGAAAGTCGAGGTGGACACACACGCTTAGATTTCCCAACGCCCGACTATTCACATTGGGGCAAAATAAACAGTGTCATCGTCATGGATTCAAATGGTGGAATGGAATTGAGTCATGTCAAATATCCACCCATTCCAGATGAACTCAAGGCACTATTAGATGCGGATGACTTACACGAGGAGGAGGAGTGAATATGCCTGAAGATGTGACATTCCGAGTTTTCCGTGGGGAACCCGATGAAGGGGGTGTGCCCAATGGAGATATGGTTGACTATACTGTCGAAATGGATGAAGGCATGGTTGTTCTTGACGTCATTCACAAAATCCAAGCCGAGCATGCACCCGACATGTCATGCCGCTGGAACTGCAAGGCAGGAAAGTGTGGTTCATGTAGTGCTGAAGTCAATGGGAAATCACGATTGATGTGTATGACCCGCATGGAAGACATCATGGAAGAAACACCGGAAAATACCCCGGTTGTTGTCAAACCTATGCAAGCATTCCCACTCACAAAAGATCTGGTTACGGATATGCAATGGGCGTATGATCTAAACAAGAAAATCCCGGGACTCAAAGGCCCGGAGGAAATGGATTGGAAATTTGATCAAAACGAAGCGGATCGTGTTCAGGAATTCCGGGCTTGTATCGAATGCATGCTATGTGTCAATACCTGTCACGTGATGAGAGAACATCAGCTATGGGACGAATTCGCTGGGCCACGATTCTTTGTACGATTGGCGAATCTCGAAATGCACCCAATGGATGAAGGTGGTCGATTGGAGATGATCAAGGATGACTTTGGTTTGGGCTACTGCAACATTACTCGATGTTGCACTGAAGTTTGTCCGGCTGGAATCAACATCACCGACAATGCAATCATCCCATTGAAGGAAAGAGTCGTGACTGAATATTACGACCCAATTGCCATTCTAGCAAAGAAAGTTGGTCTGCGAAAATAAACGCACACTAATTGAATAATAATTGAAATTAAAAAAAGCCCGACAGAGGCGCAAATGCGCCTCTGCCGGACCTGTGTGTTATCTTGTCTTTTCCGAATTAGTTTCTTTTGATTCTAATCAGAGATGGTCGACTCTTTGCTTCTTGACATTGGCCTTCTTGATCTTGCCCTTGTCTCTAAGCCACGACGGCGCGGACGCCGGCGGGGTCACCATTTCGGTCCAGCCCTTGAAAACGTGAACACGCTTTGTGCCACGCTCTCTTAGGTGGATGTCGGTTGCGCCACGAGTGGCTGCCTTCAATGCCGCGCCTCTAGGCTGGCGGCTTGCGAAGACCTGGCTTGTGTCTTTTCCGCCCTTCATCAGAACGAAATACTTCTTTTCTCCCATGAGTTTCACCTCGATATCTACGCATTCTAGAACCTCCTTAAGGATTACCCTCCCTAAACGCTATACTGCGCCCCAAAAGGGGGTTTTTCCAATTTTTCGAAGCAATGATGAAAGTGGACCGCAGGGTGCTGAAAATGAGTATTTTGGGAAGATTATTTTCTTTGGATTCATGATATGTCGAACCGCTTAGCAGTACATCGATTCAAAAAAATATATGAAAAATTTTGATTTGTTGGTTTTGATTTGTGTGACCACAATTTGAATAAAAATAGCATTTGGAATGATTCAATTTTTTCCTGTTCAATGAAATTTTTCAAAAAACGCCTTGAACAAACTCAATGCGTAGATGTTGATGGAAATTTTACGAGAAATCAAATTGATACTGTCCAATGGTTTCGACCAAATACTGAATAAATTGTGATATTCAATGCATTTCAATAATCAATAATTAATTGAATTATTCTTCCTCTTCAATTGGTTCGATCATCTCGTCCGAAAAGCCCTCTTCCTGCTGTTCTAATCGATAGGCATCAATCTGTGCTTGGGTCCAGCCTACGTTCAGTAATTCTTCATCACTCCATTGTTTTGAATTGTTGACTTCGATGCCTGCCATCTCAGCCAATTGTTCATCGGAGGCATCTTCATCTCTGCGTGCCCATACCTCATCTGGAATTTCATCATCAACATCGAGATGATCATCTTCACCTCGTCCTTTCAAAACAGTCGTCATTGCAATCAATAGGATTAGGACTGTTCCAATCAAGGCTACAATCAGTGTGAATGGGGTGGAATTATTCGATTGTTGAGATGGGTTTTCTCCAGCTTCTTCAGTACTGTTTCCCTCGCGCGCGCGAAGGAGAACTGATTCCGAAACTGACAATGATGTCTCATCTAGACATGCAAAATAGAGGGTGTGATTGGCCTCTGTTCGACCTGGTGGTGTCCAATCGATGGACCACAATCCTTGGGAATCAGGACGATAAATCTGCGAAATCAAAGTAATCTCATCTTCATCTTTCAACAATATTGAACATTCCATGTTGCGCATTCCATCGGAATCACTGATTGTGACAACCAATGTTGTCTGATTGCCTGAAACTAAATTTGTAGGCATCGCAGAGAAATCAAGATGTGGTTGAGAACCGACCAAGCCAAAGGACAATGATTCAGATAAACCTGAGATGCCATCGATATCCCTGAGGTTCACGACCAATTCTACAGCCCCCAATGGCCTATTCAAGAGAGAATCAGGGTCGAGTTCCATTCGATAGTATTGGGTATGTTGTCCGGTTCCAGGTACACAGGGTGTAGGTGGAACATCTTGTTCAAAGTAAATCGAACTGAATCCGCTAGATGGTGAATCATCAGGCCCCAATCGAATCATCGCATCCTGAATGGGTCGGCTCCCAGATACTCCAACCCAAATATTCGTGCCATCAGCACCCCGATGTACTGTATCCATCAACATGTCATCCACACACAATGTGGGTGTCGAAATTTGAGGAGGTGTTAGGAAAACTGGTTTGGTCCAAGACCAATTCATATCAGCCCATATCCCACTTGTGATTCGAGTCGAAATAGTCGCATCACCTGATTCGAGACTGGGTGGAGCAGTGACAATATCCCCATCCAACATTTGGAACCCTGCCCCTGGCCAATCGATACTTGTCTCAATAGAATAGCTCGCGTCGGGATCGTCTTCGTCAATGATTTGTACCTGTACATGATTTTGCGCACCATCAAGATAGGATTGTCCGTCATCAATCTCCAATTCTGCAGTCGGTGGTAAATCAATGGGCGTTAGGCTACGATTTGACCATTCAACTCCATCCACTTGAAGGGTGACTGAAACGGGTTCCAATGTACCCCCTGCAATTGGAGTCCAAGAAGTCTGGTAACATGTTTGACTTCCACTTGAACTAGATTGTGTCGGAATCGCCAGTTGCAGATTATCCACTAGAATCGTGGGTATCTCTGTGTCGTTATTGTGATCAATATCAATTACACAAGCCGTCATGGCGTGTTCCTGACCGCGAACCCAGCCTGAATCACCATGAACTGGAGGATCAATGCCCAACCATGGTGCGAGATCAGCACCTTCGACATGTACCCCATACCAAGTGGCACTCGCATCTGTGATGTTGAAGGCTGCATCCCAAGAGGCTTCGATGGTGAGGTTCTGTTCATCATACAGGACCCAATGCAAATCTACACTGTCAAATGGAGCATCGATTGGCAAAGAAATAGCAGCGGTCCAAACATCTCCATTTGATTGAGGGGACGCTGTAAGAGAATTGTATGCAGGGTCATTTGAGTTGTTGTACCTCCAGGATAAAATGGCCCCGGACATGCCAAAATCATCTGTGACTTCGGCTTTACAAATGACCACACCACCACGGGTGGCGGTGGTGGTTGAACAAGTCAATTCATCAAGAACCGGTGGGGCATTGATGTCGATGTTAAGCAGTGCAAGGTTATTGCTCAAAATTCTCTCAGGATGATTACTCTCTGGAATCCATCGCACAATGAATTCGACAAAACCTGTTCGAACGGGTGTCACATTCACCTGGGCAATGAAGCGACTTCCAGCATCATTTCCGCCAGGAATTGATATTGACTCATTGGCCAATAACAAATTGTTTTGTCGATCTCGAATCTCAAGGAAACCACTACCAATACCTGGTGCAAGGTTCTCCAACAGCACTTCAACCGTTCCATTTTCTCCAACCGAAAGTCGATCTGGCGTGCGTACTTGCGATACGTTGACATCATGCAATCTGTCACTATATGCTGCCATTTTGGGATCACCAACAACGGTGCCCATCCAAGACAAGAGGGTGTTGGATGCTGCATAACATTCCAACATCGTGAAACCATTGGCGTAGCATGAAAGGAGTTCTTCTGGGTTGGATATGGCATCCAAGTAGGGCTCGTAGACGTAACCTTTGACCCCCGATACTCCATCGTCGAGGAGATCTGAAACCAAACTTTGCCCATAGCTCGAATTGAAGACGAATGTTCGACCTCCAGTACTCACAGCAGTTTCAGCAATACTACCATCTAACCAGGTAAAGTGAGGTAAAATCGGATAGAGTTTCAATGTATCAAAGAAAATTGAACCATTGTATGTCCCATCTGAAAATTCTGCAACCTGCCGTACCGTAAATTGTGAGGCGAATGCATTGGGCCTGAATCGAAGTTGTCGATTTTGCCAATCATCTGAAAACGCCCTGTCATCAGACATATTCATCGACAGAGATGTACCATTGGAATCGAATGCTTCAACTTCCAACCACCAATCACCTTCGACCCACCCTTCTCGCATGGAATAACCATCGAGGACCCAAGCGTGTCCTGCAAATTCAGGGTCAATGTCGAAAGTTTGCTCAACATAGGCAACCGAATTATTTGTAGAATTGAATGATGGACAAATCCAAACGATTTCATCGTGTACATCCTTTACTTCATCCTCAGTCAGTGCTGTATCCCAAATCTGGACTTCATCAATAACGCCCGTAAAATGGGTATTGCCTGCACGATTAACGCCGAATTTGTAAATCTCGATACTGTTGACCGTACCATTGGGCACAGTTTGATTGAGAATTTCAACTCCATCGAGGTAAAGGGTAACACTGTCGTTTTCAAATGTAGCAACAAGATGTTGCCAAACGGTTGGATCGACGGTTCCAAAGCTGTATGAATTGTTGTGATACAGTTCCCAATTTCCTGGATTCCCACCACTGGTTTGAATCTGGAAGGAATCATCATCTCCAGCAACATCGTTGACTGCGATGGCTGATGCATGTCGTGACTGACCAGAATGATTGGCCTGTACCCATAGACTGACGGTGAAATCGGTGACCGAATCGGTGACATCTACTCTGGCTTCATCATCAATACCATCGAAATATGCACAATTGCCAAGGACACAATTGCGCCATTGGCTGCCATTTGTTCCCGTGAAATTTAGGTGTGAATTGCCAACTGAATCATTGGCGACATCACCGCTATTTTCGTTAAATTCCCAATGGTGAATCAAATCGGATTGGCGAACTGGAAAACTGCTACCGCGTGTCAGTACATTGGTCGGAACCGTTTGCTTTGAGATGCTTGGGCCCTCCCACTTGAGTTCCAATCCAGCATAACCCCCATGCTCAAAGAATTCTGTTCGCAGTGAATGCTCCCCAGATTCTAGCCAAACTGTGCCTGATCGTTCTTGCATGCCATGATGGCCTTGATTGTCTACAATTTCGACATCATCAATCCACAATTTGGATCCATCATCGCTTCGCAGATAAAATGTCCAATTGCCAGCGGTTGGGATGTGAATGATACCTGTATGCCTCGCACTCCAATATTCAAGGAATCGACTGTCTAAGCCAGCCCATGCATTTTGAGTGGATGGCCAGTCAATATTCGGTTCATGGCGAACGAAGTCAGGAGTTCGCCCTGATAGATTGACCATGGTACTAACATTGTATGATACACCGTTGTTGTCGAAATATTCTGCGAGTAAACCATTGGTAGTCGCCGCATCATTGGCACCACAAGGTGCATCCTCAAGGCGGCCTTCCATAGCTGCATTTCCATTGCGCTTGGTTTCGGTTTGCCTCGCCCACCACCACTGTTCTCCAGCAGAAAGTGAGGGGCCAATACCATCCCAATATCGTGCACCTGTTGCCCAACTTCCATCTGATGTATCATAACCTGAATTTGAAAGTTCATTGTCACCCCAAGATCCGTCATTGCTTCCCCATGCAGCATACATCGATACGTTTTCCATGTTGGTCACATATGTTCCATTTTGATTGAAATGGACTGGGAACCCCATATTCGTCAGTGTTTCATTGGTTGTGTATAACAGGTCATTCCACCATTTGTATCCTGAACCATTTCGATTGGTGGCCAAGTCAAGAACGGTCTGTCCATGTTGGCCAAAGCTGTTGTTGGTTTTGGAAATCAAATTCAAAGCGGTCTCAACATCATATCCGGTTAGTCGACTGACCAGATAGTATCCCTGCTCATCTCGTTCAAAGGCCTTCATTTCATTTCCTGCGGCCATTCCATAATTCGAATTCACATACCAATCACCAAAGATTGCAGAAGCGTAGGGTCCACCGATAAGGGCCAATTCAGAATCAAAAGAGGCTCGTGAATTGGTGCCACCATTGACACCGAGTGGGATGCCCTTTGTTGTGACTAGAACATTCAAATCGGTTAGGTTTCGATCGATAATCATCTGTGATATCGGATTTGCAAAGTAAGTCGTAAATTGATTGGAATTGATGATTTCATTGGTTGGAGTGCTTTCATTTGTCAACAGCAAAACTCTCTCAGGAGGAATATTTCGAGCCAATGCAAATGCGGTTCCAATTGTTCGACTGACCTCACTTTGATTGTTAATCACCACGGCAACATCGCTGTAATCTGCAAATGTTTGATGAGAAAATGGTTCCAGTACGGCAACATCGCGAAATGGGGCCTCCTCCCACGCGCTAGCGCGGGCTCTCGCTTCCTCTGGAAGCGACACTGCGGCCCAACTCTGTAGTGCGAGAAGGAGAACGAGAGCGACGGCTAAACGAGAGCGCACAGATTGTGAGCCGAACACGGAACTTTTCACCGTGTCGGCATCTCGACAACCGGCACCATAGGTGCCGTAACGACAAAAAACAGGTTGGAATGGCGATGGACATAAATCCCACCGCCCCCCCCTCCAGATGTATGACCGACGCCATCATCGCTAGGCAATGCCGTCATTCGTTGCTACGAGTGATTGCCGGTGACCTGACTCGATATGAAGCTCAAGTGGCCGTAACATGTGCAAATAATCGCCTTGCGGGACGTGAAGGGTTGGACGCCAAAATGCACACTGCAGCTGGTGAAAAACTTCGAGAGAAATGTGTTGAAATTGGCAAGGTACAACGCGCACAAAATCTACAGCCATGTCCTGTCGGAACCGCAGTAACAACTTCTGCCTTCGATTTGCCTCAAGAACATTTGATTCACGTGGTGGGTCCAGATTGTCGCCGACCCAGTCAAGATGAAGGGCGTCGAGAACTGATTGTCAAATCATATGAGGCATTGTTTGAACAAGTTGCGGAATTGACACCGATTGAAACCATGGTTTGCCCTCCACTTTCAATGGGAATATACGCGTATCCACATCGAGAAGGTGCCCGAATGACAATGGAAATCCTCCTCGGATGGCTCGATGGTGAAGATGATCCTGGTATCGGAGATTTTGTTCTCCTTGTCAACGATGAAAATTTCGTGAAGAATTTGAAAACCGTATACCGTGAGTCTGAAGATACATTTCCAGGTGTAGATGTCACGCGGCAACACCGAAAACGCCGCTTCTAAGCACACGTGATCTAGCGGTTATGATGTATGGTTCCCAACCATGCCACCCGGGTTCAAATCCCGGCGTGTGCACTCAGAAGAGAGGTTCTTCGTAATCATCATCTGATAGAGTTCGCCAAAGCCCATCTGGAACATCATCGTAAACTCCCGCATAGGGATCATCAGTGGTTATTTTCTTCTTTGGTTTTGCGAGTGCATTCAAGGCTTCAGGCTTGAATTTCCAATAATGGATTCGCCATTCACGGCCATCCCAGAGTGTTGTTTCCTCTGATTCGGTGGTCAAAAGGTCATAATCTTGGAACATGTAGAACAAGTTTCGATCTGTTGGCTCAAGCGCATTATCGATTATCCGATCATAAAAACCGAAGAACCCAAGGGCATGCTCTGCCATTCCTTCAGCGGTCATCGTCTCCATATCTGGATCGATGTGAGTCTGGATTGCAGATGTCAAAGATGCTAGACTCATACCCATTCATTCACCCCCAAGCCGCGAGTTCTTGCCTCGCCGGATGATATAGGGGAGTAGGCTGACCTATTTCAACGGTTGGCGGTTTTCGTCCCATAGGGACGTACATCCTGCCGTTTCGTCACGATTAAACGGTTGATTCAACGCGTCCAGAATGTGACCGAGTTCGTAGAGGGGACATTTCTCGGATTGCCCGAGCGAGATGGACAAGCAGATATTGCGATTCTATCCGTCCCCTATGAGTTGACGACCTCGTATGGTCAAGGTACATGTGAGGGTCCAAAGGCAACCATACAAGCTTCTGCTCAAGTCGAATTGTATGATCCACTTCTTCCCAAAGATCTCCCCTGTGGATTCACATTTCACACCGCTGAACCATGGGATGGTGAAGGTGGAAGTTTGCAAGAACAATTGTTGGGAATTGAAAATTATGTTGATCAATATAGTCCGAGTTTCCCGGTTATTCTTGGAGGCGAGCATGGCATGCTACCAGCCATCATGCAAGCCATTGCTAAGAAAACAGACCTCGGTTCATTGACGATTGTCCAAATCGATGCACACGCTGATTTACGTGATGAATTGGATGGAGAACCTGATAGTCATGCTTGCGCAGCACGTCGTTCACTGGATTTAGGGGTTGGCAAGATTTTGCAAATTGGAATTCGCGCATTCGCCCGTGAAGAAGCCACATTTGCCACTGAAGATGATCGGGTTGATTCTTGGTT
>JASLKO010000021.1 GCA_030747475.1 Candidatus Thalassarchaeaceae archaeon | reverse complement strand
TATCGGGTCGATACCATCGACAATATGTTTGAGCAATTCTTGGCAATATTCATCATCCTGTGAATCGATGGTTCTTCCAATCCAGACAATAGGATGATCCGATAGGAATTCTTCCTTGCTGATTTTCCCTCCATCCAATTTGTCTACCATGCCCATCCAGATTGAAATATCATCTAGATTCACCGTGTTTCTGAATGTATCGAAACATACTCTGGCCGCACTCAATGCACCATTCCAGATTATTTTGCATCCATTGTTTTCAGCGGAGATTTGTTGTTCATCTGTTGGCTTGTTTGTGAGATGGTGATCAATATGCAACCCACACAATGGATGAAATGGCAAGTCTACTACTGCAGTTTTCCGATCCATCCAATCATCAACATCTCCCTTTCTGACCTCAGCAGGGTGACTGAAGCGAACAGGAATATTGCCCCATACTCTGCGAATTATGGCTGCAGATAGCAACCCATCAAGATCTCCATCAGCAACAATACGTTCGATGTTTAATTCTGAGACATCCACTGAACACACCTCTCTGAGCGTTGCCGGTCATCCCACCCCGCTCTTAGCGTTGGTGACTGAGCACGCTGTTGATGCGCAACGAATTTGTAGCGCTCTCCCATTCAAGGTTCATGGAGACCTCCTGCGGTGTCGTGTTGGTGAACTTCGGCAGCGTCTTGTTGTTGCAGTATCCACAAGGCCACTGGGGATTTCCAAAAGGACATTATGAGGCCAAAGATGGTGTATATCAACAGACTGCCTTACGCGAATTGGAAGAAGAAACTGGGATTTCAGACGTAGAAATGCTCGAAGATTGGCGTATGAGAACGTTTTACACATTCAATCGAAAAGGTCGAAAAGTAGAGAAAGAGGTGTTCTGGTTCATTGGTGAAACCGAAGAATATGATATCAAATTGAGTCACGAGCACCGGAATTTCATGTGGTTAGAATGGGACGATGCAGAGAATCAATTGGACTTTGATCAGAGTAAGGAAGTGTTGCGAGGAGCCCGCGCACAATTACGAGCACTGGGCAGAGAATCTTAGCTCAAATTTCGTTTGCCCAATGGGACCCATAGCGTCTCATCGCCTCCAAGGGTCATCGTTGACCAGCGAATAAAGACAAAGAACCAATCTGAAAGTCGATTTAGATACGCGATGACAACATCTCGCACCGACTCATTCCCTTCAGTTTCTCTTAATCGTAGGGCCGCTCTTTCTACACGTCGAGTAACAGTTCTAGCCAAATGCATGGTTGCGATGAACGGACAACCCGCTGGTAAAATAAATGATTCCAGGGGGGTTAAATCTTCAGTCCAAGCATCCATTTCTGCACAAAGCCGATCCGCTTGAGATTGTTCAATCACAGTCATCGCAGCCGGTACATGGTCTGGCAAAAATGCCGCCTCGCCACCAATATCAAACAGCTCCTGTTGAAGGAGGGCCAATTTGCTTTCACCCTGAATCTTGACAGTCCTTACCGTTGCTCTGGCGCCACCATCATCATGATGGGTATCCATTCGATCTAATTCAGCACGAACCATACCAATAATAGAATTGAGCTCATCGATTGTTCCATAGAAATCTACTCTTGGATCACATTTGGAGACACGTTCTCCCGATGCAAGGGAGGTCTCTCCACGATCGCCGTTGCCGGTATGGACCTTGGTGATTCGAACCATGCCCCTCGGGCACCGACTCTGAACATGGGTCTTTCGCTATATCATGCACTCTCGACAACGGAATCATCAAGAGATGAGATCTTGAATTTCTTGACAACCATCGACCCGAAAATTATCCAGACACATAGCTCAATTGCCACGCAAAGCCAGTACCAATTCCCTAAACTCAATAGCATTTGATTTGCATCGTAAGGCACCCCATTAAATCCCAGATAAACCGCTTGTGAGAGTAAATTTGCCCCGAACCAAATGAAAATCGCAGCCCAACACACCTTCGTGCTAATGTCATCCCATCTTTTTATTGACATTGCATCACCACACTGAAATTATCATCCGAGATATTTAAGATGCTCTAGAGCACCCCCCTAGGTCCCATTGTTTTGAGACCTATTCTTCTTCAGTAAACGGTGTATTGAGTCGCTTTAGGCACGAATCGACCTTTTCCAACCAGGCCTTTTCTACTGAGTCCTCGCCACCCAACCTCTCTAGTAGGTCAGCATGTTTCTTTTCAGCCTTTGAATTTCCTTGGAATCTATGAATCCGGACCAATGCTGAATGACTCATCGCATCAAGCCAGGATTCATCGACACTCCACGATTTCTCAAACATGGAGATTGCTCCTCGCTCCCCCTCAAGCAGCCCTCGATCCAGTTGTCGCAATGCCGCTTGAGACCAGGAAATTCCCTGGACGCCGATGACCAACCCCTTCCAAAATAGGAAAATTTCCAGAAAAATCACCACCGTTGCCAATACAAAACCGACCCATTGTTCATTTTGGCTGTAAACACTCCATCCATCAGTGAGGGCGGTTACAGTTGCAGCGACAAACCACATTCCTGCAAATGGTGCCAAAATGACATCTTGCTTTCGTCGATCGTGGATTGCGCCCACAACAATACCAAGCCCACCAATCAGTCCAGCAGTAATCGCAGGGACATTTGGATTCATTTCACGGGGAGATGTTACTGAGATTGCCAAGATGCCGGCAATGCTCAGCATCACCCAGCCCCACCTTCCTCCAATTTCAGGAAAAGGCTGGGCGCGACTCATCCACAATAGCATGATCGAAGTCCCACCTAGAAAGGCAACCCAACCCCACATGAACCAATGCGCAGCCTTCACGGTATTCAATTCATTCCAGACTGACCGCTGGGTTCGCCATCATCACCACGCCATCCTGGCTGCCAGAATTCTTCATTGTCTAACCAAGTCAACCAATCTTCTGCATTTGCGCGCATTAGACGGAAAGCCCTCCGCTCAAGTCCCTCCAAGAGTTCTTTTTCGACCTCACCTTCTGCACTTGCATCCTTCCATTCAATTTGCATTTCTGCAATTCGCCTTTGACCTTCCACATGATTGTCAAAGTACAATTCGCACAATTCACGTAAATCGGTCAACCAAACACGAGTTCCCTTGATGTGTGGGTCATCAATGAGTGGTTTCTTCTGACGCTTGAATGGCCACCAACCCATACTTGCCCTTCAGTGGACATACTCCTTGAGTCTTCGCCCCAATCCTGATGTTGTTTCACCCTCGCGCCACATCATGGCCCGCATCATCGTGCACACCCATGGTAGGGCACGAGAGAAGGGATATTCACATCTTATCGACAAATATGCAACCCGCTTGGCAGGCCGAGGTGTCACCCTTGTCGCACATTCTGAAAAACTCGATCATGAACAATATATTGCAAAACTGATTGAATCATCATCAAATGGAAATTTAATTCTTCTCGATGAGAATGGCAAAAGTGGAACAACTGAATGGATGCTTGGGAATTGGAAACAATGGCGCCTTTCCAATCAAACGACCCACTTGGCAATTGGCCCGGTTGACGGGTTCAGTTCAACAGCATTAGATGGCTGTGATTCAATCTCTCTTGGGCCGTTAACAATGACCTATGAAATGGCCGCAGTTGTCTTATTAGAGCAACTTTATCGGGCTAGTGAGATTGAACGCGGCTCCCCATATCATCGCCCTTGATCAACTGGTCACCAATCTTGCAAATTTCTTCGATGAAAGACTTCAAACTTTGAGAATCGATTGCAGGATTACAGATGACTGGACGCAATACAGTATCGTTGCCAATCTTTGCTATACTGACCATAAATCGCCCATCTCGGACCATTTTTTGTCGTAATTTTTCATTGAAAAGATTCACATCGCCACCATCAGGTGACCCCTTATGTCTTAGACAGACATTTGTGAACATTCGCTCAGTCATCAATTGAAGACTTGGATTTTCATTCACAAGTTGTTCAAGTTCAATGGCCAAGTCAACATATTCATCGACGCGTTTACTCCATCCTGATGTCCCACAAGATTTCCATTCAATCCACAATTTCAGCGCATCTACTCTTCGACCACATTGGAGACTTTTTCTCCCCAAGTCATATTCTTCACCAGGTTCATGGAATAGGTAATGTGCGGATTTGATGTATGAACAGGTATTGTTTAGGGCTCCAAGATGAGGTGTTAGTAGTGCAGAACAGGTCAGTGGCACCCCCATCAATTTGTGTGGATCCCATGTGAGGCTGTCGGCTCTTTCGATGCCACTCATTAGATGTTTGAAGCGTTCCGAAAAGAGACAAGGCGCCCCCAATGCAGCATCAACATGAAGCCACAAATTTTCATCTTGACAAACATCTGCAAGCTCATCGATTGAATCAAACGCACCCCTGACGGTGGTTCCTGCTGTGGCAACCACACAAAATGGCCTTCTTCCAGATCCCTTTATTTTCTCGATTTCTGTTCGCAACATTGCAGGTTTCATTCGACCCATTTCATCTGTCTCTACTTTGATGACTCCGTCCATTCCGATGCCTAGGACATGGGCAGACATTAACAGTGAATAATGGGATTCAGCGGAAACAAAAACGGCTAATTTAGTCCCGTCAACCCCCTCTTTCATGGCATTTGGAATGACTTTATCGCGTGCGAGAAGAAGTGCCAACATATTGGAATTTGATCCACCACTGGTAAAGGTCCCATCGACCTGACCCCAACCGGTTAACACCCCCAATGACGCAATCATTTCCTTTTCGACAATTGTTGCAGCAGGTGCAATTTCCCAAGTGTAGATACTTGTGTTTGACAATACCGTTGCAATTTCTCCCGCCAAACCTGCTTCGGAAAGACCACCCCAAAGTGGCTGCAAAAAATGTGGGTGCTGTGTTTTCACACACTCAGAAAGGTAGGCATTGATTGAGTTGAGCATTTGATCGACACCAACTCCCTCAGAACCAACAGCGACATCCAAAATTTCTGCAAGTTCCTCAGGCGTTCTCCAGGTGCGTATCGGTAGTTCACGATTCGCACGATTTCGATAGTGCTCCCGTACAATTTCAAAGACACCTTCGAGTAATTGGTTTTCACTCATCGCAATCCCTCAAAGATTTGCGCGACTATGACGTTGTGCATCCACCGCACAAATGGCAGCCATGTGCACGACATCTCGAACCCCATCTTCTCTCTGCAAAACATGAACCGGTTTCGCCATCCCCTCAAGAATGGGTCCAGTCATTTCCGCACCCCCCAATCTCTGCAACAATTTGTATGAAATATTCGCTGCAGCAAGATTCGGACAAACCAACACGTTTGCCGGGCCACCAAGTGACATGAATGGATATTGTTCTTGTATGCTGGGAATGAGAGCAGTATCTGCTTGCATGGGTCCATCGATGATGAGTTCAGGATCTAATTCCCGAGCCATTTCAAGTGAATCTTCAATCCGCTCACTGCGGTATTGACTGGATGAACCAAAGTTAGAGAACGATAGTAATGCAACCTTTGGCTCTATTCCAAATCGTTTTGCAACCTTTGCGGTCTGAACAGCGATTTCAGCTAGAGTCCTCGCATCCGGATAGATGTTAATTGTCGCATCACCAATGAACATCAATTGTCCTTTGATTGTCATCATGTATGTACCAACGACACGATGCGCATCTTCATCCATCCCAATCGTTGCTAAACACGGCTTCAAGAATTCAGGATAATCACGAGAAATCCCTCCGATAATACCATCCGCATCACCCATTTCAACCATCATTGATCCAAACCATACACGAGATTTCAACAACCGCTTTGCATCCGTCTTGGTCACACCCTTTCGTCCACGTTTTTCCTGAAGGGCTTCCATGTAAGTACTGCGTCTGCGAGGGTCTTCTCGAGGATCAATTTCCTCACATTCAAAATCCAGTCCTAAGGCTTCCTTGGCAGCCGCAATCTCATGCGATCGGCCAAGTAAAACAGGGAAGCAAATCCGCTCTTGAATACATTGAGCGGCGGCTTTGAGCATCGTGGGGTGGTCACCTTCTGTGAAGACGATTCTCTGTCGATGCCTCCCTGCTCTTTCAATCACTCCTCTCATGATTGATCTTGTAAGTCCCAATCGAGCCTCAAGTTGATTTCTGTACTGGTCAACATCAAATGATTTTGCAACCTCTGTAGAGACCATACCCTCCGCAACTGCAGCCTCAGCAACGGCACTAGCCTCCCAAATCAATACCCTTGCATCGAATGGTTTTGGAATTAAGTAATCTGGTCCGAACTGAATTTTCGCCCCACCATATGCTGCAGCAACATCGTCGGGCACAGGTTCTTTTGCAAGATTAGCCAAGGCCATTGTCGCAGCCATTTTCATGCCTTCAGTAATTTCATCGGCTTGAACATCTAGTGCTCCGCGAAAGATATACGGGAATCCTAGAACGTTGTTGATTTGATTTGGATAATCCGAACGACCAGTCGCCATAATCGCATCATCTCGAACTGCTGCAACCTCTTCTGGCATAATCTCAGGCGTGGGGTTGGCCAAAGCAAAAATTAGCGGATTTGCAGCCATCTTTGCAATCATAGAACCAGATACGATACCACCTTTTGACAATCCGAGGAATACGTCTGCACCCACGAGGGCATCACCAAGCCCCCCTTCTGGAATATCTTGTGCAAATTTTGCCTTGTAGCGATTTAATTCACCAGCATCCTTGCGTTTTTTTGTCATGATGCCGCCAGAATCACAGATTAGGAGATTCTCTTTTCTGACACCGAGCCGAATATAATGTTCAGCACAAGACAGAGCAGAAGCACCCGCTCCAGAGACAACCACTTTGACTTGACCGATTTTTTTACTCGTAATCTCAAGGCCATTGAGAAGTGCCGCCCCCGAAATAATCGCCGTACCATGTTGATCATCATGCATTACGGGGATGTCAAGTTCCTTGACCAATCTCCTTTCGATTTCAAAGCACTCAGGCGCCTTGATATCTTCGAGGTTGATGCCACCAAAAGTAGGCGCAATCCGCTTGACAGTTTCAACAAATTCGTCAATGTCTTCCGTGTCCACTTCAATGTCAAAAACATCGATGTCTGCAAATGCTTTGAACAGCAAACCTTTGCCTTCCATTACAGGTTTCCCCGCCAATGCCCCAATGTTTCCAAGTCCTAAAACGGCGGTTCCATTAGAGATGACAGCGACCAGGTTTGCACGCGATGTGTACTCCATTGCTTTGCGAGGATCCTTCTCAATTTCTAGACAGGGATAAGCGACACCGGGTGAATATGCAAGAGAAAGCTCCCGCTGTGTGGAATGTGGCTTGGTTGGGATCACGGTGATTTTTCCCGGAGGGTTCGCTGAATGATATTCCAACGCATCTTTGCGGAATTGTTCCTCCGACATACCGTATCCTCCGTGTTGTTCGGCCAACCGCCTCCTCTATTCCCTTTCCCCCTAATTCTTTACAGAAACATAAGTTATTGCTGGAATTGAAAAGATTCGAATATCGGGTCACTGCCTCCCAATTTTTTGTATTTGATTTCAAAAAAACTGCAATTTATACACAAAAAATCAACTTGGTATACTTGTATACCATGAAACACAACCACCCATGACCTTCAAATGCTGTTGCAAAGCCAGTCGCCCCCATGACCACAGTCTACGAGCGCCGAGCCATCACCTTGGTCACCCTCATGGTTCTCGCCTCTTGGACCCCCCTAGCCTCCCTCCCAGTTGCCAGTGCACACAACGGAATCATTGCTGAATGGGGCAGTGAGGGTAGCAATGACACCGGTTGGTTGAGAATGGATGCCACCGGTGCAAATGCTGCAGCAGGTCAAATGGCAATGAGCAATTTGATGCTCGATTTCGCCCCCGGTGCTGAAATCAGCAACTTATCCTTCGAGATTCGGGTTGATGGTGCCAATGGAACTTGGATTGAAGAACCACAATTGCTTCTCCCCGATGCTCCAGCCAGCATCCTTGATTGGCGCGGCTTGGGAAGTCTAGGCCAACAAAATAATTTCATCAATGGCGATCCACACACGAGTCGCCTTTCACCCAATAGCGACTCTAATGCAGGGTGGGTCTTGCCCGGTGGTTCGACCGTTACCGATGTTGTCATTGAAGCACTACGGCCTGCTGATACATTGGTGAGCACATACCGATTCGACCTCAATGTGGTTGATTCAGCCATCCATCCTGATGATGGACGGCTATACATTGCTGTAGATAATTCAGTCATCCAAGTGGATTACAACAACAATCCCCAGTTGATCCACTGGTTCGATGAAGAAATGGAACCATTGGATATGGCCATCGATGCTGCACAAGGACTCCTTCACGTAACTTGCGAGGATGGGGGCATTCGAGCTTTTTCACTCAAAGACAGCACCCTTGTAGGAAATTACACCAGTCCATTTGGTGAGGTTATTCATCAAATAGAGTCGGTTGGCCCTGGGTTCCTAGTGGCATCTAATGGCGAGTCATTGTGGCAAGTTTCCATCGGTGCGGATCTTTCATCGACATGGACAAATGTTGCAACACTCGCCTCTGATGGGTCGCCAGCAACCACCATGCTTGTCATCAGTACAGATGTCTGGGTGGGAACAGATGGAGCAGGTTTATTCCATTACAGTGCGGGTTCAGTCCAGCAATATGATTCACAAAACGCACTGCCAAGTGATAGCGTTGTCGATTTAGAGATGGCTGGAACTTACCTACTCATTGGCTTGGCCGATGCCGGTGTGGCTCGCCGTGACCTGTCAACAAACAATTGGGTCGCGACATGGAATACTGGCAATTGGTTGCTGAGTGACGACGTACTCGAGATGTCATCCGTCAATGGCTGGGTACACATTTTAGCAGATGATACCGTGTATTCATACAATACAACAAGCCTTTCCTTTGGCTCATCATGGGATATGAGTGGCCTCAACCTTGCTCGCAGTCCTGGTGAATCGCTCATACCTTGGCCTAGTGGCGGTACTCGAGCACCAGCGGGTCACAGTGTACTTGTTGGAGACGGCTCAGGCGCATACACTGTTCTAAGGCCACATATGCAAAATCATGGTGCAATGGCCTCAAGCCAACCAAATTGGCCACAAATCGTACTTGCATCGGGTCCAACAATCACAGATATGGTTGATGCTGTTGAATTGAATGGAATATTGTACATCGCAACAGATGAGATTATTCAGAGATTCAACATCACGCAATATCGCTGGGATACACCACTTCAAACCCCTTCTCAAGGAGATATACTTTGTATTGCAACCGATGGAACAGATCTTTTCATCGGGACCGAAGTAGATGGCGTAACTCAAATGCAAATTAATGGTACCATTCTCAATACATGGGAAACCTCTGATGGCCTATCTGCAAACGAAGTATCCGATATTGAATATGATGAATTGACAGGGCAAATGATTGCAATACATCCATTCTCTGGGATGTCAGTCATCGATACCAATTCAACAACAATTAACGAAACCTGGACGACCAACAGCGGTGACCTTTCGTCCAACCAGATGAACGCTCTCGCCGTTCGTGGTGGCATTGCGTATCTAGGCACAAACAATCGAGGTATTGAGCGAATTGATCTTGCCAACTCCACCCGACTTACACCCTGGACATCAACCGGTCTTGATGAGCTTGAGTCAATGCCCATCGCCATCGATGGAGATACACTGTATCTTGGTGTATACGACTATGGCGTGATTGTATACAACACAACATCAGGCGAACAAATTGATTTGTGGCAACGAAGAGGAGGCAATCAACCAGGTGGTGGCAACCAAATCCCTTCCAACGAGATTCTCTCATTGGCCGTCCTCAGTTCTGGCACAGTGTTGGTCGGCACTGGAGATGGGGGTGCTCGACATACGTCCAATGGCTGGACCGATATGGGGAACACAGGCAATGAATTTGCGGATGAGTTCTATGATTGGGACTTTGACAACCAGTACATCTATGCTGCAACCGAAACAGGTGTTTGCCAATGGTCACGTTCTAACCTTGCTTTCCAAAAGTGTTGGGATGACAACCCAGACGGTTTGCCTGCACAGTTTGCATATTCAATCGAATTGATCGAACCAAATCGAATTTGGGTCGGGCATTACGAGGGCGCTGGAGTGATTGACGTAACCAATGACACCGTCATCAAGTCATGGCGGGCTGGCATTGAATCAAACAATGCCAAGACAATCGTCATCGGTGACGTTGCTTACATTGGATATGACGGCGTCGGCATTCTTCGTTACGATTTGACAACCGATGAATGGTTGGCACCGTGGGATGCGGCGACGACAAATTTGCTTGAGAGCAACGGCATCACCGCAATGGTACAAGATTTGAATCCAAACAGAATATGGGTTGGTGGAGACATGGGTCTCAACTTAATCGATGTTGTTAATGCGACACTGGAAGAAGATTGGGATTCTGGTTCAAACTCCGGTGGCATAACCCTCTCAAATCAGGAACCTGCTGAATTGGTTATTGTCGGCGATACGATGTATTACCTACAGGTGCGATTTGGAAACAATGGATATTCTTCAAACGACAATGTATACCGGTATGACGTTGTCAATATGACACAACGCAGTACATTGGATGTTGGTGATGCCCAAGGATCTTCAGGTCTGCTCCATGGAATGGGTGCAGTCGGTGACATCGTCCACTTTGGAATGTCCGATACATCCCAATGGTGGGAAGGCGGCCAAATGGCCCGTTGGAACCATAGCAGTGGAAGTTGGATGGATTCAATTGAAGCAAACGGACAGGTTGAGCGGGTAAACGCTCAATTCGCAGGAGATTGTGAACCAACCCCAACAAATTGCCATCTTTATGCCGCATATGGAAACACACCTCTACACCAGGTAGACATGAATGGCAATCTAGTACGTTCATGGGATGACTCAGTCATTGAAGGCCCCATTCGTGGAATTGTTACATGGGATGGTGCCGTTCTATTCGGTACTGAAGATGGTGTAGCGCGATACAATTACTCAAGCAATACATGGCTTTCAGATTGGACTGAAAATAGTGGCCTGCCAAACAATGTTGAAAACTCGGTCTTTTCGATGGAAATCATTGGCGACGATCTGTGGATTGCAACCATGGAAACGTCTGGATGGAATCGCAATTCAAAGATTCTCCAATTGAATGGAACTTCAGGTCAATGGACCGTTCATGATGCTGGAAGTGGCCAAATTCCTGAAGGTTACGGCGCAGATATTGGTGTCTGTAATGACATCGTCCACGTTGCCATGAACCGCTGGGCTCAGTGGGGCTCTCAAGGTGGAGTCGCTCGCTTTGATTTGAATTCAGGAACTTGGCTTACAGATTGGAATCAGGGGCAAAATGGATTGCCACATGACAACCCGGTTGCTATCGCTTGTGATGAAGCATACGACATTGTATACATGGGCTTTGAAGAGGATGATGGCTCGATAATGCGCTATGATTACGTCAATCTTCGCTTCCTAGCCGAAATCGATGAGGATGACAACACCATTAGTGAACCAATTTTCCCCGGTGCAATGGTCCATTTCGGTGGCGGTCTTCTCGTTGGACATTATGATGGTGGCGGCCTCACATATGTCGGTACAACTGGACAAATTATTACTCGAATCATTCCATTCTCACAAGGTGATGAAGCAACAAGCATCGCACATGTTCCCGGGGGCCAAGTGTACGAATTTGCCGTAGGTCGAGCCGGTGGATCAAGTGGATACAATCGTGTTGACAATCTAGATTCCAATGGAATTTTCCCTGGTGCATGGGACAACCTCGCGACATTATCAACGGGGCGAATTGCAGAATTCACAGGCAACTCAACACACATTTGGGCTGCACCAATCGACGATTACTACTCAACGTATGGAACAGCAATTCTTGAAGGTGAATACCAAGCTAATGGTAGCATCGAATGGATTCGTGCATGGAACCTCAATGCAGAATTGGTCAATGAAATGACGCTTGATGGCGACACACTTTGGATTACCACAGCAGGTTTGGGCCTCTGGCAAATCGATTTGACAACAGGGAATCTAACACCAACAGGATTCCCATTACATGGTCAAATGGATGGCATGGCATGGTATGGAAATGAACTTGTTGTGGGTCTAATGGGGACGCCTAGTACTGCAGCCGGTGTGCAACGATATGACACCTCAACCTCGCAATGGGGTGCAGGAAGAATCGCAGCAGGTTTGCCCAGTAACTACGTACGAGATTTTGAAAAGATTGGTGATTTGGTTTACATCGCCACCCTTGCAGGCATTGGTGTTTGGAATCTATCCGCAGATGACTGGGAAGATCCCATGACGACAGCTGACGGCCTTCCAACACCATTCATCGAATATTTGGATTCAGACAATGGCGTACTCATCATAGGCACACCTTCGGGTCTGATGACATATGATTCCACCAATGGTATCGGCCAGATGTTTGGGCGAAATCAAGGATTGGTCGGCGATTCTGTTGAAGGTATTGCCAAGATTACAGACCCTACAACGGGTACAACTACACTCTTTGTTAGCCATGGTGGCGAAGGACCAACGCGTCCAGGATTCAGTGAGATTGACACAATCTATCAGCAAAATCAGTTGTCTTTTTCAATTCAAGATACCACACTCATCGACGTTCTTCCAAGCAATGTGATTACTGCACTTACCGATGACTGGTGGGGCGTGCACATCGCCACAGATGAAGGGCCGATGATGCATTGGAATGGAGCAAACAGTGAGATGGAGCAAGGTGCACCACGGTCAGCATTTGCTGATTGGCCGGTGTACCAAATGTCTAGTGATGGACAAAACATACTCGCAGTCTCTAACTTTGGTGTGGACAGAATCAATCCATCAAGTCCCCTCCACTCCGCGACACGATTGGTAACTTATGCCAACTTGCAGAGTTCAGTCATTACACAGAGTGGCCTTTACGTCGTCGGAGAAGACGGCCTTCATGTTTGGACCCAAGCGCCTGCATTTGTACAAAAAGATCGCGAAGAAATTCGACGAGCAGAGCCTTTGATGATTAATTTCGGTGGAACTGCGTTCGATGTCACGGATCAAGCTCGACCTGGAAATGAAATCGTATTGATTAACGCCACCAACCCAGTCATGCTACCAATGTTTGGAACAGCAGGGCCTGGCAATATTCCAATGACTCAAGACATGCTGACTCTTTCCAGCCCAGTCGCAGGTGCGGCGACTTGGGTTTCAAGCACACGTCTGAATTATTCTGGGACATGGGATCTTGCTGCGTTAGATGCCAGCCTACAAACCATGGTCCAATCTGCGATTTCAAATAGCGCCCTCACAACCAATGGTCGTAGTTTGCATCTACAATTGCAAAGCCCAAACAATGGTTCTCTAGAAGTTCGTTTGACTTATGATTGGATTCGAATTGAATCTCCATCAGAAATGATTGATTTGTTCGATCGACCCAATGACGGTGGCGGAATACTCACCGCCCAATGGACAATGACCCAAGATCATTCATTTGCAGCATACAGAATCTATCTGCAACCCGGTAGCAATTGGACCACTCCTCCAACCATTGGCGATTTACAATCTCAAACCTGGGATGCACGTTTACCAGATTGGCAACGTGTGACCTCAGACCTCAATTCACACAACGGCCAACCCTTGGTTGATGGAACACCATACTGGGCAGTCATCGTCATTGAATACCCGGACGGTAGCATTGGCGTTCCAAGCGAGCCAATCGGACCAGCGACGCCAACTAACGAAGTACCAACCCCCCCTGAATGGGCTTCAGGTGGACCTGTTCCCTACGAAGAAGGAGGGCAGGATGGAGATCTCTTCCTTGAATGGGCCCCCTGCACAGAATTGGATGCAAGTGTGACACGCTTCTGGCCGTCACATCAACCAATCAATGGCAACCCCCTCGGCCTTCCAAGGAGCTTTGAACTCGCGCATGATGCTGGAAATAATACAACCATTAGTCCACCAAATGGAGCAGGACATCCATTCTGGGTCGCCTTCACCTGTGTCGATGAAAGCGGTCAACACGACCCCGAGAATGCAACCATCATCGGACCAATCGTGCCGACCGGTGGAATTGA
>JASLKO010000020.1 GCA_030747475.1 Candidatus Thalassarchaeaceae archaeon | reverse complement strand
CTGTCGTGCATGATGGGCAAACGATGCGAGTACATCGACTGTGGAAATTTTCCTGGCGATTGCAGAAAGGTTAGCAGTGACCGCTTTGACCTCATCACGCAATGTACAAAATAGTTTGAATTCAATCGCATTTGCACGGCTGTCTGCGGTGAGAATTACGTCTTCCCATTCTTTCAACTCAGTCGTCACATACCTCTCAGCATTGGTCATGGTTTGACGTCGAGTCCAATCTTCAGGCACCTTGTCTAGATGGGTTTTGGTGACTTCGATGAAATATCCAAACTGGCGATTATACTTGACTTTCAAACTGGGAATGTCAAGATGCTCTCTTTGTGCTGACTCAAATTCTGATAGCCATGAAGTCCCTTTGCCTGCCTTCTTCCGCAAATCATCGAGTTTGGCATCATACCCCTCACGGAAAAGACCACCGTCTCGAATCAGTGCCGGCTGTTCTGGCCGCAGTGCATCTTCGATTCGAACCTTGAGGGGGTCAAGGTCAACCAAACCTTCACCACAGGAATTTAGCAGAATATCATCCGATTCTTGTAACAATGATTGTAGTGCAGGCATTCGAGATAAACAATCACAAATGGCCAACAAATCACGACCGTTTGCTCGATTGTAAGCCAATCGTGTGGAAAGGCGTTCCAAATCTCGCATCGCTTTCAATGCGTTTCGTACCTCTCGCAAGCGGCGAGATGCATTCACCAAATTGCCAACCGCCGCATGTCGTTGGGCGATTTGATTGGAGTCCATTAGGGGACGAAGGAGCCATTCTTTGAGCAAACGGCGGCCCATCCAAGTTTGAGTTGAATCGATCGCTTGCAACAAACTTCCATTCTTTTCACCAGACAACGTCTGGACCAATTCGAGGTTGCGTAAGGTTGTCTGATCAAGTAACATGTGTGTGGCATCTGCCCCCAGATGAATCTCACGCAATGGAACGGCATCTACCAAGTGAAGCTTCGACAGATAGGCGGTGGCCAACCCTGCCGCTTCCATGGCCAGAGGACGACTATCAAGATCCAGACTACCCAAATCACTCATTTCCAGAACATTTCGCAAGGCTGCAAGACGGCCTTTGCTTGGCAAATCGTGGATGCTCAAGACCAAACCATCGATGTCGCGAAGAATCCCCAATATCGTCTCATGCTTCGCATCTCGACTGTGCATGACCAATTCACGCGGACCCCATCGCAACAATTCATCTCGCAATCGCTCAAATCGGCCGTTGCCTTCGAATTCCGCTGAAGAGGCGCGGCCACTGGAAGGATCCATGACCGCGATGCCCAGATTGTCACCCTTGAGGACCACTGCAGCGAGAAGAGCACTTCCGTCTTCACCAATCAATTCCTCTTCGTAGAGCGACCCCGGGGTGTACACTCGGGCAACCACTCTTCGGAGGATTTTTTCTCCAGGTTGCAATTCTTCAGCTTGTTCACAGAGTGTGACTTTGTATCCTGCCCGCAACATTCGCTGAAGATATCCTTCCACGGAATGCCATGGCACCCCTGCCATCGGCACTGGATTGTCGCTGTTTTTGTCACGGCTTGTGAGAGTGATTCCAAGAACCTCTGAAGCGGCAACTGCATCGTCATAGAACATCTCGTAAAAATCGCCCATTCTGAAGAAAAGAATGGTATCTGGGTGGTCCGCCTTAATCTCTGCATACTGGTCGAGCATGCTTGGACCCTTCGCCATGGGCACGAGCAACCTTGGCCACAGCCTATGAATGAAACGGCCGTTCACTACGTGAACGAGATGTTGTCATTGTAAACCAGTTGTGAATCTAGAGAACTTCGTGTTTGCGTAACAATGCATGTCCACCAAATCCTGCAAATGCGACAAATGTGAGTACGAGAATTAAGTCACCCAACAAGGAAAGACTCCTCAGAAGGGAATTCTGGGCGGTTGGATCAATCGTAACCCTAGTCGAACCATCGTCGCTATACAAGACAACATTGTCTCCAGCCATGGCTGCATCTGAAAGATCGGTTGGTGTCCCATCGGGAGTTTTTACTATCGTCGGTTCAAGGTCTCCAATCATCATGGTGGACAATCCATTATCGCTCTTGAACCAAAGCATATCTTGACCATCCATCGTAATGGTGTTCACACCTATAGACCCGGCGATTCGGTGGACATTTCTCCCTGCAGTTGTATCTGATGTGACACCATAAATCGCATCTCCGCCAGCAACGATTGCAATCAAACAGTTAGGGATGCAATTGGATGAATCGTCGAGCGATATGATCGTGTGGAAAGAAGCGCCGGCACCCCTGTGCAGCAACGTCAATTTTGGGGCCCCACTTGAATTCCTCTCGGCATCAATGAGTACCTCTGACGTAATGCCCAACGAGGGATTGCTTGCAGTATCGTGTCCGATGACCAATGCACCACCTGTGACCTCTTTTATGCCATCTAGAACAATGTCAGATATTGGATATGATGCACCCTCACTGACATTTAGATCCAACCATGTATGCACAGTTCTTACCGTCGCATGTTCAACAATCATCCAGCCTGCACTTTGATCGCCATCCAACGAAATGATGTCAGGGGCTGCACCAGGAGACCAATTGATTGAGCGTGTGGCGATGCCATTGGAACCAGCATTCATGACGCCGAACCATCCATCGTCACCTCCTGCGACCCAAATGTCGTCATTTCCACCGATCGCATTAGGATTGCAATTACAATCCAATTCTTGCCAATCACCATTTTGATTGCGAATCATCAAAGTTTGGCTATTCCCATCTTCAACCAGAGCCAATGCACGTTCACCATCTTCATCCCACATGATGTCTACAATCGACCCATTAAGTCCCGTTTCGGAGACAGAAACACCTGGCAATACTTGCGCGTGATTGACCCAAGCGGCACCTAAGATGATGAATATACAGAGTGCACCCATGGATACCCAGGGTCGTTCCCGAGGCGAGTCGACAAACGTGAAAACCTGTTCAATGATGTTGGCCACGGGGGTTGCTTGCACGATGAGGTTCAAGAATATGCCCGCTACCCGAGGTGTTCTGCCACCGTAGGTGGCCGGATGGATTCATATACGGGCTGTCGGTGGCCGACGACCGAGGGAGTCGATTATGGCACGCAAACCCGCAAAGATGTATCGCCGACTAAAGGGTCAGGCTTACACCCGTCGAAAATACACCGGCGGTGTGCCAAACAACCGAATTATGCGCTTCCACATGGGGAACAGAAAGGCTGCTGAAGCACATGAATTCCCTGTTGTCATCAACCTAAGCGTGGATGAAAGTTGCCAGGTTCGACACACTGCTCTTGAAGCGGCACGTGTGATTTCCAATGCAACCATTCGTGAAGCTGCTGGCCAAGAAGGATATGCACTTCGAGTTCATGTCTACCCACACCACATCCTGCGTGAAAACAAGCAAGCGACTGGAGCCGGTGCCGATCGTGTATCCCAAGGCATGCGATGTGCCTTCGGAAAGAATGTTGGAACTGCAGCTCGTTGCAAGCGTGACACCACAATCATCTCAATTTCAACTGAAGCCAAGAATTTCCTGTCCGCGAAGGATGCGCTTCGAAAGGCGAGTATGAAGATTCCAAGCCCATGCACAACCAAGGTTGTCAAGGGTCATGAGCATCTGAAAGGCCTCGTTTGAGCAAAACGTCCCCGTGGCCCCCTTAGGGCAGTTTTTGTCCCCATTGAGGGCTGAAAAGTCTGGTAACCTTTATCCTCCGAATTGGCGCAAAGCCTTGTTGAAGGTGACTTCAATATGGAAAATCAACAACTAGACGACTACTTTGGTTATACAGAAGCCGGTAGCTCGTTACAAGGAGAAATGAGAGCGGGATTAACAACGTTCATGACAATGGCTTACATTTTGTTCGTGAACCCCGATATGCTGGCAAGTACAGGCATTCCGTTTGATGACGCGCTATTCGCGACTGCCATGGCGGCATTCGTGGGTTGTGTCATCATGGGATTGTGGGCCAATCAGCCCTATGCACTGGCACCCGGCATGGGACTGAATGCATTCTTTGCATTCACTGTTGCAGCATCCCCAGACTGGGGCGGAATGGGCATCGCATGGGAAGTTGCACTTGCAGCTGTCCTTGTAGAAGGTGTACTGTTCATGATCATCTCACTACCACAAGTGGGTTGGAGAACAAAGATGATCAATGCCATCCCAAGAGACCTGAAAATCGCAACGATGGCCGGTATCGGTATGTTCCTTGCAATTATCGGATTCCGCGAAATGGGTTGGGTTGCAGATGATGGAGCCACCTTGGTTACAATGAACACGCCAGGCATGTGGGGACACACATCTGGTGAATTCTGGGCACTCATCGG
>JASLKO010000019.1 GCA_030747475.1 Candidatus Thalassarchaeaceae archaeon | reverse complement strand
TCCCTGTCCGTCCCACAGTTGGTACAGCGCACCTGCAGATTCAGCGATGATGCTCACTTCCTCGATTGGAGCATCACCATATGCGGCTGAACCTGAAATTCGAATTGTATTCAATGTCGGATTCGAAATATTTGCATCGTTTTGATTCAAAGTGGCAGGAATGTGCCAACCATTCGTTCCATCTGCTGAATTGAGAACACGCACTGCGCCTGAATGTAATCCAACAATACGAGGCGTTTGCTCATGATCTGTCGTTCCAAATTCTACACGTATCCTGTATGAGTCAAGATGAGGGAGTACTGGAAATGTCAGATTCTCAGAGGCGAATGAACCTGATAGTGGGTTACCATTCACATCGACCAATGACGCTGTTGCCCAAGCACCATCTGGAATGCTAGCATCAATATCAATCGTCGGAGCGAATCCAAATTCATTTTCAGAAATCAGGTCACTGGTCCACGACCCATTGGATTCAAACCAATCAACAACAACACCTACATCATCAATATACCACCCATCATATTCAAACAGGGGATCTGAGAAAAAGGAGAAACGTAGCATGACATTCTGTCCACCAAAACTGGAAAGGTCACCCTCAACATGAGTGAATGATTTGTTTGAATTGCAACCTCCACCTTTCTGATTGGAACCATCCCATGCCCACTTTTGATAAAATGGAGATTGGGCATTATTCCAATGTTGAACATCATAGAATTGAGGGATATTTTGGCCATAAATTTGCCAAGTAGTTCCGTTGTCTACACTCGTGTACAAAGCTCCACCATCCCAACCTGTTTCAGTGCAGATATAGTGATCAAAAGCAACCCTTGCACTTGCACCCAATGGTATGTGGTAGGATGGACTGATTAGATGTGACCATGTATTGGCAGCATGTCGATCATCCAAACCCATTGCGACTCCAATATTTCCACTTGGCCATGAGGCAGGACCCCATCCAGAGGTATTGGATACACTCCCAAATGCCCATGATTGGCCATGAGGCGTATGAACCATCCATCCATCTGCAATCGAAGGTGCATCCTCAAACGACCAAGTAGATTCCCAAGGCCCATTATTCCCCCAATTTGTGAGATGCTGCCACTGATCGTAGGTCCCCCCTGGCAATCGATCATGCCAGCCGTTGGCTATGGTTGTGAAATTCTCAAACCACAATTCATCGGTCGTGCCATTTTGGGTTTGGGTGATACTCACATCATCAATGAATACACCTTCTGGTGGATCTAATGCCCCTCCATAACCTGATGATGGCATTTGGTCAGTTTCGACTACAATACGCAAGAGTAGAGAACCGTTGTTAGGAATTGTAAATGTGGAGGGGAATGGATGAGCAACTTCCACCCACCCTCCTGTATCCTCCATGATGGTTTGGCCGGAGACCGTCAATCCGTAAGGCCCTGGAATACCACCAGCTGGTGACATCCGGTGCCAAGAGATATTGTCGCTAGAAACTTGGATCTCAAATTTGTCCCATGAACCCCCCTCAAGGTCAAAATCTGTCCAATAGCGAATCATCCATGCTCCCGATATACCTGAACTGACATTTAATTGAACTGGAATCGTAAGATGGGCATGCGCATCTGGGGCATACTCGCCCGTCAATGAACCATGGAACCACGAA
>JASLKO010000018.1 GCA_030747475.1 Candidatus Thalassarchaeaceae archaeon | reverse complement strand
GTAGCCCTTTTCATGTAAGGATATACAACAAATGCAAGTACGGGCAACCAACTCATTGCGAGGGCTACCGTGTTCAATTGCCAAGCTCCAATCAACAACATTCCAAGGAAAATTATGCACAATGCCCATGCTGTATTCATCGACATTGTTCCTGAGGCGAGGTGACGTTTTGATGTGCGTGGATTTTGCGCATCGATATCACGATCAATGATCCGATTTAGTGCCATGGCCAAACCTCTCGCACCAATGGCAGCTACTAATATCCATGTCAATTGGAGTATTGTTGCACTCCCAGCAATCTCGGCACCGATGAAAACAAAGGGTAGTGAAAATAGAGTATGTTCTATTTTCACAAATTCGAATATTTCTTTCAAACCCATGTCCTCACCTCTTTGTCATACCATTTGTCGACCTTAGATTGAACATCTGGGTCGTGCAAACAAACGGCCGGCCATCTCCTGACTGGGCTCCCATCATTTTGGCAAGGGATTGGTGCTGTGGCATCCCAACACACCCTTTGTCCATCAGGTGAATGGTGTAGGTCACGACTCACTTCAAATCTGCAAAATAGTTGCCATAGTAGGGTTCGCATTGCATCTTCAGAATCTAAATCCACACTATCGTCTGTGATAAATAACCAGCGGAGATTTGATGAAGAATCCAATTGCCAAATTGAATTCATCAATTGGTTTATTTTATCCCTTTGTGCCGCTGCAGCCTCTTCATCTTCAATTTCAGTATTCTCTGATTCCGATGGCCCTCCGGCAATATTGGTTGTCACGACCAACATGGATGGTCTCATCCATCGGTGCTGAGTTATTTCTTCAACACCATCCAAAGAGAAATCTGGAGCGCTTTGTTTGCGCGGTGTCGAGGCATCGATGAGTAATTTCGAATGAATTCCTTCACGTGGTGCAGCATGGGCCAATTGATCGGCGACCATTCCATTTAGTACGACCAAATCATCAGGAATTGAAACATTTTGATCGAGCACATCCAGCAGTGCATCCAAATCCTTCACAGGGTGGTCTGGTCCAGTTGCGACGATTGATTTGAGGAACATCATTTGTCCAGCACCCCACAGTCCAAGTGCAGTTTTTCTCGCTTGGGCTGGGTACCGTTGTTTGGATGAAACAATTGCAAGATTGTGAAAACCGGTTTCCAAAGGCAAGAACAAATCACAAACATCGCGATGTTGGAATTGTAACACTGGTCGGAAGGCATCTCCTATTGCTTCACCCAAGTAACCATCTTCCATTGGCGGTTTTCCAACAATTGTCATCGGAATGACGGGATCTTTCCGATGGGTGATTGCAGTGACATGTAGAACAGGAAATTGTCCATCAAGAGAATAATGGCCAAAATGGTCGCCAAATGGACCTTCAGTACGAGTTTCTCCAGGTATTGTATACCCCTCGATGACGACATCAGCTTCAGCGGGAACCCACAAATCTTGGGTTTTACATTTTGTGATTCTGAGCCTTTCTTGCCCGAGCAATCCTGCGAACATGTATTCGTCAAGATTGTCAGGTAGGGGTGCAATCGCACTGAACATGATTTCTGGAGGCCCTCCCAAGCAAATGGCCACCGGCATTCGACCATCACTATCTGCGGCATGATCAGCACCATGTTTGTGCATCTGCCAGTGTAACCCCAACTCTTTGGGCCCGAACACTTGACTGCGATACATTCCAAGGTTGTGTTCACCTGTCGATGGGTCCTTTGTGACAACCAAAGGCAGTGTGATAAACGGTCCTCCATCAAGTGGCCAAGTCGTTGGAATTGGCAACTTTGTGACATCGGGATCATCCATTGTGACTTGTTGACATGCCCCCTTTCTCACCTTCTTTGGTGGCAATGATAACGCTCTTTTTGCAAGTGGCCAAGCTTTCCATGGCCGTTTCGTAAACGTGCCGATATCCGGTTTCATGAGTTCAGTCAAACGATATCCGATCTCATTGGGTTTTTCCACTCGAAGTGCCTGATTTGTTCGTTGCCTTGAACCAAAGATATTCATGGCCAATGGGAACTTAGAGATTTCACCGTTTGCAAGTTTTGGTTTTTCAAAAATGACGGCCGGCCCATCGTTCTTGACGAGTTTGTCTGCAATACATCCGGCTTCGAGATAACAATCGACAGGTTCGCTGATTCTGATTAGATCAGCCTTGTCCTCCAATGCGCGGAGGTAACGGCTGAGCCGGCGCCATCCCATGGTCGCCGGAACCGTTCCCCCTATCAAATCCCGCGGCTGTACGCCGGTGCCTACGGCACCGAGGGATTCAAGGCCCGTATCGGCTGTATGTCCTCCCAATGGGAACCGAGTGTGATGTCCTCGTCGTCGGCGCGGGACCCGGCGGAGGCTCTGCAGCATTGCACGCAGCACGTTCAGGTTTGTCGGTGATTCTTATCGAAGATCACAAAGAAATCGGAACTCCAGTTCATTGTGGTGAATGTCTTTCTGACGTTGCCATTGCCAACCTTGATTTGCAACTTCCAGATTCTGTGATTAGCAAGCGAGTGGAAGGCATTCGCGTCATATTCCCTGATGGGACCGAAAAGCGACTTTCTGAATCAGGTTATGTTCTTGAAAAACATCTTTTTGAGCAATGGATTGCCGATGAAGCAGTTTCTGAAGGCGCATCACTCCACCTGGGCCACAAACTCACGGGGATGTCTAAAGTTGAGAACGGTGGCAAATTCTCGGGTTGGTTGTGCGAAGGAAAAGGCGAGGCCTTCCCCATCACGGCAAAAATTGTGATCGATGCCTCAGGTGTTGCGGGTGTATGTTCAAAACTAACCAAGTTGAATGAACGACCGAAAGTAATTGCTGGAATGCAATACGAGATGCATGACGTTCCAACAGATGGCTATCTTGACTTCTATATCTGGCCTGAATATGCCAAGAAAGGGTATCTGTGGATGATTCCGAAATGTGACGGTCGTGCCAATGTTGGTTTGGTCAGTGAGGACAAAAAAGGTCTTGTGAAAGATTTGGATCTTTTCATTGAGAAAACACATTTTTCAGATCTTGAAATTGCCAATCCACCGTGGCGTGATGATTCACGTTCTGTACGTGGATTTGGTGGCACCATTCCCATTTCAGGGCCACATGAACGAACTTATGCTGACGGATTGATGTTGGTTGGGGATGCAGCAGGTTTCACATCACCACTGTTTGAGGGTGGATCTCATCTCGCATTAAAATCGGCAGTATTTGCGGCCCAAACCGCGAAAGAGGCCATTGAAGCAGGAGATATTTCAGCGACCAATCTCGCAGCATATCAGCAATCATGGAAACGAGAATTTCCTCCATATGAAAAAATCCTCAAGGGCAAAAATGCACTTTACAGTCTCAGCGATGATGAGATGTCCCTGATGGGTCGCTGCTTTCCAAAAGAGATGGCAGCCATGGGCCCCCATGGGAAAGCAATGGTTGGCTTGCGTTTGTTAATACGGAAACCAAGTTTGTACTTCCGTCGAATCATTCCAGCGATGCTCGCCTTTGGATACAGTCGCGCGAAGTACTACGGATGGTGAAGCGATGAGAAAGCTTCTCGGCATTGCACTAATGCTTCCATTCGGTGCATTGCTCTTTATGTTCTTAATTGATTATTCAAGCATCCAATATGTGTGGCTACACGGTGGTTCTGATTTGCCACTATTGTACCGTATTAGTGCAATCTGGGCGGGTCGCGAGGGTCCACTGCTTCTATGGGTAGCCATGCTTGGTGCACTCATCTTATTCGATGGTGGAAAGTATTCCGATGAATCAGAATCTCAACATCAGCTTCGTTTACGCCTACTGGTTGGATTCTCACTACTTCTTCTTCTCATTTCTCTCAAGCTAAATCCATTCCAAGCAACTCCAAGTGATGCATTTTCACGGCCTGGGTTGAATGCTTTATTGCAGACTGATTTGATGGTCATTCATCCTCCAGTTGTCTTTGCATTCTACACATTTTGTATTGGAGTGGGTGCCCATGCAATTTCAGCGATGCTCATTTCGGGCGCGCCCGCGCGCGAGAGAATTCTCAACCTTGCTCGTCCAGCTTTGTGGGTCGGCACACTCGGAGTTGGCCTTGGTGGATTGTGGGCCTATACCGTGTTGGACTGGGGTGGATATTGGGCTTGGGACCCCGTCGAAACGGGTTCACTGCTCCCCTGGATTGCGCTTGTCCTATTGCTTCATTTCCGTTTGCCAAAAGGAATGGCAAAAGAGGATCATTGGTTCATTGGCCTTGGGATATTGCCCGCCTTCTTTTCTATTCATGCAACACTTGTGACGCGTGCAAATGGGGTTTGGGCAAGTGTCCATTCATTTGTTGCTGATGGAGAAATTGACCCGTCAATGGGTCCTATTCAGAGAATTTTAGCCCTAGGATATGATGACGCACCAGGTATTGAAGTTCATCTCTATCTGTTGATGTTGATTGGCATGGTCTGGCTAGGCACCCGTCATTTTGCCAATGAGCGGCATCAGGAATGGGCGCCTCTGGCCATACTTTTGGGTGCTCTGATTGGTTTGCAACTCGACACATTGGAAGTAGGGGTCTTAGCGGGCGTTTTTGGTTTCTTGTTGTGGGGCCAATTTGAAATCCATTGGTCTAACCAGAAATGGAAATGGATTCAATTAAAATCAGTACATTCAGATTCAAATCAACATGTTGTTTGGATGGCTGCTGGTGTGATGTTGATGTTGTTTAGCTACTGGGCATTTTTGCTCTCAGTAACTTATTCAGTGATTGGAATGTTGCTCTTCCTTTCTCCAATGTTTTTGCTAGGTGATCAAGAAGATCCTCCAATGGATATCTTTGATGGTCGTTGGCAACAACGGGTTGTTCTATGGATTCCATTGGCCATCGGTGCACCATTCTTGTTGCTCACATGGCTACTATTGCTGGCAGAAGTCGATGGTGCCAATTTGGTATGGCATGAAATCTTTGGATTGCCATTG
>JASLKO010000017.1 GCA_030747475.1 Candidatus Thalassarchaeaceae archaeon | reverse complement strand
TACCATGTCCGATGACCAGACCCTACCTTCAATGATGCCAAGCATGGCCCCTGCTGATCAGGATGATGATGATTCAGACTCCGCAGCACAAAACCCTCAAAATTTACTCCAAACAAAGTTGGATATGGAATTGCAAACACTTGATGGCGAAGAGATTCTTTTGACTCGACGGTGTTCCCCATTCGCATTCCTCCCGTTATATTTCGTTGGATTTTTTATTCTGGGAATACACATGTTCTTTGATTGGGCAAGTGCACCTGACGATGCAGAGTGGTACGAATGGATTTTCTACACAATGGTTGAAATTAGTGTATGGCAGAATGGTTTTGGTTTTGCCTTTGTCATGTTATTCTTTACATGGCTTAATCGAGTTTTCAACCACCCAGCAAGTGGACGATGGGTGACCATATACCTCCTTCTCGTCTCAATATCTCCCCTAATTATCAATCTTGATTCATTCTTGGCATTTGTCGGTGTAACCGAGAAGGAATTCTTCCCATTCGACTATAATTTGACGATTGCGGGCATCTTCTGGACCACTCTATTCATGCTGATTACATTCTGGTATCAGAGAAGCTTCCTGTATGCGGTTACCACTGAGCGAGTCATCCACCATCAGAAATTCATCTGGGAGCGAGATGGCCACAGAATCCTGCACGAGGATATCGTTGCCGTTGCCAAGCGCCGTTCACCCTTAGGTGCACTATTTGGTTACTGTACAATTTACTGTAACATCGGCGATGGCTCCCACTTGAGTTCAGAAACGGTTGGAGGTGCAGTCGCCATCCCCACATCGAGGTCGTCTAATGATCCCGACTCAAAGAGTGGTGGAATCATTGGATTGATTCGTAGCATGTTATTCATTTTCACGTATCAGCGCACCATCAAGACTGAGCGCTACACTCCCGATGTTGCACTTTATGGAATCGGAAAGTGGCAAGAGGCATTTGAACTCATCAATCGATTACATCATGAAAATTCGACGTCAACAAAACAGGATCAGCAGCTTGAGGTTCTAATGGAAATGAAAGACATGCTGAGCAACAATCCTGCAGCCGCTGCAGATGTCGATGTTGATGATCTATTGTCCGATATTTGAGTGACCTACACACGCCGCTTCCTTATTATGGGTAATCGACCCCGCAGGGGTCGATGTCAGACGAGATTATGCTACAAGCCGCGCAAGCCATGTCCGCTGGAGACTTCCAAGCAGCCATGGCCGTATTTGAGACACTTATTGAATCAGAACCTGAAAATTCAGCTGGCCATTATGGCTGGGCTGAATCAGCTTTCATGGAACACACTGAGAACATGAATGATGAGGTCAATCCAGGATTGATTCGAAAGCGGTACAAGGATGCCATGAAACTGGATTCAGATAACCTCGAAATCGTCGCCTCCTTTGCATCATTTTGTCTAGATTGCAATCGAGTCCCCGCAGCGGTCAAGGAATACACACGACTTCAGGAAATGGCAGACGCCCAAGAAGTCGATGTCAATGACATGCTATACGAGGCCGCTCGTCAATTGGTTGAAGTTGTTGAAATGCAAACAGACGGCGACAGAAATCACCCTATGGCTCAACAATATCTGAAGACCGCTCTAGAATGGGCCGTCACAGGACTTGGCTTTGTGTCGACAGGAACAGTTGTCGAATTGCTATCAGAGTGAGGCACGACCATGACGGTGCGAGTCGCCGTTGCAGTAGGCTACCTTGGCAATGGATACAGTGGTTCACAGGTTCAACCCAATGTGCCCACCGTTCAGGGTGAACTTGAAGGGGCCTTATTCCGTTTGAATTGGTGTGCCAAGGGCACCCATCCAGTGACCCTTTCAAGTCGAACAGATGGGGGTGTTGATGCTCGAATGAACATCGGTAGTTTTGATATTCCAGCACAAATTTGGGAAGGCGTTGGCGAACGAGGAATCATCACAGCCCTCAATGACCAAATTGCAACGGATATTCGGATATGGGCTGCACAATCTGTGGATTCAGAATTTAGGACAAGGGATGCCATTTCGCGAACTTATCTCTACCGATTACAGGCATTGAATGGTTGGACTCCAGTTAGTGTTGATGAATTAAACGAGTGGTGCTCTATTTTTGTTGGCGAACATGATTTCACAAATTTCTGTCGTCAACAAGAAGGCCGTTCTACCATCAAGAATGTTCTATCGTGCAAACCATGGGTCGATGATAGGGGTGAGGTTCTTGGTTTTTCGATTGAGGCTCAAGGATTCGTTTGGAATCAAGTCCGACGTATCGCATCCGCTTTTGTTGGATTGAGTAAGGGGAAATACACAATCGATCAAATCAGTCAAGCACTTCATCAACCTGAAGTCCCAGCGGATTTTGGCCGTTCTGTACCAGAATGGTTGACATTATGGCACATTGAACATTCCGAAACACCGTATCTTTGCACCAAGGCAAAGTTAGAATTTGTACTCCCACTTGTGGTCGAAAAACCACCCACGGGTCGTGCGTTTAGTTTGTGGGCTGAAAAAGCCAGAAGAGAGCAGGACCAATTGCATCAAGCAGCTTGGTTAAATCATCTCAACTCAATTTGAGGGTGACTTCATCACCATCTTGAAGTTCCAAGCATTCTCGTAAGAATTCGGTTGCAATGACTTCGACTACATCCACGTGTCTAGTCAAATCAGGAATCAAAATTGCACATTGTACCTCTCCCTTGCTTTCTCGGTGCATGGTGGCATGAAATGCTGTGGCGCCTCCAAAAGAACGCCCTTCTCGCAAAAATCCACGTACACGAAAATTTTCGATTTCGGAGATGTCGATTTCTGAAGCGCTAGATTTGGTTTCTTCCTTGATGTCCAATGTGTCGACTCCAGAAATATTTCTCAATGCAACATACGATGCCAAGTCTTCTCCCGAGACTTGTACATTCAATGTACCAGGCCAAGCATTGGCGCCCAAAATAACCTTGAATTGATTCTGGTAGTGCTCTTGTGCCATGAAAACATGGGCTCTTCCAAGCCCGCTGCTCACCGTTCCATTGAGGCGCATGCCGGAGCGCGTGCGCCCCCCCCTCATAACCGTTCAAGCGTGAACGAATCCCCTTCATTTGCGACCAACCATCCGTTTGAAGCAAGTTTGGTCGATTCATTGGATTCAGGATTGCACAATGGGTTCGTATGGTTGAGGTGAATAAATCGAATGTCAACATCATCATCCAGTTTCGACCCTAACCTCTCAGTACTTTCACGAACGGTAGGGTGTGGTATTTCGTCCATATCACGATGTTTCAACTCGTTTTGGTCCCAAAAAGTACCATCGATCAGGGCGATATTGACATTTAGGTCACGAAGCCATTGACGTATGGTCGTGCCTCCCAGTGTCTCATCCCAAGTGTCATGATCGGGCATGAATAGGAGATTTTGGTCGGTACTCTCAATCAATAGTGCATGGTTATCACTCAATTCATCACGATGTGGCACAGGGATGGCCCGAATTGTAAATCCACACCCTTGACTTGGTTCAAATGAGGCGTTTGGAGTCCAAATTATTGGTTGAATCACGCCTTGTTCAAATAATGAATTCCACATTGGATTTCTTTCAATCAATGTCGCTACCGACTGGCTGCAGTGCACTTTGAGGTGTTTGAGTCCCATCACTTCCTTCCCAAACAAACCCAAACCATCCACATGGCCGAGGTGTGCATGAGTGATGCTAACTGAACTCAGTTGTTCTTCTGACGAACCATAATCGGTCCATATTTCGAATTGTTCACCCATGTGTCGACTCGCTTCAATCAAGTGGGTTGAACCGTCAAAACCCATGATTCCTAAACTGACGGGATGGCGTCGCAGTGACTTATTCTCGCGAACTCTTTGGCAACACTCTCTACTGCACCCAGGTTGCGGGAATCCACCATCTTGCGCGGTCCCCAGAACGGTGATGCGAACCTCTCCCATGTCTTGTCCTAGGCCCCTTTCGTCATGAATGTCTTGGCGTAAGCATCAACAGCCAATCAGCCTGTGGTCGTCTCATGGCACGCAATCATCAATGGATGGCAGAGCGTTACGAAATGTTGGTCTCAGGCGGCCTCAATTGGGAACCACCTACACTTGAAAGTGCAAGTGAACCTGAATGCACAGTTGATGGTCAAAGGATGATCATGTTGTCCGCCAATAATTATCTCAATTTGACAACCCACCCCAAGGTGATGTCTGCAATGATTGAGGCGACTGAAAAATATGGTGCTGGCAGTGGGTCTGTCCGTGCGATTTCAGGGACCATGGACATTCATCTGGCAGCTGAAGAGGCTGTGGCTAAATTCAAGGGCGTTGAGGCCAGCCTCATCTATAGTGCGGGGTACACCGCTAATGTAGGGCTTATTCCAACACTGGTGCAAGGCAAACAAGATGTCATCATTTCCGATGAGCTAAATCACGGCTCGATCATTGATGGCGTCCGCTTGACAAAGGCCCAAAGGGCCGTGTATCCACACAATGATATGGCCGGGTTGGAGCGTGCTCTGAAGGATCATGCTGATGCGGAACGAAAGCTCATCATTACCGATGGAGTATTCTCTATGGACGGTGACATTTGTCCATTAGATGAAATTACTGAATTGGCAGAAGCTCATGATGCGATGGTGTTTGTGGACGATTGTCATGGTGAAGGTGTCATGGGGCAAAGTGGTGCTGGAATCGTAGATCACTTTGGGTTACAAGGTCGAGTTGATTTTGAAATCGGTTCATTTTCAAAGGCACTTGGTGTTCAAGGTGGGATTGTAGCAGGCAGTGCGCAAATGCGCACCCACGCCCTTAATCATTCTAGATCTTGGCTACTATCTGGCAGTCAACCCCCCGGTGTTGCTGCTGCCCAGAAGGCCGCTGTTGAGGTGCTCATGGAAGAGCCGCAGCACCATGCAAGACTTTGGAAAAACACCGATCGCTTCCGTTCTGAAATGGCATCACTGGGCTTTGACTTGGGTGTTTCGACCACACCTATCATCCCGGTGATGTGTGGTGAAAGCCGCATCGCCAAAGAATTGGTTGCTGCACTTCGTGAACAAGGAATTGTTGCGGGCGCAATCGTATTCCCGATGGTGGCCAGGGATGCCGCCCGAGTGCGAAATCAATTGTCGGCTGGACTGACCAATGAACAATTGGACAATGTGCTACAAGGATATGAGTCAGCGGGGAGAAAGGTCGGACTGATCTAATCATTCCTCGCCATCATGGTGAAGTATCGGGGGGTTATCTTCGATATCTTCGATGGCCAATTCCATATCACTGTCATCGCCAAGTTCCTCTTCGACATTCATTTTTGGTGCAGGAACATCACCATCAAATGGATCTAAACCCTCTTCCAATCGACACAATAAGCGCCACCTTGGTGCCCATGAAAGGTGAATGTAAATGGGCCCAGGTGAAAGGAGTAAGATCCAACCAACATAGACAAAATAGGTTCCAATTTCATTTGAGAAATTACTTTCTATGTCGGTGACTAGAATGGTGCTTAGTATGCTAAGCCCAATGAAAGGCAATGGGTAAATCCATGCGCGTGGAAGAGAAATGGGGGGTCGCCTCAAAATCTTTCCAACGATGAGGGAGATGTGTCCAGTAATGGCGACAAGGAGCATCAACAATACCGCTAG
>JASLKO010000016.1 GCA_030747475.1 Candidatus Thalassarchaeaceae archaeon | reverse complement strand
CCCAAATGACAATCGGAATATATCCGCTTCAATCGACATTGATACACCTCAGGACTGTGTTCTGAGTTGATGGAGAACTTTCTCGACCTTGTCCATTCCACGTGAAATATCTTCTCGACCAATGGTATATGCAAAACGAAGATGGCCCTCTCCGGAGTCACCAAATGCGGACCCTGGTGAACAAAGTACACCACCTTTGAGCAATTCAATCGCGATTTCCTCAGAATTCATCCCTGGCACTTCGACCTTGGGAAAGACATAGAATGCACCTTCAGGAACATGACATGAAACACCGGGCATTGAATTCAGGCGCCCACAAATCAAATCGCGGCGAGCGAGGAATTCCTCCGTCATTTCAGCAGGGTAATCGTATGCCTCCTCAAAGGCTGCCAACACGGCATACTGCATGGCATCATTGCTGCATGCCGTCACATAATATTGTAATTTGATAAGCTGTTTCATGGCCTCCAAGTTGGTCGAAAGGATGTATCCAATCCGCCAACCGGTCATGGCAAATGTCTTTGAAAATGAATTGACCAACAACAATTTTTCGTAACCAGTTCCAAGGAAAGATACGTGTTCTGCACCGTATATGATTCGATCATAGACCTCATCCGTGATAATCCAAATGTCATGTCGACGTGCGAAGTCCAATAGTTCATCGCGTTGTTCAATCGTGATTGTCGCACCGGTTGGATTGCTGGGGAAATTATACAAAATTGCCTTGGTGTTTTCATCGATTAAGGATTCAAGGTCCTCGATTTGTGGTACGAATTCATGTTCGAAATAGCATGGATAAAAACGCGATTCAGCACCACAAAGTGTCGCATCTGGCGCATATAGGGGAAAGTATGGTTCAGGCAAGAGAATGTTGTCGCCCGGATTGAGAAGGGCCAATGAACAACAAAGAAGCGCGTTGGTTCCACTCATCGTCATGCATACATTGCGCTCATCCATTCCAGGTTGAACCGAAGCCCAATCTTCTGCAATCCTCTTTCGCAATGCTGGAAGTCCAGCAGTGGTGGTGTATTTGTTGTGCCCATTTCGCATGGCTCGACACATGGCATCGACGGCCACTTCGGGGGGCTGAAAGTCTGGTTCACCCAATCCGAACGAGATGACATCGTCACCAGCCATATCGAACATCTTGCGCACACCGGTTGGCTGAATCGCCAATGCGCGGTCAGAAAAGCCGGCCATGGTCGGCCGGAACAGCCTCCCGCCCTTAAGCGGTTTGAGAGGTCAGCCGAGCAATCAACTCGCCTTTGTTGCCAGAAACAGGCAACCCTTGTTCGGCCAACCTTTGCTTTAATTCGGCAACTGTCAGAGAAAATAGGTTCTCTTCGTCTATGATTTCAGCCTCAATAATTTGTTCCGTATCACCTTGGATTGATTCACCCTGTCGTGCCATGATGAATCCGACCAATAGTGCTAAAATCGCAATGAGGACTAAGCCACCACCAATCATCAACACCACTGACATCCCAGAGGATGAATCCGAATCGATACCTGTAACTTCGATCACGACTGGGAGTGAATGTTGATCTCCACGCACCGCTCGAACTTCGACCGTTTGCTCACCCATTGGAACCTTGGACAAATCAAGCGCAACCGTCCAATTGAACGGCGTCAATGGACCCAATTCATCGGGCACCGCTTCGTAGGTTGCTTCTTTCCATTCGCCATCCCCAACACGGTACTGAACTTGATCAAGCACGTTTGATTGCGTCCAAGCATGGCCGGTCAGAGTGACCGTTTTCCAATCATTGGTGACATTCAACAAATGGTTTTGAATGGTCCAATCAATGCTTGTACTCTGATTGGTTTCACCAAGATGGAAGGCCATTTCAACTGCTGCACGTGCATCGACCATGCCGTACCCAAAGTCACGATTCCAGTAAGGATCAACTGACGGTGCAGAAGCGGGGCCTCTGCGTTCAGCGGTTTGCTTGAGCACTTCCTTGATGGCCATTGGGCTCAAATCTGGATTGGCTTCCATGACCAAGGCAATCACGCCGGTCACCGAGGGGGTTGCATAGGATGTTCCCGAGCCACGACCGGTGTAGGTGTTGTCACTCGCGTCGCTGAAGAGATTGCTACAACCACCACTGGTAACACATCCTTCGGCTTGGATGATGTCTGTTCCAGGTGCAGAAATCTCAGGAATCAACTCGTTGATTGGATTGCCATCTCCATTGTCCCGACGTGGACCGCGTGAAGAGTAATCGGCAACGGTGTCATCTTCTCTGTCGACCGTATTCTTGTCATCGGTCGCTCCGACGGTGATCGAAAGCGATGAGGAGCTCATGCCAGAAAGTCCATCGTTGTCCGCCCCATCATTTCCTGCTGCGTTTGAGACAGTCACCCCTGCCTCAGTGGCTTCATTGAGAATACGACTGTGCATGTCTTCACCATCACTGCCACCTCCTTCATGGCTGGTGATTCCCCAAGAGAGGGATATGATGTCGATTCCATGTAATGATTCATCTACACCCGGCCATGCTGTATCTTTGTTGTCAATAATCCATTGTAGGCCGTTCATGGCGGATTCATAGAACTCCTGCTCAATCAGATAATTTTCAAACGGACCCGCCCCGACATCAGTCCCGATTCGAACGTCGACCAAGGATGCGTTCGGTGCACTTCCGTAAAATTCTGATTGGGTTCCATCGGCTTCAATGCCTGTTGCTGCCGCCATGCCCATGCAAGCAGTACCATGTTGATTTCCATCATCTGGGTCGAACGAACCATCCGACTGTCGCCCACCTGCTGCAACACACATAGGATCACTATGAACAAAGCAAACCGCATCATAACCGGCGACGTGCTTGCCTTCTAATCCGGGATGTTCACTATCCACACCAGTATCGGTCAGAGCAATGTTGACTCCGTGTCCAGATACGCCGAGCTGCCAAGCACTCTCGGGATACTCTGTCGAGTTCCGTGCTTTGACGGCCAAGGTCTGGATGTCACCGTAGAATTGGATGGTGCCATACCTCTCGACCATCACAACACCATCAATTTCTGAAAGTTGTGTGATGTTAGAGGCATCGACAGCCCCAATCAGAACCGCATCAACCGCAGGAATGACCATCTTCGGAGTATAGCCCAATTCAGTCAGTCGATTTTCATCTTCAATGGTCGGTGTGTGGTCATACGATAGACCCACCCAAACGGTACCGATTGCAGATTGTAGGCTATCATGAATACCATTTCGATCTTGATCCATACTTGTCCAAGTCCACCAAGGTGCCGTATTCCAAACGAGTGGGAGGTGAGCTGGAATTTCTGTAGTCCAGTCAGAATGAATCAATTGGGCGCCATCCAAAACGTCGAACCCATCGTCCACAGGTGGAGCGATTGAGCCAATCATGGGCAAGGTCAGTAGCAGCGAAAGTAGTACCGCCAGTGGCTCACGCATCTGTCCCATGCGCGCGCGTGCGTGGGTACACATCATCAAACCAACGCATCGACGTGTTGAATGGTGGGGGCAGAGGGATTCGAACCCCCCTCCACCGGTCTGGAGCCGGTAGTACTACCAGGCTATACTATACCCCCAAGGTAATACATGGCCGAGGCCAACGATATTTCAACCGAGCGGTGAGGCGATTCGCCACTCACTGCTTGTTTTGCTTGCGTGCAGCACGGCGGCGGCGCAACTTCTTGCGGCGCCACTTCCATCGCTGATTGCCGGCCTTCTTCCAGGCACGACTTCCCCGCTTCATGGGTTCGGCCGACCTACTCCCCGTATATGAGCGAATCGGGTAACCAAGAAGATGAAAAGTGGGCGATACAGGATTCGAACCCGTGTTCTCGGATTAGAAATCCAAGGTGATATCCAAGCTACACTAATCGCCCGTGGTTGTGCGTGGTCGTCGGCCCTTCATGAAGTTCACTTGAAGGGGCGGGCGCACTTTGGGCATCGCGAAGGGGTTCGGACTGTGGTTCGTTCCCAAACAAAACCACAATGTAAGCAAGTCCAATCTTTGATCTCTTGTTGACCCAATGCCTGATTGCGAATCTCCTGTAGCAACGGACTTTCAGACAATTTTGGACTGGGTGCAATCTCATTGACCAATTCTGCATGATGGTTATTGTGTTCGGTCAATCCTGCTGCATGCAGTAACTCATGCACCAATGTATGATTGAACAGCATTTCATCCTCGGCCAATATCGGGTGAATTCCAATGGTGATGGGACCAGGTGGGAGTCGCTGTTTCTTGCGTGCTTCAAGTTCGTGTGGATGCATTTCGAAGTGCGTATTCCCAAGCCGATCCGCTTCCAATCCAAGCCACTCTACGCGCACGCGCGCGAGGTGTAGAAGAAATGGTGCCTCTTCAACCGATATTTTTTCGGTGATTGATTCAAGCATTCCTTCGGGAACAACCGGTGGTTTGCTTGGCACCTTTGTGGCTCGAGCTGTTACGGTGACATATCTTGTCAATCTGTCTCCCAAAGCACCGCCCCCCATGTCCTTCGTGACCGGACACAGAGGCTTAAATGAACGGGACCGTTCGCCGGCTTCACCAAGCCTTGCTTGAATGAAAAGGGCGCTTAGATCAGCTGGAAGATCGCTTGAGTGGCACTCAAGAGGCCGGGGGTTCAAATCCCCCAGCGTCCACTTAACCCATACTGGTGGCCGGAGCACTATTTTTCTCCGGATATATCATGAAGGGGTTCGACTGGGGTCAAGATATGAGTCCCTACTGGGTCATGATGGGACTGATTTTACTTTTCACACCCATCTTATGTTGGTTGTTCACGTTAAATCAACGTGATTCATGTGTTTCAATGAAGCATTTTTTTACAGAAATTGGTGACAAACGGTATTACATTCACATGTTTGGATATTTGGCCATCTTTGTTTGGAAAAAGGTGACTGATGGGCTAAATGAGCCTATCAAAACCACAACTGGTCATTATTCGGATTGGGTTCTTGCATTGGAAGGAGAATTTGTTTTGACCGTTCAAAATACATTCGAGAATGCAATGCTTACCGACTTCCTGAACTTCCATTACCTGTTCATCTATCTCTTCCTGATCTATGTCACAACAATCTACTACATGTACACGGGTGAACGTGATTTAACAGACAAAGTGACACTAAATTATCTGCTGATTTATGCCCTTGCAGTGCCATATTATCTATTCTTTAACGTCGAAGTCACAAGTTCGTACATTCCAGGAATGGATGCACTATTGTATCAAGATCCATGGTATGCTGTATTCTATGCAAGCCATGATCCACTAGACAATTGTGTGCCAAGCCTACACATTGCAATTCCATTTGGCATCATTGCACTGAATTGGTTGCACATGCGAGAAAATGGAATTCAACTCAAAGATTGGAAACATAAGCGATACCATCAATTCATCATTTTGAATACGGTTTTGTTCGCATTTACCATCCTCTATCTTGGCATACATTGGGTTGTTGACATTCCGCTTGGAATTTTCATTGGTGGTATCGGAGCACTGTTCATCCACCACATCCAACCCAGGCTTCGAAATGGGTTTGGTTCGACGTTCAAAGGCATGACTCGGATTAAGGCCAGCAGACATGCGGTCGTAGAGGGAATTGTCGTTTTACTGATGGTCGGTGCTTTGTCCGCTAGCATGACATATCAATCTGCAACGATGGATGACAGGGCTTCTATGCGATTGGGACCCGGTGATTCGAATTTCGACATCATTCAACAAATGGAATATGGGGATGAAGCAATTTTTACCTTGACAAATTTCGATGACGAATTTGCGATTGAAGTGGTCATTATGGAATTGGAAGAAGCCTCTGTATCCATGGATGACGATGGCATCATTTGGGATGATATCAAGGAACATGCAATTTCAATTTCACCTGGTGATTCTCATCGGTTTGAACCCATTGATGATCACAAATATTGGCACCTTGCCATCGTCCACCTCAATGAATCAGCAGATGATGTCGTTGAAGTACACATTCTTGTCGAATATAGTGGTAATGATTTGGTCAACCATTCCCTCATCATGAGTTTGCCTTCACTATGGATTACCGGGTGGGTCTTGCATCGCCTTGGCAGACTCAAGTGGGATGGACGAAGTTGGATTGATTCTACGCCCAGCCATGCTTGGAAGCCTAATGGCGAATCCGAGTGAATTCAAGTATGACGATTGCGGCCACAATTTTGGTCAAATGTACAAAATAACAAAATTAAAATTGTCAAATGTACACAATGTTCGTTTTTTATTGCGAAAATGAGCGTTTGCATGTGTGAATGATTAAGAGGGGTCAATTCAACCGGTGCCCCCGTAGGGGGCGCGGCTTATGCTAGCGACGGAAGAAGATAGGAGGAATGAGAACATGGTGGATGGACCTGTGACAATACAATTGCCAGTGGCAGAGCAAGCCCGATTAAATCGGGAGAAAGCGGACACATACCACCGGTATCATATCGATGCAGCCGAAACTGATAGTCGCCAGAAGTACCCAAGAAGATTCAATGTGAAGGTGGGTAAATTTGGGTTGGCCAAATTACTTTTCAAGGAATTTTTCAAATATTTTGGACACTGGGATGTGGTGTTCAGTCGACCTTGTACATATGGAGTATTCAGTGGACCAGTCGGTGGTTTTTCACCTCGCCCTGATCTATGCGTAGGTTGCCTAAGATGTGAAGTTCAACATCCTGACTTCGTCAAAGTCACCCACAATCCTGAATTGGCGGCATTGGGTGATTCTTACATGACCAGTAAACACATTGCAACCATTGATGAAGAAGCCCGCAAGGGTTCGGTTCCCGTCCGTGGACAAGGATATCGTGGACGATTTGGAGGACCTGGTTTTGATCAAATGTTTACAGACATGTCTGAAATTGTCCGCCCAAGTCGAGACGGGATTCACGGCAGAGAACTGATTGGCACAAGTGTGGATTTGGGTTCAAAACCAATGCGACTCACATTTGACAAATCAGGGGGTATTCTGAATGCACCGAAAATGATGACCATACAGGTTCCGTTCATCTATGCCCCCCCACCAGATGCTGTGGCATCAGGAATTGTTCCCGAAATATTGGTCGAAGCAGCTGGCAAGGTTGACACATTGGTATTCCTGCCAGAAAATACAGTCACTGCTCAAGGATTGGCCGGAGAAAATGTTGTGCCAATCATTGCACCCACGCGAATCGGCAATATCGAAAGCCATGGAAATGGCACTAGAATGGTCGAAATGTCCTCATGGAACCTCGATGCCTGGAATCAGGTCAAGGAACACCCCTTGTTGGTCTCGGTTCAACTCCCACTCTCAGGAGATTGGAAAAACACGATGATGGAAATGATTGACAATGGTGTATCCATCATTCATTTGATCTCAGATTACCATGGTGAATCTGAGGATGGCGGATTTATCATGGACCTTTACCAAGAAGCACACTTTGCACTCGTTGAGAAAGGATGTCGCGATGAAGTTACCCTGCTGGGTACTGGAGGCATTGCTGGGGCAGATCATCTTCCAAAGTCCATTATCACAGGCATGGATGCAGTTGGCTTAGATCTTCCACTCCTCATCGCCATGCAAGCTCGATTGACAGGCGACACCAAGACAAGAGGAGGGCCCGGGGTCAAACTACCACGGGGCTTGGACAAAGAATGGGGCGTTCAAAGAATCCTCAACCTATCCTGTTCGTGGCGTGACCAACTTCTCGAAATTCTCGGAGCGATGGGTGTCCGTGAAGTCCGTCGACTTCGCGGTGAAGTCGGCCGAGCCATGTGGTGTGGTCACTTGGAAGCCGAAGCCTTCGGTGATATCGAAGGATTCCCAGGAGGTGAGCACTAATGGGCAAAGAATGGAGTAAACCTAGTCCTAAATTGTTGGAAAAAACGCACCACCTCATGCATGATGGATTCCACCAGCGGGCGTTCCCGGATACCAAATACGATCTTCCTGAAGCACTCGGAGATGCACGTTGGACTGACGAGTTAATCGCCAGTACGTGGTACATGGCTGAAACAGGTGAGTGCCCAGATCACCTCAACTACAAAACTGGAAAGAGCGGAGGCGGATTTGACAAATTGGTGTTCAAGGAATTGCCTGCCGACCAACAACTTTCTACGGATGCTGATGTCGACATCACCCTCGAATTAAATCGACGTGGTGATGAACGTCACAAGCGTACAATCGATGTCCCATGGTATGGAGGCGGCATGTCATACGGGTCAGTCTCGGTCAATGTCATGATGTCTCGAGCACTCAATGCCAAGAAATGGAATACACTCATGTCAACCGGTGAAGGTGGATATCCGCCTGAACTGTACGAATGCTC
>JASLKO010000015.1 GCA_030747475.1 Candidatus Thalassarchaeaceae archaeon | reverse complement strand
GCAGAAAGCACGAGTGTCCCATTGATGAAATGCTGAGTTTTAATCAAAAATCCTTCTTCATGATACCAATCAATACTGTTTCTCTCTTCACCTACAATTTGCTGTAGCATCTTGATTGTGGGCGTATTTTCACCATTGGTTTCACCCGTCGAAATGTTTGCTTGTTCAACGGCAGTCCAAGTGACTTGACGAGCCAAATCTTCGCTCACTCGACCAGTCTCATTCCACAATGCTCGATTGATTCTCTCTTGAGAAATCGTCGTCCGAGAAATGGTTTCTGAAAAGTCCCATTCGTCACCGACATCGATGCCGTTGGGCCACAGGCCATCACGCTCGATAATTTCCTCTGTAATCAGTTGGGATTCAATGTAATTGTCCTCGCCACCACCACTAAACCATGTTTCCAAATTGATGGTTTCGACACGCTTCTCAAATGCGTTGGCGCCAGTGGGGATCCAAACTTGGATGTTGGTGGTCACATTGAGGGTCATGGTGTCATTGTCGTAATGCGTGGTTCCTTGGGTGAAGTGCACCGTCATGTTGACCGAGTGCTCAACAAGGCTGACCCGACAATTTGTATCTTGGCCACCTAAACTGATGCTTTCACCATCTAAGATGGTCATCCGCATCCGAGATTCTTCGACGAGATTCAGACGCTCAAAATCAGGACTCTCATTCTCCATTTGAGTTTCATATTCAGCGAATACCGCAGCGGTCCAACCATCGTACTCAAACCAATCTCCTGTGCGGTATTTTGGCTGTGTAATTGTCATTTCAGAAATGGCGGAAGGGGCGAGCATGCAGGCGACGACAAACACCACCAACAGCCTGCGCATAAACTGCCGACACCCCCTTGAGTCCTTCAATAGAACCCATTCCGTGGGACCGTTTGCTTGAATAATCAGGCCCTTCACCCGTAGGGTGATACGATGTCCGAAAACCGCTACCGTGCCATTCTCGCCATTGCTGCAATTGGACTATTTGTGTTCCCTGTTTTGGTCGCAGCTGCCGCTACACCACCAGCACCTCAAATCCAAGAAGATGTACCTTGGTGGGAAGATACACTAATGGACAAGGACAAAGATGGAATTGATGATGATATTTGGGTGGCAATCGGCGATACACAGTACGAATGGGTAGACGAAAATGGCCACATCGATGTCATTGTTGACTTCGATCATTTGCCGACCGACGCCGATGTATCTTTGTTGGAAAACGAAGTCGATTTTATGCATCTCCACACCTTCCATCTGATTGACAGTATCGCTGGTTCAGTGGCCGTTGAAAACATCGTAAATCTCGCAAATTTACCAGGTGTGGTCATGGTTGAATTGGATGGTATACTACAGATTCTAAACTCAGATGTAAAGGATACTCATGGTGTCTGGGATGTGTATGAAGAGACCGGATACGATGGTGCAGGAAGTGTTGTTGCGATTATCGATACAGGCATTGATGGCTTGCACGTCGGGCTAGATGATTTGGATGACGACAATAGTACAAACGATCCGAAAATCATCGCCTTCTATGATGTTGTGAACAATGCTGGTTTGACCAATGGTTCCGAAGTATTCCCTTACGATGATCAAGGTCACGGTTCGCACTGTGCGGGTACAACCGCAGGAACAGGTGCGCCCACCTACGAGCACACAGGCATGGCGCCACAGGCTCAATTGGTTGGTGTGAAGGTGCTTGATGAGGGCGGTTCAGGTTCGTTTGCAGGTGTCATGATGGGCATGGAATGGACTGTGGAGAAGCGTCACGAATTCAACATCCGTGCTGCCAGCATGAGTCTAGGTGGCCCTGGTCCCATTGAAATGACAAGTGCTGAGGAAGAGAGTGTTGCACGAATGGCCAATGAGATGGTTCGTGCCGGCATTGCACTATTCATCGCAGCAGGTAACAGTGCAGGCCCATCTACGATTGGAACGCCTGGGAGTGCTGAGGATGTCATTACCGTGGGTGCGCTAGACAAGGGCGATGATCCTGGCATTGCTGTCTACTCTAGCAATGGACCCGTGTTGGGAGATGATGGTGTTACTGTAATTCGAATTAAACCAAACATTGCCTTTGTCGGTTCAGATGTCATGTCGGTGGCATCCAACACAGGCAATGGTTACACTGGCATGTCCGGCACCAGTATGGCCACACCTGGGGCGGCAGGAGTTGCGGCTCTGATGTATCAAGCAAATCCAGAACTTTCACCATTTGATATACGCAATATCATGCAAGAAACTGCTGAATATAGGCAGTGTCATCACAAAGGTGCGAATGAGCCGTGTGGAGAGGATCTCACGCTTACACCACGTCAGAACAATGTGTATGGACACGGCGAAGTTCGTGCTCATCCTGCAGTCATGGAAGCAGCCAACCAAGTCTACGGCTTCACTGACACAGTCGCAGTCAATTTGTCAACTACAATTATGGGGGACAACAAGGTTCATGTTGGGCAAGGACAATCGGTCAAATTCACCATTGATGGTGCTGCTGAAAAGATCCAATGGCGAACTTGGGATATGCGGGACGAATGGATGGATTTGGATGAATATGAACC
>JASLKO010000014.1 GCA_030747475.1 Candidatus Thalassarchaeaceae archaeon | reverse complement strand
GCCAGCCTCTAGCCAACAATTGATGTGTTCATGATGATGTGCACGCCAACCCATACTCCCGTGACAAGCAATGACACAAGGTACGATGTCCTCTACGTTTTCTGGCATTAATAGATGGCCAAACACCGGGTGTTCTGGGGTGAAATCCATCTTGACCAATATCTGGTGGACCTCAAATGGACTGGATGACATATAGGCGATTTCACTACATCTCCCATCCGATAATTCTGTGACAACATCCATGTGATCCCTTCCTAGCGCGAACCTTGTACAAAAATGAAATTGAGTAGGCTCTGATAAATGAGAAACCATACCAATGTGATTGGAACCAATTCCCAAGTTGGGTCCTGTTTACGTATCATAACATACGCGATGATGAACACTGCTAAACCGATAGCAAAACCAATTCTGTAAGCGATTTGTTGCAGTACACTCTGCGAGGCATTCAGTCGTTTCCAACCTTCAAATCCGAACCAACGCCCGAAAAACCCCATACTCACCAACCACGCTGATCCATACGGACATCTAGTGACTCAATTTCCAATCCATCCATGGCCTTGCCAGCCATCATTCCGCTTGCCTCAGCAATTTTTTCTGCATCATTGAAATGATGGGTTGCCATGACAATAGCTTCTGCTGTAGTGATTGGATTTTCAGATTTGAAAATCCCAGATCCGACGAATACTCCATCCATTCCGTGCCTCATCAGAAGTGCCGCATCTGCAGGGGTTGCAATTCCACCCGCAGAGAATGTCACAACAGGCAATCGCCCCATTTCTCTAACTTCTCCAAGAACTTCGAGTACACCTGTGTGTACATCGCTGAGGGACCCAAATGGTGTATTGATTACATTTAGTTGGTGTTCAGAAGCAGATTCCAGTCGCCGAAAACCGTCACTAATTGTAGATGCAATTGTCTCAAATTCTTGAGATGTTGAGCGTTGAATCAAATCAATTTCAGCAGCGACAATTCTTGCATGTTGTACAGCAGCAACCACATTTCCAGTTCCCGCTTCACCCTTTGTTCTAATCATCGCTGCCCCTTCAACAACACGTCTAACCGCTTCACCAAGGTTGGTGCAACCACATACAAAAGGGATTGAGAAATTATTCTTCGCGATGTGATAAAATGGGTCTGCCGGCGTTAGGACTTCTGATTCATCAACCATATCGACTCCAAGTGCCTCTAAAACACGTGCTTCTTCATCGTGACCAATTCGTGCTTTCGCCATCACAGGGATACTGGTCGTCTCAATGATCCCTTGGATCAATTCTGGATGACTCATACGCGCTACGCCACCATCCGCACGAATGTCAGCTGGTACCCGTTCTAGTGCCATTACACTGGTTGCCCCAGCATCCTCTGCGATGTGAGCTTGTTCGGGTGTGACAACGTCCATGATGACGCCGCCCTCCTGCATCTTGGCAAAACCACGCTTAAGCAATTCTGTACCCTTACGCATATGGTTGAGGTCAATCGACATCTGAATCAGTCCGTGGACCGATGTCGCGCATTAGAACCTTCGTCAGAAAGGGTGACGCTCAGTCATCTGCTAGAACGGGTGAATCACCTTCTGCAATCTCTGCACCAGGCGATTCGTCCTCATTGCGTTGAATCCACGCTTCTTCTTCAGTAGGAACATCAGTATCTGCAAAAATCGCATCTACAGGGCATTCGGCAATACATGCTCCACAATCAATACATTCATCTGGATCGATGACAAGATATGTGGGTAGTTCGCGAAATGCCTCTACGGGGCAAACTGCTACGCATTCTTGGTACTTCTTATCCACACAAGGTGACGTGACTACGTGGGTCATGATTGCTACTGGATAGTCATTCCAATATCAATGCTTGTAATTAGGGTACTTGAAATATATCATTCTTCATGTGTCCAATGATATCGGAAAATCATTCTGATATGCCTTTGATGCTGCGTTTTCAAGCATATCCTTCGCTCTCTGCAGCACATCTTGTCCTGGATATACTTCCAATTTAATGCGGCCTTTGACAATCTCCAAACTACTCTCGTCAGCCAGATGAATTTCACCTCTGACTAGGGCGGCCAAATCTAGGCGGATATGCAAGGTGTTACTCTCGTCAATTCGGTCGGAGAGTTGATTGGATTCTCCCAAAGAGTTCAACAAATCTGCACCAAGATGGCACACAGCATTGGTTGCGTCTTTTTTATTGCCAACATATGCTCTCATCATCACCATTTTCGGCCCATGATATGAGCGAACTTTTTCACACTTGATTTCTGCATAGTCACCAGTGAGCCAATCTAGGGCTGACTGAATTACCTCTTTCATACCTACAGCACTTGAGGTGGCCACCCACATCAGATTGTGTACTGCCATATGCTCTCAACCCGTCGTCTAATCACTAGTCTATCAATGGGTCGTAGTCTAATTGTAGAGAAATGACCCCTTCGGGGTCTAAGGGCTCCGTTCATATACTGGAGTTAGGTCGGCGGCTCGCAAGTGGGGTAGCCCCCATGACCGAAGGAGTCCGAGACCATGGCAAGCAAGGGAGCATCATCAAGAGCGGCAGCCCGTAAGCAGAAGGACAAATGGAAGGCGAAGCGGTGGTATAACATCCGCGCGCCTCGCCAGCCATGGAATTTCAAAATCATCGGAGAAACCTTGGGTGAAGAAGATGAACTCCTCATCGGTCGAATGTATGAAATCACTCAACAGGAATTGGATGGCGATTTCAGTAAGATGAACGTCAAAATCAAGTTTAGAGTAACTGAAATTATTGGCCAAGATGCAATTACTGAATTCGCTGGACACGAAGTATTGAAAGATCATGTCCGCCGACAAGTCCGCCGATACCGTGGTAAGATTGATGATGTCATTGATGCCATTACTGATGATGGATATTATGTCCGTTTGAAGCCCTTCATCGTCACACAAAGCCGAGTGAAGACAAGTCAAAAACAGGCAGTAAGAGATGCCTGTCGGAACATCCTTCTTCAGACAGCTGCTAGTAATACATGGGTATCACTGCAGAAGATGATTCTATCTGGTGAACTTGAACAACAAATTGAGCAAGCCTCCCGAAAGGTCGTATCCGTCCGTTCAGTGATTCTGCGAAAGAGTCAACTTGTTGTTGACGGAGTCGTATCGGATGACGGTCCAACATTGGATGAAATTCGCGAGGAAGAAAATCGCGTGGCTGCAGCCAAGAAAGCAGTTCTTGATGCAGCTCGAGGTGAAGATGAAGATGGTGAAGATAACAGTCCTGATGTTCTCGCTGGTGCCGAAGTTGCTGGCGAAGCATCCTCTGATGATGCAGGTGTTGATGCCGAGGAAGAAGTATCTGAAGAAGTTGCATCTGAAGAAGTTGCATCTGAAGACGTACCAGATTTCGCATCAATGACCGTTGCTCAATTGAAGGTTGCTTTGAAGGAAGCCGGAAAGCCAGTATCTGGAAAGAAGGATGAACTCATCGCTCGACTCCAAGAGTGATTCTTAGGTGGTGGCGGTAATGGCTCGCCTGAGCATTCTTTGCGGAACAGGGATGACTGAGTTAGCGACTTCTATTGAGGGATCTGATAGTGATACATTCCATTCTGAAACTCCATGGGGTGAGGTGCCTTGCACCGTTGTTAATGTGAATGGGCACGAATTAATGTTCATTTATCGACATCATCACCCGGATGGACTTGTGAATCCTCCTCACAGTATTGAACATCGCGCTAATGTCTATGCAATGGCTGCATTCCAACCTTCGGCTGCCATCAGCGTTTGGTGTGTTGGTAGTATGGATTCAGACTTCCCACCAGGAATTGTTGGGGTTGCTGATGATATGTTGGATATTTCTGGCACAGTTTGGAGTTTTCATGACGATAATGCTGTACACGTTAATCGAACTGAGATGTTTAATCGAAAACTCAGTTCCGTTGCTGCTAAATCATTGTCTGGACAGGATGGTGCTGGACCGAATGCGATGAAACAAATAGTCGCACAAGCCAGTGGACCACAGTTTGAATCTCGGGCTGATGTTGAAGCTTACTTTCGTCTCGGCGCAACCTCGGTCAACATGACCATTGGAGGGGAGGCTCGATGTGTCTCAGAGAAAGAAACACGTCACGTTGGCCTGTTATTGTCCAGTAATTGGGCTGCTGGAAAAGACCCAGGGAATGAATTGGCTCCAGTAGATCATCATTCAGTCGAGGACCTTGCAGCATCGATGCGTGAACGAGTTTTCAATGCGATTATGGCGATTGCTGATGTGGCGTAGGTTCATCGGCTGACATTGTCGCCACCCGTGTATGGCGAGAGCGACAAGTGTTGACGAATGGATGAATCATCTGACTCAAGAGGATATTGGAGATACAGGGGTTCCAAATGGTTCCTTTGAAACGATGATGGCGCGAGTTGCGAAGTTCCATCATAAACACGATTTTGCCAATCCAGAGAACAATGGACACGACATGGGATATCGATTGGCATTGGTCATCGAAGAATTAGGTGAATTATCAGCAGCGATTACCAAAGGCAAACCAAAGGAAGAGGTGGCTGAAGAGTTGGCTGACGTTTTCATTCTGACACTCGGGAATGCGTTGGCCATGGAAGTTGATTTGGAAGCTGAATTCCACAAGAAGTTGAATCGAATTATGCAGCGACCATCCAAACGAGGTGGAATGGGAATTAGAGTCACAGAGTATACTGGAGAATAACTTAAGATTATAGAATAGGTTTTGAAACCCAAATTCGGTGAAAAAATGTTTGAATCATTAACTAAAGTTCGCCTCATTGTCGATTTCAAAACTCTCTATGTATCATTTCTCGCTGTTGGTTCGATGATAATTTGTCGAGAATTTGAGATACAGGGTAGTTTTCCATTAACATTGATTTCGACAGCGATTATTTTCCCGATCGTATTTTCAATTGGTGGTGCATACAAGAGACGTGAGGCTGCACTGGCACACTATGGCACAATCAAGGCACATGGCCGTGCAATGTATTATGCAGTCCGTGACTGGATGCCTGAAGCAGATCAAATCAGCCTTGAGAATACAAAAACAAATCTTGGAAATCTAATGATTGGGATGAGAGATTTATTCACGAGTCCAGAATCTGAAATGAAAGAGCATGAAATCGGAGTTTATGCTGCATTTTCGGATTTGTCCAAATTAATACGTGTTGAACTCCGAGACAAAGGCCTACCAGGTGGAGAGTGTTCTCGCTTGTATTCATTCAAGTCAAAAATGATGGTTGCATTTGAAAATATTAAGCACATTTACCAATATAGGACACCACGTTCACTTCGGGCATACAGCGATTTCTTCATCTTGGTGTTGCCAATTGTGTATGGTCCTTATTTTGTGGCATCGAGTGCAGGTTATACCATGTATCTGGAGTATGTCATGCCACTTTTGTTTGCCTTTATTCTCGTGGGGCTTGACAATATCCAAGAACATCTTGAGAATCCTTTCGATCAAATTGGTGTCGACGATGTTGCAATCAATGCTGAGAAATTTATAGCTGGACTCGATCACTAACGCCTCCTCAGCATTGAAGTGTAACCATCGATTCGGAAGAATACATGGCCACGGATTTCGTTAATATCTCCGGTTATCGTTTCGTTACCCTCAATGATCGAGACGAACTTCGTGAACCATTTAGAAGGGTGTGCAAGGAACTTGACATACTTGGGACGATTCTACTGAGTCATGAAGGCATCAACATCTTTCTGTCCGGTAAACAATCCTCCATCGACGGTTTCATCGCTTTCTTGGAACAAGACGAGCGTTTCATCAACATGCATTTCAGAGTATCTTACAGCATGGATTGCGCATTCCGAAAGATGTATGTTAGACTGAAGAAAGAAATCATCTCGATGGGTCGTGAAGAAATTATTCCTGAACAATCAACAGCTCCAAACATTACTCCATCCGAGTTCAAGAAATGGCTTGATGAAGGTCGCGAAATTACCATTCTCGATACACGTAATGACTACGAAATCAGATTGGGTACATTCGCCGATGCAGTTGATTTCAACATTACCACATTCCGTGCATTCCCACAAGCGGTTCAGAATTCTTCGTTGAACAAGGACAAACCCTTGGTCATGTTCTGTACAGGTGGTATTCGTTGCGAGAAAGCGTCACAATTACTAATCAATGAAGGATTTTCAGATGTCCATCAATTACAGGGTGGAATACTTGGTTACTTTGAGGAGGTCGGTGGCGATTATTGGAATGGTGATTGCTTCGTATTTGATCGAAGGGTTGCCGTAAATTCTGAATTAGAAGAGACTGACACAATCGTTTGTTTTGCATGCCGTGAACCATTGCTCCACGATGAGCAACAAAGTGGAGAATATGTCATTGGGAAACATTGCCCATATTGTGTACAATGATGGTTATTTTTTCCATATTGAATATGTTGTCGAAAATTCGTTTTCATCATCTGCTTCAGTTGATTCGACGATTTCCTCCGACCATCCACTACGGTTCCATTCGGGAAAAGACACGTCTCCACTGCTTGTAGTGTGAACTGTAGTGATGTGAATTTCTTCTACCTTGTCAAGATACATGGCATATATTTGAGCACCTCCGATTATCCAACATTCATCGCACGCTTCTGCATAAGCAATTTCAATTGCCCTGCCAGGGTATAGTGCTGCATCAGCGCCGTCAGCAGACCATTTCGTATCCCTGGACATGACGACATTCACTCTTTCGGGAAGTGGTCGAAAAGACTCAGGTAATGAGTCCCAAGTTTTTCTGCCCATGATGACTGCATTGTAACCATCGCCCTCAGTCAGGGACTTGAATCGTAGCATGTCAGATTTTAATCTCCAAGGCAAATTACCTTGATTGCCGATGCAACCATTCTCGTCCATGGCAACAATCATTGCAATTTTCATACCATCACCTAGACACTAATGGGTGCTGAAATGTGAGGGTGATGCTCATACCCCTCAACTTCGATATGTTCTGCTGTGAAGTCATCGATATTGGCAATACTTGGTTCTAATTTTAATTTAGGAAGTGACAGAGGTTCACGAGAAATTTGTTCTCTGGCTTGATCTAGATGATTGAGGTAAAGGTGTGCATCACCAATGGTATGGATGAACTCTCCAGCTCCTAGTCCACAAACTTGAGCCATCATGAGCGTCAACAGTGCATATGATGCAATGTTGAATGGAACTCCCAAGAATACATCTGCGCTTCTTTGGTACAATTGGCATGACAACTTTCCATTGGCGACATAGAATTGGAAGAAGGCATGGCAAGGCATCAGTGCCATCTCTTCAAGTTCACCAACATTCCAGGCACTAACGAGAATTCGACGACTTGATGGATTGGTCTTGATTAACTCAATAGCTTGCTCGATTTGGTCGATGATTCGCCCATCTTTGGATTCCCATTTCCGCCATTGTTTCCCATATACTGGGCCGAGATCACCATTTTCATCAGCCCATTCGTTCCAGATTCTGACTTTATTTTCCTGAAGATATCTCACATTGGTATCTCCTGAAATGAACCAAAGTAACTCATGAATGATACTGGGCCAGTGCAATTTCTTGGTAGTAACTGCAGGAAAACCTTCGGAGAGGTCGAATCGCATTTGATGACCAAAAACGGATAACGTTCCTGTCCCTGTACGGTCACTTCGTTCGACACCCTCATTGAGAATGCGCCGCAGGAGATCGAGATAGGTCTGCATCGGAACATATCACATCGGGTCGAGACGGTTCTTGAATTGTGTCCCGCACCCTTTCAGGGTGCGCCGAGGCTGGCCAATGTCCCAATGACTTGGTTGGTAAATTTTCGATACAACTCACCCAATGCGATTCTTTGTTGCGCATCATCGGATTCAATGATAGCTTGCAACATCTCCTTGCTCTGTCCGCCACCCTGTGGGTGCACAATCCAATCATTCCAAGTCACGCTTTCTCCATATGAAATGTCAACTCTTTTCCATGGGCGTAAAATTTTGTCACCAGGGGCCATGACATTTCTTGCACCAACCAGTGAACATGGAATCACGGGAACATTGGGGTAACTTGCTGCCATTCTGGCCACTCCAGTTTTACCAGTTTGCAAGTATGGGGGCAGAGGGCGACGAGAACGAGTTCCTTCTGGAAAAATTCCCATGACCTTTCCATTGGAAAGCACATCTGATGCGCTTGACAACGCGTCTGATGCACCCGATTCACGGTGTGTTTCGATTTGACCTGTTGTCCGCATCACAATTGCAGTATGAAATCGCTTGAAATGCCCATCTTTCGCTAGATAGTGCAATCTTCTCCTCGCTCCCATGATGACACAGAATGGATCTATGTGGGATGTGTGGTTGGCAGCAATGATTGCGGGGCCGTTTTTCGGAACGCGATGAATACCTCGATAACGTACTCGAAATAGTGTTCTACAAATCGCAGGTAGGATTCCTAGAAGTACAGAATAGGTTGGTGCCTTGGGCAAGGGAATCCCAGTCTCAGGAATTCGACAAACTTCACGAAATTCATCCAATATTTCCTGTGACGCCACTGTCATCGGGGCATTGTAAGTGCTATTCACACTTCAGGATTGCCGATAGATACAACCCCAACATCAAGAAGTGGGACCACTCGCACATCTCCATGAACACGCGTCTTGTGGTCGCTTTTTCTCTTCTGGGCATCCTATTGATGCCGATTGCATTGCCGGGAGCAGTTGCATGGCGGGCCGATGGTTGGCTAAGCCAAGATGTGGTCGGTGGAGAGAGACTGAGACTTGGCGATGAATTCGGTTGTCATGGAATACCTGGGAAAAATGTGAACACAGATCTCAGTGTCATCTCGGAATGTAAGGATTATCTTACTTCACAAATCAATGCCTCAAAATGGGGTTCTGAACCACTATCGTTCGGCCTCCCAGATGGTGTAATCGAATCCGAAACGATGGATGCCCTGATGGATGAGGGCTTCCTCATCGTGGGAGGCAATGAATTGCAGCCGCAGAATAACTCTTCAGACACTCTAGAAATAATTGAGCAAAGTGGTGGCAGTCTTGAGAAAAACATTGCATCTGCCGATGCCATTCAAACAGGTATCAATGAACACGGCTATACAAATTTGTATTGGGAAGCACAAATTGAAGATCTCAATGTACGTAGGGACAAAGACGTCCTTGAATGGATTGAATCACAGAATTACTGGTTCACCACTTGGGGCGAATTCCATTCTGCGGGGGAGAGGGCGGCAGAGCGAATAGACAACCCACCGGAATGGGATGAGAGACACATGTATCTAATTGGAAGTGCACCTTCTGAAGGTTTTTGGTCAGTGCCGGGGACGACAAACCTCACCATCTTTGATGAGAATAACCAAATTCAGAGAGTAAACCGTGCCGACGGGATGCCCTTCCCTGAACTTAATACTTCAGATCATCACCTACAGGTGGGCTATAGAATCACGAATGGGGATCAAACAATTTATTTGACAATTCCCGAAGGTGTTGAAGTCCGTATTACCTTCATATCCCCGCCAGACGACGCACTAATTCGTGGTGACTACTTCAACGGGCTGACTCCATTCATGGTCACAGGCCATCATACGACCGACTTGTTTGAATGGAGTTCACCATTCCAAGAATCTCCTTTGCGATTTACATGGTTAATCGAACCTCAAGAAGATATTGAACCGAGTTGGATTCTACTCGCTGTTGCCTTACTCACCATTCTTGCTGTGCCTGCAGCAGTATGGTTTACGTTGAAGAAAGAAAGAGAGCGCCAAAATCCCGAGATGGAAGATTAATCCCAGATTTCAACACCATTGTCGCGCATCATTTGAATGAATCTTTCAGCATGAGGGTGTAGTACTTCTGGAGGGTGTACTCCATCAATATTGAGAACTCCTTCAACCATCATTTCGACGACTTCAACGGTCACGAGGCCAGTCGTTCTCGCCATAGATGACCATCCATCCTTTCCTTTGTCAATGAGATCCCATCGATTTCTATTGCCATCAGAATCAACTTCTACTGCCAACCATGTAAACTCTGGTCGATTTTCATTAAATCGCCAAGCATCGATTAGCGCCTTTTCATCAATTGTTTCCAAATCAATGAATCGTTGTATATGCCCTGGCCATCTGACTGTATATTCAGCTACATCATCGCAATCAATGGTGTCGAGGAGACTTCGCAACCCATCTGTGAGAAATGCTTCCATTCGTCCATATCCAGGAACATCTACCGCGTGCCTTTCGGTCAATGCTGGGGCAGTAATGATTGCCCCATTCCTCCTAATTCTAGCGGGACGAGTATATTCTTCGATGACATCAGATGGTGAAAATGGTGCCATGTATGACCAATCAGTATCCGATTTTTGTGGATTCCCACCAACCCAAATCCTTGCACGTTCAAGTTTGCCAATTCGGTGCTGCGCATCTCCGATTATGATGTTCGATAATCCAGGTGCAATCCCTACGTCGAATATCAATTGAGATGTATGTTTTCTAGCCAATTCATCGAGGTCACGAGGGTCTTCTGAAGTAAATGCCAAATCTGCCACAGACATCCCTTCTATAGACAACAATTGGCCCCTAACAAGGTGGCCTATTCGGCCAGGTAAGCAATTGACGACGACCTTACAATTTCCTACAATTTTTTCCAACCCCTCATCAAGATCGATACGAGTATGGACACATTCGATTTCTTTGGGAATTTTTGTGAATGCTGAAGAATCAGAATCCACAAGCCGAATTTTGTATCCACGTTCAAACAACGTCGTTGCTACAAATCGGCCGACAAGGCCGCCACCTAGGACACATACTCCGTTCACGCTACGGCATGTGCGATGTACACGTCAAACCATCGGCCATAGGCCGAAGTTGACCCGACGCCTTGATAGCCGCCTTGATATCGGCGTAGCCGATGGTGGACATCGACCCATGGTCTAGTGACGTCTCTACGGACTATGACCGAATCATTCAGCAGTTTGGTTTGAGTTCTGTTCCATTGGCAGAAATACCGAATCCATCTTTGCACCATCGTCGTGACATTATTTTCGCCCATCGTGATTTAGGTAACATCCTCCAAGCACATGCTCGTGGTGACTCATTCGGTGTCATGACTGGCTTGATGCCCAGTGGGCAAATGCATTTGGGACACAAGATGGTGATTGACCAAGTCCGCTGGTTCCAAGAGCAAGGTGCAGATGTCACCATCGCAGTGGCTGACCTTGAGGCGAATGCTACTCGTGGATATTCATTAGCAGAATGCCGTCGTCTCGCATTGGAAGAATATGTCGCCAACTATGTTGCAATGGGATTAGATCCCGAAAAGACCCAGATTTACTTCCAGAGTTCACGCCCCATCGTTCAACGAATGGGATTCACATTGGGTAAACGAACGAATCTTTCAGAATTTGAAGCGATTTATGGATTTCAAGGTGACACAAACCTTGCCCATGTTCAGGCTCCACTGGTTCAAGCTGGAGATATCTTACATCCTCAATTGGAGGAGTACGGTGGACTACGACCGATTGTCGTGCCCGTCGGAGTAGACCAAGATCCACATTTGCGATTATGTCGTGGATTGGCCGGCAAGACAAATTGGTTCAATGTCATTGAGCGAAAGAATGGTGGATTGCGGATTACCGTCTCAGTCATGGTTGAGAATCAGTCGATTGTTGCTGCTGACAAATCCTCAACAGCGGCGATTTTTACTCAAATCATCGATGCCGTCAAAACGCTTGGATACGGGGATATCATGGCTGATGCGAAACATGGGATTGTAGATCTCCCTGCTGCGACCCCCAAGGACCGATATCCAGTTCGAATGGCATTGCTCACATTGGAACGAAGTTTGGGCGGCCCTGGACTTCTCCAGCCCAGCAGTACATATCACCGATTTGCTGTTGGTATGACTGGAGGCAAGATGTCATCATCAAAACCGGAGACAACCATCTTCCTCAATGAGAGTCTTGACAAGATGGAGAAGAAATTCAAGCGTTCGTTCTCAGGTGGACAATCCACCGTTGAGGAACATCGACGAATTGGAGGCAATCCAGATGTCGATGTTGCATTCCAATATCTGTTATTCTTCTTTGAAGAGGATGATGCTGCACTAGAGGAAATTCGCCGTGCTTATGTGTCTGGTGACCTTCTAAGTGGTGAACTCAAAGCAATCACCATTGAGAAGGCTAGAGCTTGGTTGACCGAACTTGGGGAAATGAGGGACCAAAATGCACACCTCATCAATCAATTCTTGGCCGATGATGCTCAGAATTGAAATCCTATTCTGAATCATCCCTTGATTGAGCAGCGCCTGCTTCCATTAATCCTGCAGCAGGGCCCACAGGGAGATCATCCAATTCATCTTCTGTGAGGGGTCGGATGTCCACATTTTCTGCCATAATCATTGAGTGCCCACAAGGGTCTAGGAATTCCAATGTTACACCTAAATTTCCATCTCGAATGGATTGCATTGCCCCAGTTAAATTGACAATTTTTTTGATAGCCTCTTGTTCTCCTTCCTGTGCTGCTTCCCTACCAACCATGTCGATAACATCTTGAAATCGATTGAGAACACCTTCTATGTTTGAGACATATCCCATTGAATGGGAACCTGGTCTGACTTCCAAATCTAATTCCACCAATCGAACAGTACAGGCAGAACCTCGAATCACTCGGATGGATAAATCCTCAGTGTTGTTAATGAAATAAGATGCACAGTTCCCTTCACGAGATTCTGCTGGGATGAAGTCAGTTTGGCGCCATCCACATCCGGGGCATGTGAGTGTGACTTGAGTGTGTTCACCGAAATAGGCTATTTCTTCAGTATGTGCAAGCATCTCCAATCCATCTGAGTAGCTGCAAATAATGCAGTCGACCTCGATAATACTCTTCATGATATCACCGGATTGAAACATTAGTAGTCGGGGGTGAACACCTCGTCAGCAATCCCTCTGAGGCCCCGAAATCCAGATGGCAATAAAATCAGCCGCTCATCACCAATCTGAACGAGTGCACCACCCAAATCACCTTCGATTAATTGTTGTAAACGTGCAATAGTAGTCGCGAACTCTATTTCACGTTGCATCAATCGCTTTAATTCGACAATGGCGACATCTCCGCTAGCAACCCAATCAAACAATTGTTCAACGCCCGATGAGTCGTGTAGGATGGCTCGATGAACGATAACATCTCCTCTTCCAAATGGTACGGGTGCATCTGGATAGAGGTCACCTAAATCATGAAACGAGATTTCAGGCTCGACTGGTTGCGGTTTCGATTCCTCAATGGACGGCATTTTCATCCACCTGGGCTCGTCCGAATCTCCCTCCATGGCCGTCCACGGTACGTCTCAATCCTTCAACCCTCGGACCTAATCGACTTCATAGGTTCAAGAACCGTCACGATTCCACAGGGTCCGGTGGTGTACACAAGGGATGGTCATACGGGGGATTCATAAGGGTCCACCGATTGGCACAAATGTCCCTAACGTGCACATCGCACGGATTCAATGGAGGCGAAAATTATGGACGCAGAGATGGCAACGGTCAAGACAGGCACGAGTACGATAGGCATCTGCTTTAGCGACGGGGTCGTTGTTGGTGCCGATCATCGGGCCACAATGGGTCACTTTGTTGCGAACAAGAGTGTTCAGAAATTGTTCAAGATAGCTGACAATTTGGCCTTGACAACAGCTGGGCTTGTTGGTCATGCCCAGTCACTATCTCGCACACTAGCAGCAGAAATGAATCTCTTTCAACTCAAGCGTGGCCGAAACATGACTGTGAAGGGTGCAGCAACTCTAACTGCAAACATCTTGGTTGGACGTCCACACTGGGTTCAGTTACTCATCGCTGGATATGACGATGAGGGTGGCCACGTATATTCAATCGATTCAGCAGGTGGTTCAATTCCAGACGATTATTGTGCTACCGGTTCAGGATCCCCATACATGTATGGTGTGTTAGAGGACCAATTCAAACAAAATATGTCTGAGAAAGACGCCCTTAAGGTTGCAGCAAAGGCACTATTGGCTAGTGCTCAGCGTGATGCAGCTAGTGGCAACGGTATGGACCTCGCCGTCATCACAAAATCCGGTTTCCGATTACTGGATGAGGCCCAAATTACAGCACTAATTGCACAGTGCTAATCACATTCCCGGCGAATCGCCGTCTTCGCTCACCGGTCTTGGTGAGTTGATGATGTCTAATCATCGGGAAATTAGGAGGTTGCACAATGCGACTAACATTTCAGCAAGTGAAGAAAAAAATTGAGGAGATGGTCCCCAAGGACATCGACTATGAAGTTGATTTAGAGGCGGCTAGCATTGCCATAATCACGAAAACACCTGAGAAATTTGCAGGCAATGACAGTCTTACTGCAAAGATTGCTAAAACCATTAAGCGACGCGTTGAAGTACGCCCATCACCTGAAATTTTGATGGCTAGTAAAGATGCTGAACTTCGAATTATGGAACTCATTCCAGATGATGCAGGTCTCAAACGAATCTACTTTGATGGGGCGTTATGTGAAGTCACCGTTGTTTGTTTGAATCCGGGATTGGCCGTTGGACCAAAAGGGTCCATTGTGCGTGCAATTCGGGATGAAACTGGATGGAAGGTCCATACTGAACGAGCCTCACCAATTGAAAGTGCAACCATGCATAATATCAGGAGATATCGTCAGGAAAATAGCGATGAGCGTAAATCGCTACTACGTAAATTCGGTACGCGAATTTATCGTCCACAAAGGCCGGGGACAACCTGGTGTCGATTGACAGCACTTGGTTCATACAGGGAAGTTGGTCGTGCAATGCATTTGGTGACGACTAATGAGTCGAAGGTCATCGTTGATGTTGGTGCTAAACCGACTAACAATCTGAGTGAGATTGCTCCCTTCTTCGATGCCCCTGAATTATTACCATTTGAGAACCTTGATGCCATTGTAATTACTCATGCACATATTGACCATATTGGATTACTTCCTGTGATGTTCAAGTATGGCTATCGTGGACCAGTATACTGTACTCCACCGACCCGCGACCTCATGGTGTTGCTACAAAGTGATTACATCAAGGTAGCATCAGCTGAAGGAAACCCGCCACCATATGGTTTGGGCGATGTTCAGGAGATGATCAAACATATCGTTGATGTCGAATGGGGCAAAACCATTGACGTTGCTCCTGATATCAAACTCACCATGTACAATGCGGGTCATATTCTTGGTTCATCCTCATTGCACATGCATATTGGTGAAGGAAAGCACAACATTGTTTTTAGTGGCGACATCAAGTATGAAAAGTCCTGGTTGTATGAAGCAGCAGCAGTCAGATTCCCTCGTGTCGAGACACTTATCTTGGAATCGACTTATGGTGGTGCTAAAGATTTCCAACCCACACGCCAAGAAGCTACCCAAGAGATGCAAGATTTGATTCAAAGAGCATTGTCTCGAAGAGGTAAAATCTTCTGCCCAGTTTTCGCTGTTGGACGTTCCCAAGAAGTGATGATTGCTATCGATCAATTGTTCAAATCCGGTGAATGTGAACCCGTAACTGTATGGATTGATGGGATGATTAGTGAAGCAACTGCAATTCATGCAAGTCATCCAGACGCACTGAATCGTGATTTAAGGAAAAAGGTCCTCAAGGGTGGAGACGAAAATCCATTCAATTCATCGTGGTTCAAGCAGGTAGATGGTCGAGATCAGCGTGAAAGTATCTTGTTGGACCCATCTCCTTGTATTGTTCTAGCCACCAGTGGAATGATGACAGGAGGCCCCATTGTAGAGTACTTCAAACACTGGGCTCCCGAGCCGAATAACACTCTCTGTTTCGTGGGCTATCAAGCAGACGGAACACTTGGACGCCGTCTTCAGAAAGGATTCAGTGAGGTTCCAATTAATGATGGTGGACAAACTCACATGGTTCCAATTCAATGTGATGTGATTACGATTGACGGATTTAGTGGGCACTCCGATCGTCGACAATTAATGGATTACGTCAAAGCTATGAATCCCAAACCTAAGACAATTATTTGTCATCATGGAGATGCACACACATGTGCTGAATTTAGAAAAGATCTGGCAAAGACGTACAGAGTTCGGACCCATGCCCCTAAGAATCTTGAGACAATACGTCTCATTTGATTAGAGAATGGGTATGTCAAAACCAGACTCGATTGGGTCAGGTAATGGTTGTGCTTCAGTTTCTAAATGATTGGTTGAATCCCATTTCCCACCATCATCAATTGTTTGATTTTCTTCGTCTGTGAAGAATGCGATGACAGTTGCAGCCGCAAATGCAGCCGTTAATCCGAGTAATGCCCATGCTGCTGAACTGACTTGTGCTTCTCTGCTAATTGTGAAAATACTGGCTAATAATAGCATGCTGAAGGCGATGCCGAGAACTGCCCCCCGGGGGTTTGCCATGGACTTGGTTCTACCCTGCCCTTGATGAACCGAACCCTCTTCGGTGTAGCGTGGATTTCAGTATTGGAACATCTTCTGGCCCCCGAAGGCAAGGTGGAAACCGCCCTGCTGCACGCTCAGGTGGGGCGCTTTCAGGGTGGTTGATGACGGCAGTTGCCCCCTTTGGAGAAAATGAAGAACACGCCATGGACCAAGCCCTCGTTGAACTTGGTCTTGGAGACGCACGATTAATTCGTGGAGAGGGTGCGATGTTACCTCTCGGCTTTGAGCCAGGAACCCCGCAAGATCTGCCAATGGGCACACTCGTGGAATGTCATTTGGCTAAAGCAACAGTATTCTCTGAAGGCACGGCATCGGCTGGTGTTGCGTGGGCACAATGCATTACTCCTGAAGGTGATGAGTGCGCGATTGTTTCCACACTAGCAGTTGCCGATTCAATGGAAGAATGCGAAAATCAATTGAGGCGGAATTTGCAGCGAAAACTAGCCAACCGAGATTTAGAAATTAGACGAGATGAAGAAGGCTCAATTCCATTGGGCTTGGCTGTTGATGAGGTTGAAGCGCAAGAAGGATTCCATGGCGTGGTATTGGCTGCCCTTATTCTCCCAAATAGTCTGAATCTTGGGGCATCTAGTGGTCCAACAAGATCTCGTAATCTCGGAATATCATCAATTGGCGGCAGTACTGGTGGTCCGACAGGACTTGGTGGCAGTGGAAAAACAAAGTTCAATCTTTGAGCCAACTCCTCAAATACCGTCGCTTACCAAACAGTCTCATGGAGCCGCGCTGGATTGTTTTTTTGTGCGGTTCGTGCAAAGCCGCATATGGTAAATCACGTTCATCTAAAGATATGCGTTGTACTCATTGTAATCATGCTGATGGAGTCATCATATCTCGACACCAAAACGCTGAGGATGCTCGCAATGCGATTACAATCGCAAACACACCACCAGAGATTAAATCGGATTTAGAGAAGTGGATAAAAAACAGTGAATCACGGAATTCATCTGTGAAAATCACCAATATTGATGGGAATCAGGTACTGACACAATCTGCAGATGAAGATGGTATCGTTTCATTGGAATCGATTGAAATCACACTTCTTGAAATGCGCGCAGAGATTGGGGCGGATGAATTCGCTGAACAGGCTAGTGCTGCGGGAGAATTACTTAGAATTGGAAATAATCTTTGGCGACTTGTGTGAGAATGTTCATCTGTGTTGGCTTACGCCGTCAACCTACAGGACCCGTGGGTTAGCTTGGCTATGCTCGATGCTTTGGGAGCATCAGACCTCAGTTCAAATCTGAGCGGGTCCACTTTTACAACCAACAAGAATGTCATTTTTTGAGAATCATTACAATCGAAATTCACTTCCAAATCGCATCTTCTTCCCATGGGAGCCCTAGTGAGATTCCAAGTATTTCTAAAATGAAATAATTCCAAACTATGTAAACTAAGACAGATATGATGAATACCAATAGTGAAGTATTCACAATACGTCTACGTTCTCTTTTTGCAGTATCTAAATCACAGATTCCTTGATGTTGGAAATATCGAATTAATCCAATTGTTAGAAGTGCAATTGTTAGACCATATAGGATGTAGCGAAACGGTCCGAAATAGAGGTCATTCGATAGTGCATCAGCTGTACTAACCGACATCAGTCCAAATGCGACTAACAGGATACTGGGTACACAGCACATACTAGCCAATAACGCGCTACCCCCAATCCATTTCCAGAGATGTTTAACATCATCTATTATCATCCGATCCACCCCCTTAACGTTCTTCGATTGGATTCATACTGGTCTAATCTCATCAAAAACAAGAATGTGGGAATTGCCGCCAGTGAAAGAATCGGCCAATTGAATGCGAGAATGAGTGATGACCATGCTCCAAACCATAGGCCTGATGCCAATATTCGAAATCCAATTGGCGATTTGGACCCGAAGATGTACCAATCAAGTCCGCGTCTCCAAATCCCCTTCCACAGCATCCATGAAACAGAAAGGAAGAATGGTATCAGCCGAATTCCCGATTTTTCATTCCCATATACCGATCTAACTGGCACCTCTTCAATTCGGAAGTCACGCCTACTGGCTTCCATGAGCCACCAATTCGGATATCCATATCCTGTCCATGTATTGGACCAATCCCATGCTTCATTCATTGCTCGTGATGTTGCCGTATAACCACATTGAGTGTCTCTGAGTTTCCGGCCGCTTGCAAGAGATGTAAGTCTAGAAAGCCACCACGTCCCCAGTCGTCTAATGAATGGCATACCATTTGGACCAAGGGGGTGAATGAAACGATTCCCTTTCACATGATCTGCGCGACCATTCAAGATTGGCTCAATTACAACCGGTAAGTCAGTTGGGTCCATTTGACCATCCCCTGCCATGACGACAGTTATCCAATTTCTTTCATCAAGATTCAACACTGCTTGACTCCCTATTGCAATTGCGCCCCCAACACCCAGCCCTTCAGTCCGAATGACTTGTCCACCGTTTCCTAATGCCTTACGTGCAAGTTCCCCAGTACTGTCTATTGAACCGTCATCAATGACAATAATCCAATCAACAATATTCTTTATGGATGCAATACTACCTTCAATGTGATTCTGTTCATTATGCGCTGGCATGACCACACATACTGGTTGCATGTTGTTGGCCTATCGTAAACGGTCCTTCAAGACGTACCTTTGCATATCTCAGACCGAATCATTCAACGGTCGATTGCTCTACGACGACTCATGCGAATCGTTCTTGTAGTCCGTGAACAGGCTCTTCGCATCGCATCTGCAGTTGTTCGCGCTCATGATTTCTCTGACCATGTCACAGTACTCGATTTGTCCACTGATAATGAAATTAGGCATCTATCTGAACAATCGGGGGCTACTGTAATTTCTCATTCAGGTGATACAGCAGCACCTACCATTGCATCACTGATTGTTGACACGATTTCAGATGAAGAGAGAACAGCAATCATTTCACTTGATGACGATTGGAAATTATCAGATATGGCTCGCACCGTTGGCCTCGCCAGGCAAGGTTATGATTTGTTTATCGCATTCAAACATAGAAGTAGAAATCGCCGAGGCTCAGATTCAAATCCGTCTATTCCATTGTCCTCTGATACGTATACATATGCAGATGCAGACATTCAATTCGCTTGTGCTTCTGCCGCAGGGTTGCGAGCAGTAGCACAACAAGCAAAGGAAGATGTCCCTGCTGATTTGGACGATTCAATCGATTTACGAGTCGTTGAACTTGATGCTCCATCAGGTCCCCCTCCCAGGGAATCATTAGCAAGTGCGAGTCGTTTTGCTCAATTCTTTTACTGGATGCTTGAAAGTAAGCACCCTCTGATTTTGTTTGGTGTACCGGGTGTCATATTCTTTATTCTCGGCTTTGAAATGGCATCCAAACTGATTGAATTCGGGGGCCCTCATGATAGTGTTTCATTGGGTGTGGCCCTAGCAGCGTTCATCACCACATTCGTCGGAGTGTTCTCTTTGACAGCGAGCATGATTCTCTATGTCCTTGGAAAACAGGTGGTTCGACTGCCCATGTCATCGGATTATATGTGATTCCAAATCAGTATCATTGCTGCAGAGAGAATAAATAGAAACATCGCTTCAAAATTTTTCATCTTCTCTGACCAATTCTCAGCTTTTTCTTGTTTCAACCTTTTCCAATCAGTGAATTCTTCTTCAGTGAGATTTTCTTCCATTTTAATCCACTCTGTGGCTACCTTCCACCTCTGTCGAATGAGTAACATGATGAGAATCAATAATACTGAAAAAATCAGCCACGCCCACATCGGGATTCACCTCAAGGTGTGACGCGACGACTGTCTCGAGGAAACGGAATCACTTCTCGAATGTGTTCGGCACCAGATAACCAACTGCATACTCGATCGACCCCTAGTCCAAATCCACCGTGAGGCACACCGCCATATTTTCGTACATCAATGTAAAATTCGTAAGGTTCCCGGGGTGTTCCTTCCTCTTCGATTCGCTCGATAATCTCCTTTTCCGACCAAGTCCTTTCACCTCCACCGATAATCTCGCCGTAGCCTTCAGGGGCAAGCAAATCATGGCAGAGCACGTACTTTGGATCATCCGGGTCCGGCCGGTGATAGAACGGCTTGGCTATTCTAGGATAGTGAGTGAGGAAATGGGGCACATCGAAATCTTCTGTCAGTACCTTTTCTTTTGAATAATCCAAGTCTTGTCCCCATTCGATTTCAACCCCCATTCCCTGAAGGGTTTCAATCGCCTCATCATAGCGAATCCTTGGATACGGGTTGTCAGCATACCGGGCCACGAGTTCAAGATCTCGGCCGAGTGCTGCCAATTCATCTGAGCGTTCATCTAGAAGTGTTCGAGCAATATGTCGGACAACGCCTTCTCCATGGACCATGACATCTTCGTTTCCTGCCCATGCAATTTCCATTTCAGCGTGCCAGAATTCAGTCAGGTGTCTGCGTGTTCGACTCTTCTCTGCTCGGAAAGAGGGTGCAATTGTGTACAATCGTTCAAGCGCAGGCATGGCGGCTTCAGCATAGAGTTGCCATGATTGTGTGAGGTATGCTTTTCGTCCAAAGTAAGGGACTTCGAACAATGTCGAGCCACCTTCAACAGCACCTGCAACAAAGTTTGGAGCTTGATATTCTGTGAAGTCTAGATCTCTAAAGTACCCATGAATCGCGCCGAACACCGAAGAGCGAATCTTGAGCATCTGTGTCATCCGTGCAGTACGAAGGTAGAGGTGGCGATTGTCTAGCAAGAATTCAGTTTCCCCTCCCTCCGCATTGGCCATCGCACTCTCAGTGATTGGGAATGGATTTTCAGGGTTAACTGGTCCAACAATGGTTGCCGAATCAACGATGAGTTCGTGACCACCTTCACTCCTTTCATCGGCATTCACAGTTCCAGTGATGATGACACTTGTTTCAATCAATGCACCCTTGAGTGCATCAAATGTATCGTCACCCACGTCTTCTCGTTTGGCCACACATTGAATGCGACCCGTGCTGTCACGAAGAACGATGAACCAGATTTTGTTAGAACCTCGGGCACGGTTAATCCAACCTTTGAGCTCAACATGTTGCCCATCATGCTGTCCAGATTGAACATCTCCGATGAATAGGTCCTTCTTCATTTGTGGCTCTCCGGTGGGTGTGAGTAACATCGAGCATTTGAATGCGTTCGCTACGAAGACAGCGAACCTTGATGTGGACGACCTTTCGTAGGTCACCACTCCAGAGGTCCATTGATGCGTTTACATCGGCCCGACGACTCACGTGCTGAATTGAACATCAGCCAGAATCGTTCGCGCAAAATATGTTTGTATGCAATTGGTGGAAATGCACTTTCCAACCCATTGTCACCCAATGGTGAAAATGATGTTATGGATGCAGTACTAAATGATGTGTTCGATATCATTGAAGCAGGATATTCAGTTGTTCTGACGCATGGAAATGGCCCACAAGTTGGAGAATTGTTACTCATGGAAGAGAGTCATGGTGAACAACCCGAGGGGTTGGATCATTGGGTAGCAGCAACACAAGGAACACTGGGTCACGACATCGCTACCCGATTGGATGGATTATTGACTTCAAGAAAAAGGCACGAACAGGTTGCCACATTACTCACCAGAGTCGCAGTAAATCCAGAAGATTCAGCATTTGCGATGCCGACCAAACCTATTGGACCTACCATTACGGGGGTTGTTCCAGAACATTGGACTGCGGGTCAAACATCGACTGGATTACGTAGGCTTGTCCCCTCTCCAAGACCATTAGAAATATTAGATTCTGATGCGATTGAATCATTGGTTAATGCGGGTGCAATTGTGCTTGCGTGTGGTGGAGGTGGGATCCCAGTACTTGTTGATGAAACTGGATTCCATGGCGTTGAGGCAGTTATCGACAAAGATTTGGTTTCATCATTACTTGCACAGACCCTATCTGTCGATTTATTCATCATCAGTACTGCTGTTGATTCAATCAAACTCAACTTTGGAACATCAAATGAAACTCCCCTTCGATTGGTCGCAGCAGCCGATCTCAATGCACACCTTGTGGCTGGACAATTTCCGATGGGGAGCATGGGTCCAAAGGTAGAATCATTACTCTCGGCAAAATTGTCAAATCCATCGATGGAGGTCATCCTTTGTATGCCAGGTGATGCGTTGGCTGCGGTCCGAGGAGAGGCTGGAACAACAGTCGAAAATTGAGCGGGCGCTAGGGGGTTCGAACCCCTGGCCTACGGGTTAAGAGCCCGTCGCTCTACCTAGCTAAGCTAAGCGCCCGACATCGGCACCTGCCATCCATCTATGAGTGTGACGGCAATAAAACTCTCAAATCCTCGCTTGATCTTTGCGAATCATTTGGCAACCATCTGGATCTGCTAAGACCACAATATCTGCCATTTCATTGAACAGACCGACCTCGACAACTCCAGCAATTTCTTTCAATGCAGATTCAAGGTCTAGTGGGGCATCGATGTTCGGTCCGAAATGAGCGTCTAGAATCAGATTTCCATTATCTGTAAAAAATGGGTCACCTTGTACTTTTTCTCGAACAATTACATCACCCTCACATTGTTGCTGTATTCGACGACGTGTTTGTTCCCACCCATAGGGGTTTACTTCGATTGGTAATGGGAAGGTGCCGAGGATATCGACTTGCTTACTTGCATCCGCGACAACGACCATCCCACCACTTGATTCAGCGACAATTTTCTCGCGTAGCAATGCACCGCCGCCGCCTTTGATTAAATTCAGATTTGGGTCAAATTCATCCGCACCATCAATGACGATATCTAATCCTGTACATTCTTCCCAATTGAGTAGAGGTATACGTTGTTCTATAGAAATCAACTCAGTTGCATCCGAGGTTGGAATCCCTTCAATATCTAGATGTTCTTCTCGTATTCTTCTGCCGAGTTCCAAGATGGTATATTTCACAGTAGATCCGGTTCCTAAACCGACTTTCATACCACTCTTGACAAAATCACAGGCGGCAATCCCAGCCTCTTTCTTCATGGCTTCCTTCTGCGCCGCGCTATACTCGCCCATTGACAACCCCTCATCCGACGAGGGGCATATCCTTTCGCACTGACATCGCTTAGATTTCGCCTCGTAGAGGCGGGAAAGGATTCAAACACTTCCAAGTCTGCGCAAAGACCCATGTCGACAGGGCGTTCGCGCTGGTCATCATCTATGATGATGGTATTTTTGATGGTTTCATCAACAATGTTGATCGGCTTTGACATGCCATCTAGCAGTCCTCTGGAATCCCGAGTAAAATCTCATCATTCTGGTTTAGATGAGAGTGTGTCAATGTCAATTCATACAGAAAATGGCAGTTCTAGTGGTTTGAAGGCCGAAGTCCCCATCAGCCACACAGTTGAGTCAATTGACTTGACATTAGAACCTGAGACTTTAGCATTCAATGATGCTGTGACTTGGTCTGGGACCTCTGATTGGTCGAACAGTGGGGCCATCCTAGATCGTGTAGATGTGAATAAAACAGAAGGGATGCAGTTGCTTCCTCAAGAATGGTCATGGGATTTTGAGACTAGCAATCACGGTTGGACACTGTCAAGTCAAGGTGGTTGGGCATGGGGGTACGATTCGTCCTTAGGTTCCACAAATGGAGTCCATAGTGGCACTAAAGCCCTGTATACGTATAATGGAAATTATCCCAATTACATGAGTTCGACATACTGGGCAACTAGCCCCGCAGTTGACTGTTCTTCTTGTTCAGGTAGTTGGAGTCTAACATATTGGAAGCGACTTGGTGTTGAATATCATTATTATGATCATGCATATGTTCAAATTACGAATGCACAAGGAAATTGGGTCCAGTTGTACTCAAACGTAGGTTCCGTGAATGATAATTCATATGGTCAAGTGACACACAGTATTGGTAACTATGTACAGAATAACCCCTCATTACAAGTTCGTTTTGGATTGGGAACAACGGATGGTTCAGTAACCTACACTGGATGGAATTTAGACGATGTTGCCATCTCTCCTTCACAAGGAGCTGGAGGTGGTGAAGAAGCCAACTGGACAAGCGCTAGATTCGGTCCAGACATTAGTGGTGCTCATCATTCAAAGGGGACTCATTACGGGATTACCTCCATTGACGCTACCGTACCAAATGGGGCTGCCCTCAAACTTTCAATCGTTGATGGTGTTTCAAAAACACCAATTCCTGGTTATTCAAATTTAGATTCTACGTGGGTTGATCTCGGAGGTATTGATGCTGAAAAACACACTAGTTTACGAGTCAAATTACACTTTGATATTAGCAGTGGAGGCACATCACCAATTGTCCATGGTGTACATATCAATCATCGATATGGTTCTACCTTCAATTCAAATCCAACTTCAGCGGGATGGACTTTAGATGCAATGAATTGGAACGGCGCATCGATTTCAGGTAGTGGTTCAATCATTTCACCACTATTCGCCTCTCATCGTCCAATTGCTCAATTGGGCATGAATATAGGGGCGTCAGGGAATTGGGGTGCAGAGATTTCAGTTGATGGTGGTGGGTGGCAACAAGTTTCTACCAGTGGTGTACATGCTTTCACAGACTATGGGCAGAAATTGCAGATTCGACTTTCGTGCAATAGTGGTAGTTGCACCTTCAATGATGTGAGATTTGATTTGATTGGAGGGCATTTGCCAACTCACCCTACCATAGATCTCGGAGAAGATGGATGGACTGAATGGGATTCATTTCATCCTCACATTTCATCATGGGGTTGGCAGAGTCGATTCACAAATGGGGATCTTTCCACAGATATGCAGTGGGCTACTGCAGGTCTCAAACAAGTGGGCATCCTTCTTCCGAAATCAGGCCTTAATCATCTATCAATTGACTTGGCACCCTTCTCTGCTACTAATCCAGTAGATGTTTCATTTTCAATTGCGGGTCAAGCAGTATACACGAAAGGCGTTGGATTCGGGATGGGTGTTGAAACCATTGTCTTAGGAGATGATGATTTACAATATCTCAATGAAAATCTCTCAAACGCACCTACATTTTGGGCAGCCCCAGGTGGCTTAGAATATGCGATATCTACGGTCGATGTAGATGGGACCAATGGTCATTTGAGAGTGGGTGGTCTATCTGCTATTTACAGTCCTCTGGCCGAATTATCTTTTTCAGTTGATTCACCATTTATTCTCTCGATGAATCAAGCATTGCTTGATGCACAAATTCAATCCCAACATCGAATGGTACCTATCCCGATTTCTTCATCAACTCCAGGTGGAATCGTCGGTACGATAACCGATTTAGTGACCTCTTCAAATGTAGCATTGGATAGTTATTCACTCTCAAATTTCAGTGTAAATTCACCCGTCACCCCTTCATGGCAATGGATGGAATTGAATGCTCAGTATTCATGGACCCAAGGTAGTCCAAAGGATTTGGTAATCAATGTAGAAAGTGACAACGTAAGGACATTTTACAGATTCCCAGTTGATGGTTCATCCGTACAGATTCTCAATGAACATATGGCAATTACCAGCATCGCAGAATCCCCATTGATTTTCCAGAGTCCAGATGGAGGCATTACATTCACAACCGGTGGCCAGTGGTTGAATTTATCATTACCATTCCAAACCAATGCAAGCCTTGAGGATTCAGAGAATTTCAAGATTGGCGCATCGCTTTACATGTTAGATGGTTCGCCATCCCCTCCTCTCATAGAGCGTTCCGGAATGGGTTTGAGTGCAGCAGTTGAGAATGACATTGTCATGTTAGGATGGGATGTTTACAATGAACTTGGGGCTGCAATACCACAATCGATGTCATATCTTCAATCCGATTCTCAAATTGTCATTGACGCCCATCTTGGATTTGAGAATCTGGCAGATGATACAAAGAATCCACGCAGTGGTGATGTCAGAGTTCACCTGTTGGAAAATGGGATTGAGAAAATGAATACAACTACTCTCGATGAGGGTTTGGCTACATTTTCTTTCGCAACCCCACTCGGGACTGGTGATGTGACTTACACGATTTCAGTTGAACCATTATTTGGACAAGAATTCCATTCCAATCTAAATTTGAATCGTACGTTCACTGTTGATTCATTGAATCCACAAGTTGTGGATCAAAACATTGCTCAATATGACCATCGAGCAGCATCTCCAAATCAGTTCGTTCGAATCGAAGTTTACGATCGACCGGTGTTACCTACTGAACTGAATTTGATGGTATGGCGCGAGTGGATTGATGACCTCAATCAAAATGGCCTTATCGATGTCGATGAATACACTGCAATGCCATTGACTGCACCAACAAACCTGTCAATGGCCAGAGGTAATTACACGTTAACCCTAGATGATACTGATGCCGAGGATGGCGATATCGTTGCAGCCTATATCGATGGAGCAGATCCTGCTGGGAATGCGATTGCTGATGGAGGTAACACCAATTCAGATAGCCAATTATTCACCTATCAAGTTTTGATTGATGGCCCACCTTCTTTGCCAGCAGAGGGTGGTTTTGAGGGCACAGAGGATGGCAAACTATCGTATCTTCACCCAGGCGTAGATTACTCATTTTCACTCCATATTATCGAACCAAATGGCTGGTCAGACATTGGCACCCTTCGTCTTCAGCTGGCGAGTAATTCGGTATCTGATACACTGGCCATTGAGTGGTCAGCAGCTGACGGAAGATGCAATGTACTTTCACCGCACATGTATGTCGAACAGTGTGGTGTTCACGCATGGAGTGGAGAACTAACTCCATTCAATCCCGATTTGAAATTCTTTGTTGATTTCCAATTGAATTGGACCCTTCCACGAGAGGGTGATATGCGATGGGAACCATCGATTGAAGTCACTGATCGAAGTGGTCAAGGCGCGTGGTTATCCTTACCTCAATTGCGTTGGAGATATTCACCAGATTTGGCTATCGATACAGACACAATGCTTCTTTCATTAGAGTCTGGAACGTTCTCTGAAGAGGGTGCATGGGTCGCTCCATCTTCTGATATCGATATTTCTGGTGCGATACATTTCCCAGCAACTGGGACCAGACCATCATCTTCATTTGATATCCGACTACTTTTGGATGGGGATGAGACCATCCTACACAGTGAAGACGGTCTTTGGTCAACCACTGTTATCGCACCTACTGAAGCAGGCTCATATCCACTTACTGTCGAATTGGCAGATTTACCCTCACAAGCAAATGATGTGACTGATACAACTGCAGCATTACGATGGATTGTCGTTGATCCTGCCGGACCTGAACCGTTGGAAGTGATTTCTCCCCGAGTCGAATCTCAGTTGCCATTAGATGCCCTTTCTGCCTTACAAATCGATGTTCGAATTTCTGAACTTGAACAAATTAATCAAGATAGTTTGGTCTTACATTGGAAGGTGATACGTGGCTCTGATGTACGTGTGATTCCATTGGCGCTTGGCGAGTCTCCAATGGTCATTGCTGGAGGAAACCTTGCTGGCCAATCCATCATCGCAGGAGCAACCCTCAATTTGGATGAATCCATCCCTGAGGAATATCATTCTGACCAATTGTATCTACACATTTGGATTACTGGAATGGATATGGCTGGAAATGACATGCAACAGCCATCTGGCACCAATCAAGATGAGAATCCATTCGCATCATGGCCAATCGAAAGAATTGGACCAATCTTCGTTCTCACTGAGGATGATGTGACGTACTCTGATTCTGGAGACGTCGAAGTCGGTGAAAACGTCATGATTACAATCGCAATTCGAAATGAAGGCGAAGGTCGTGGCACCGCCTCGATTCGTCTAACAGAAGCACATCTTGATGATGAAAATACCAGGGTACTGACAGCAATTCCTGTCGACATCATCGTTGATGCTGGTGGTCGTACTTTACATCATATCGATTGGCAGCCAGAAACAGAAGGTCGCCAATGGATCCGCATCACCATGGAGGATGGTACGATTGTAAATGGCCCTACCATCAATGTGGTGAAAGCAGACGAGGGATCATTCATTACCACAGTTTTCAGTGGAGTCAATTTGGTATGGACTCTCATGTTTATTGGCTTGCTAATTCTCTTGGCATCTGTACTACTCATCGCACTTCGAAGTGGTGGTAGCAGAGATGATGCATTGTTTGAAACAGATGATATTTGGACTGCTGAAGATGAAGAATCGATACAACCTCCTGCGTCTAATGTGGCAGCGTTATCAACTCATCTAGAAAAACCACAAGAGTATCCATTGGATTACAACGACGAGACAGTACGGCACGTTATTTCTCAGCATGGAATCACAGATGCTGCCGGATTCTTGGCACATGCCAAAGGATTCGATGCAGATAACAACGGATACCTTAGGGAAGCTGAATTACAGAGAGCCGCAGCATCATTCGTTGTAGCCACTGCATCTTCTCAACAACCTCAACCACAAACAACGAACTACGATCCAGCAACCATGAGTCCTGAGCAATTGGCTTGGTATGAACAGGCAAAGCAGTGGGGTGGATATTATGACGAAGACGGAAATTGGGTCCCAATTTAATCGCCACAGGTTTCAAATCCATCTACTGTTCCCGAAGTAATGGGATTAGGAGGGTCGCTGACAGTGTACGACACTGAGGAAAGTCCCCTCTCCTTGATGCAGGTGGTCCGACGCAAGTCGGAGGTCCGGAAGGGCCGGCACTGCAACCGAAACGAACCGCGCCAGGCGTACGATGAACCCGAAAGGGGGAGGTTTCCTGAGCGTGGCTGGAACGAGCAACCCCGCTGGAGCAAGTCCAAGCAGGTCCGCAGGGCATCGACAGGACCGGGTAGGATGCATAGTTGAATGCGACCAGCCGAAAGGTGAACAGAAAGGGGCTTACTCCCTGCACCCTCGCCAAACTATCCTAGTCGAAGACAACTGCGTCAACCGGTGAAGCATCGGCGATTGACCCGCTCTCCCCGTAGTCTTGCCAAGTCCCTATCTTGCCCCGCAGGGCGTGAGAGAGTTCGTGGTATGCCACGATGAGGCTTGGCAGGAGGATGGAGCTAGTGAGGAGTGCCAGGACTAGCAGGAGCATCATCAGCACGAAGAAGTTCTGTAGCCCGGGAATTGCGACGAATAGGCCCGCGGCTAGACCGGTGCATGTCGTTGCGGTTGTCTCGAAAATGGTCCTCCCAGTCCTGGAAACTGACTTCTGAATCCCAGCTGGGGTCTCTCGCTCGTCCTTGATTCGATCTATGATGTGGATGGAGTCGTCGACTCCTATACCGAATACCAACGTCCCAATCATCGCCGTGAACACGTTGACGTTGACCTTGTAGAACCACATTAGCAGCGGCTGCCATAGAACGACGACGCCTACCGCTGTCATCGTGAAAATGGCGAGTCTTGCGGACCTGAACAGGAACGCCATGACTAGAAGCAGTATCAGCATGGTTGCTATTGTGGTCTTTGATTGGGCCTGGTGTATTCCATCATTGATGTCCAGTGATACTGGGAGCCCCCCAGTGAGTAGCGAGTTTGAGACCTCGTCCATTTCTTCGTCGAGATAGGGAGTATGGCCGAGTGCGTTGCACGACAGGGGGGAAGAGCAGCCGCCCTCGTCCAGATGCCCGTCGATTGTCTCCCTGAGTCCCCCTGCCACTGCCAAATTGATGTATGGCTGGTTTACGTATACCAACGTCTTTGTCTCCCCTTCTCCATCATCGGAGTTCATCAGCATGGACCTGACCTCAGGGCTTAGTGTATCGAAGGCGATGTTGACCATGTCCTCCCTACTGCTAACAGAGTATGGCCAGCATTCCGGCTTTAGCGGATTGGCTGATTCGTCCCAGCATTCATCGTGAATCAATTCCCATAGGCTCTGGTCATATACCTCCAGACTACCTATCTCGACGTCCACGTGTACTGCCTTGAGGATATTGACGAGGCTGATTGTCGTGGTATTCGCAACGTTATCGATCTTCATTTCCTGCATGTGCTCGATTGCATCCAGGATAGGCAGGTCCCGAATTGGAGCAGTTTCGTTCTGGCGGCCCCTCTCGGTGGCATCTACGATGAACATGTTTGTCTGTCCACCCTCGAAAACTATGCTGTACTCCCTCAGTGCCTCATATGACTCTAGACCGGGGGGGACTTCGTCCGATGACCCGGTAATGTCTTTGCCCAGCTGTTCCTTGAACATCATGCCGCCCCATATTGTCGCTGCGAAAGAAACCAGAATGACAAGAAGCGTGGCTTTCAGTGGGACCTTTCCGACCGCATCCCAGAAGTCATCGAGAAGGGAGAATGTCAGGGTTGTCGATAGTGTGAATCCCAGGATTAGGGAGCCATCACGGGTGAGATCGGTGAAGATAACCAGTGAACCAGTGAAAATGGCTGTGGAAACGACGTAGAATAGTAGACTGTTAATCCCCAGAATGGTACCGAAAACGTCAGATGTGTCTATTGCAGAGTCACGCTCCCTCCTAGGTGAGGATTTCGCTTCTATGGCCTTCTCTTCCTCGATCCTCTTCCTTCTGGAAGAGTCCACGACGCTGGTTCTTAACAGATTTCTTGAGTCGCCCTTCCTATATCTGAGCAGTTCGATCCAGGCGGGCACCATTAGCATGGAGATCACGAAGGTGGTCGAGATGCCAATTAGGAGAGTCTTGCCCACCGTCCTCATGGGCTCAATGGGGACTAGGCTGTGCCACATCAGAACGCTGAATCCTACTATGGTTGTCAGGGCGGACAAGAAGATGGCGTTTCCCGTGGTCATAGCGGCCCTGACATTGGCAGTGAGGCTGATTTCGGGATCGAATGGGTCGGGTTGAATGACCTGTTCTCCGTCACGTCTCGAAGCCCATGCCTCCTCCTCCATCTTTTTCAGAATCTCTACCCTGTTCTCCTCTATCCTGTTAGTCAGATGGAGGGAATAGTCCACGCCAAGTCCTACCAGTATTGGCCCGGCTGAAATTATCATCGGAGTCAGCATGATGTCGAATAGGACCGTTGAGCCGAATGTAACTGCGAGGCTCATCGCGATAGGCGTGCCGCAGATGATCAGAACCTTCCAGCTGCGGTGTAGGATGAACATTGTGAGACCCACGAGGCCGAGGCTGATTGGCAGCATCGTGTAGCGTAACTCCTCGTATATCGAATCGGAAACGTCATGCAGAACGGGGGTTAGTCCGGTTACGGTGACTGCACTCCTTGGCGGAATTGTGTCCAAGCGCTCCGGGTCCATGGTCCACGTTCTGTCCCAAGTCATGGTGCACAGATCGCAATTTGGCTGATTCGTGCCAGCATTCACCTTCCTTGCTGAGTCGGATGATAGTAGTGCCTTAACGTAGGCAATGAATGCCTTGTGGTCTCTGATTTCTTCACCGGTCTTGAGATCGGTCCTTGGGGTGATATCCGTATTGGTCATATCGAAGGAAATTCCCATAATTACGACGCCAGTGTCCCATATCCCGTCGTTATTGGTGTCCATGACGAAGTTCGACAGTAGCTCTCCCGAGTTATCCACATAACCGTCAATCCTCTCCTGGGCACCGTCACCCTGTGGAATTGAGTAACCCTCGTTTGGGTTCTGGCTCGCAACCGCACAGCTTCCGTCTGAACCCGGAAGGCCGTACTTTTCGACTGCGCAAGAGAACCTATAGTTCGTCGAGTTTGCCTCTTTGATTATCTGAGCTGGAGAGAGGATCCAGACAACTCCATCACATCCAGTCATCGGACTATTGCAAGCATGTGATCCGCGATCTTCCTTGTTGTAGTCCAAGCCCTTGCCGTATCCACTTTCACCTGCATTGTTATCATCACCTTCTATCCATGAAATCTGATTCAGAATAGACGCATCAGTGATGTTGTCCACTCCATGGTCTGCTCCCACTGCGGCATTGTCAGTCTGGACATAAAGGATCACGATATCGGTTGACCATTGAGTTCGAACCTCATTGAGTAGCGCCGTTGAGTTGGCTCCATCGGGCAGGTATATCTCAACGTCACCGTTGATCTGGTGCTCGAAGTCCTCTGCCCTCCAGCCAATTAGCGCCGAAGCTAGTAGGAGGGTCACTATCAGGTACGCCGGACTCCTAAGTATGGCGCTATATGTCAGTTCAGCTGTCCTTTGCGCCATCATGTGGGATGTGTCTGAAACATCGCTCACCAATTGTCCAGCGGTGTCTAGGAAACCTCCGATCGGACTTTCCCTAGCATCTTGGCCTAACTTCGTGAGATAGTTCGAAATTGGGCTAATCCTCTCGAAGAACCATGACCAG
>JASLKO010000013.1 GCA_030747475.1 Candidatus Thalassarchaeaceae archaeon | reverse complement strand
TTCTGAAGGTGCCATCTGAACAACTGACTGGAGATGTTGATTTGGAGGCTATTGCAATGGATGATGAGGGGTTTGTTGGTGTGCAATGGTCCATCAGTAATAACAGTGAAATTGCAATGTCTTGCATCCAAACTTGGATTGAAATTCCAGAATCGATACAGTGGAATAACTTGACACCGCCAGTTCTTCAGGTAAATCCAACGTGGTCGTTGGATAGCACAGCATACGATGATGGCGTATATTCACTGATTGTGCGAGCTTTTTCAGAAGATGGATTGTACTCGCCATGTGCATGCCAATCTATTGGAATTGACAATCATGCTCCAACGGCCCAAATCGATGGGCCGAGCGACTTGAATGAGTACTCAGGAACTATTCTTTTTGACGGGACTGGTAGCAGTGATCAGTTCTGGGGTCGGGAAGAACTTGTGTTCCTATGGGTACTGGAAAATGAGTTAGGTGAAAAAACGATTGAGAGTGGGAGTGATCTGCGTACATTTGAAGTCGATGCTTCCCAATCTGGGAATTACACCCTCACACTGACGGTTGCTGATGGTGCTGGATTTTCAGATTCAATTTCACACCAATTCAATATCAGCAATTATGTACCTACCGCGGCATTGAGGGTCGGTGGTCAAGCATTGGCTGATGGGGATGAAATCACACTTGTCGATGATGAGCAATGGTTGCTAGAGTGTGGGGATTCAATCGATAGTGACAATGACAAATCTGGACTGATTTGTACATGGTATGTCGACGGGGAGCCAATTATGACTGGATGGGAACGGCAACTCCAGAAACCAGATGATACATCCACATCGCATACCTTGATGCTTGAAGTCACTGATGATGATGGTGCAGTTGACACGATTATGGTGACATTTGGCATTCAGGGCACATCATCGGATCCAATGTATAATTCTGACACAGAGGGTGGATTCGGCTTTTGGATATTGATGGTGATTACAGCAGTTTCTCTTGCATTTGGAACTACAATGATTCTGATTCGAAACTTTTCAGGACACTCGGCATCAATTCCAAAGTGGAAACGCGAATGACCCGAATGCCTCATGAAGGGATGGTGAGTCGGAGATTATGATGTATGAGAGGCTGACCTCTGCACTGGGCAAGCGTCCTGAAGGAATCTCGCATTCCGAGATGAGAAAGCGTCAGCATGATTTCTGCTCGAAATTGTCAACTGATGCGGTTGCAATTATCACCAACAACCCTGTCTCCATCCGAAGTCGAGACACACATCATCGTCATCGATTCAACTCCTACCTCCATTACCTCACAGGATGGCATGGGGAGGATGGCTTGGCGGCATTCTACCGCGATGGTGACAATTGGAAGTGCCGCCTCTATGTTCAACCACGTGATATCGAAAAGGAAACATGGACGGGACGGCGACCTGGATTGGAAGGTGCTCTTGCGAATTGGCCTGTGGACGAAACCGTGAGCCGAGATGATTTAAGAGAAAATCTCTCACAATTGCTCGACAATGTTGAGAACATATACCACATCAAGTCGCTAGATAGTTCGGTCGATGACATTGTCGAACTGGCTTTACATGAAGAGCCCGAAGACCCCCGACCAATTCTTGATGAATTACGTGTTATCAAATCCGCGAGTGAAGTAGGATTGATGCGGTACTCAGCTAATTTGGCCGCATTTGCTCATGTCGAGGCGATGCGCAAATGCCGAGCGGGAATGGGTGAATGGCATATGCAATCGATTATCGAGGGTTGTTTCCTTTACCACCAATCTGAATGGGCATACCCAAGCATTGTCGGAAGTGGTGATAATGCTACAATATTGCATTACAATGAGAACTCTGAGGTCATGAATGATGGTGAATTGGTGCTGATTGATGCGGGTTGTGAAGTCGATGGATATGCCAGCGACATCACTCGAACGTTTCCTGTGAATGGGAAATTCACTGATGCACAGCGAGCCATTTACGCACTTGTACTAGAGGCGCAATTGGCAGGTATTGATGCATGTCAAGCAGGTTCA
>JASLKO010000012.1 GCA_030747475.1 Candidatus Thalassarchaeaceae archaeon | reverse complement strand
CGAGACCGCTTCCGTTGACCCCAGTCGTCAACCATCAATTGAAGTCGGAACGAAGCGGCCACATAACCATTCGTATTGCAGTAGAATGGATGAATTATTCCAGAATACATCAATCTACAGTAAATAAATTACCATTAATGGGAAAAACGTTGGTGCAGAGGGCAGGATTTGAACCTGCGAACCACTGAGGACTAGGACCTCATCCTAGCGCCGTTGACCAAGCTTGGCAACCTCTGCAAGTATGAGTCGGCGACCGAACTCATTCTTATCAAAGCGACGGGGTCATTATGGCCATATTTTTGGCCTCGTTTTCAAGTAGTCGACTCGCCCCCGCTCAATTCAATGGCCCCCGATAAAGTGCCCATGGGTAGAATGTTCATCGATGATGAAATGATGGATGCCGCACAAAGAATCCTCGCCTCAGGGTATTGGATTAAGGGACCAGAATCAAAGGCATTTGGAGCAGAATGGGCCGAATATTGCGGAGCACTTTCTGGCACCCCCTGTAGCAATGGATCGGTCGCACTCATCGCGGCACTCCATTCCCTTGATGTAGGCCATGGCGACGAAGTAATCGTCCCAAGCCACACATATATCGCAAGTGCAACTTGCATCACATTGGTGGGCGCCACCCCAATATTCGTTGAGATTGAAGAAGAATATTACACGATTGACTCAGCAGCAATTGAAGCTGCAATCACACCTCTCACAAAAGCCATCATCGGAGTACATCTCTATGGTCAACCAATGAGCACCGATGTCTATACTGTCGCCAAGAAACATGGTATCCCAGTCATTGAGGACTCAGCCCAGGGCCATGGCGGGGCACTCAACGGTCAGCGCATTGGATCGTTTGGAGACATTGCCACATTCTCCTTTTTCCCGAGTAAGAATATGGCTGTTGGTGGAGATGGTGGAGCGATTCTAACCAACCGGGAAGATTTGATTCAACGCGTATCGACATTCATTGATCATGGACGATCTGATAAATACAGAAACGATGTATTGGGGACCAATTTCCGCCTTTCAGAGATTCAGTGCGGTATCGGAAGAGTTCAACTTAAACACCTCGATGGATGGGTTGATCGACGCAATGAAATTGCCAATCGATATAGTGAGGCATTCTCTGAACTAACTCACATCAAAACCCCAAAAGTCAGAGAGGGCGCCACTCACGCTTGGCATCAATATGTTCTGCGAGTTGGTGACAGGGAAGCATTCCAATCTCACATGAGTTCAATGGATATCTCAACAGGCATTCATTATCCAATACCCTGCCACCTTCAACCCGTTTATTCGGAGCACCCACAGGGTAAGCGAGGCACCTTAGAGTACACAGAAGCAGTCTGTGACGACATTGTGAGTATCCCGGTGATGCCACTACTCACAGACGAAGAAGTGCAGCGCGTCATTGATGCAGTTATTGCTTGGGTGCCGTGATTAAATTTCATCGGCCCAATCACACCACGGGTCACGAGCCAATGACCCATTTCCAAATCGATCATCACTGGTCACGTCATCACCAACCCACTCGGGTCTTGTAAACGAATAATCACTCGTGGGAACCTCAAGTTCGGCCAAGACCAACCCCGCATTATCCCCCTCAAACACATCCACTTCCCAACATAAATCATCCTGCGCAGGAATTTCATAGCGGGTTTTGAGCACAAAGGGGAAACGATATGACATCACGAGATCCTTGACAGAATCTTCCAATACTTCCCATTCCCATTCCATCCGTGCATAATTTTCCATTGGACCTTTCACAGTCACAAAGGCCCGCCCATCTACAAGACGAATGCGGGGCGCAATGGTGCCCCCCTCTTCGAGAACTTTCTCAAATTGGGCAATGGCATCTTGTTGCAAATTATCTTTCAGAATTTTATTTTCAAATGATAAATCTCCATCAACAATCTCAACTTTCCACTTTGGTAGATAGCATTGAATGATTTTTGAGCCCTTGCCCAGGGCCGGTAATTTAGAAAAATCAGGGATAAAGAATCGATACTCGATCTCAACCCCTTGGCCAGCCATAAATCCCAATTTTTACCGACAGACCTTGAGCATAATGCAACCGGGCCATTCAAGCGAGAGATTCCCCCCGCGATTAGCATGGGCGAACCCCGAATCCACGAGAACGGCATCGTCGATGTTGAGTTCGGCGAGGATGTTACACTGGTCGATCCGGTCAATCTCTACGGTTGCACATTGGGTGATGGTGTGTTTGTCGGCCCCTTTGTTGAAATTCAGCGTAGAGTATCGATTGGGGCACGTACACGAGTACAGAGTCACGCATTCATCTGCGAACTTGTGACAATAGGGGAGGATTGTTTTGTCAGCCATGGAGCCATGTTCATCAATGACCCATTCAGAATTGGAGGACCTGCTCGGGGAGATCAAACTCAGTGGAAAAAGACGACCATCGGCAATCGTGTGAGCATCGGTACGAATGCAACCATTATGCCAGTCAATATTTGCGACGATGTTGTAATTGGCGCCGGCAGCGTGGTCACAAAAGACATCACAGAACCAGGTACCTATGCTGGCAATCCCGCCCGAAAAATGTGATTTTATGTTCCAACGGTTATTGGAGCACCCGTTGTTCAAATCATTTGTTGCATACTCAATTTTCCGCGCATTCTATGGAGCAGGGATACTCCTATTCACATGGTTTTTCGCGACGGAAACCGATGCACCGATATGGGCATCCATCACATTCCTTCTTTGTTCAATGATTTTTTCACGCGTATTATTTCGATACATCAAGAAGCGACGGGAAGCTAATTCGACTCCGAACCCCCAGTAACTTGTTCGTATTCAACGACCAAGTTCCCAACCAATAGTGCCGCCGCCCCCACGGGCAACCAAAATGTAACATCCCCTTCTAGGCCGAGTAAAAGCGACCCCAACATCGCCCACACAGGCTCCAATGCGTACAGAATCGCTGCCCGTACGGGCGTGACCTCTTTTTGGTACATATTGAGCACAAGAAGCGCAATCAGACTACCGAGAATCGCGCAACAAAGTAATGGGAATAGGAAATCAAAATCACTCATCAATCCCATAACATCCCCGAGTGTGTCAAACGCTACAATCAGATAGACCACAGTAGACAAAGCAGCCACAGTCACAATCATCGTTGCTGTGACTTCGATTGGATCAACAATTTTGGTCACACGATCTGTAACGATGATGTGTGCACCAAATAGGAAGGCACAACCAACAGTCAACCATTCACCGATTCCGAAATTAAGTTGTGGTGGGCCACTAATCCAACCAGCACCAAACGTTGCCAAAAGAACCCCTAGAATTGCAAACCCCGTCAATTTTTGACGGCCTAGGGCCACCCCAATCAGTGCAGTGAACACCACATACAGGCTGGTGAGGAAGGCAGAGACAGCGGGAGTGACATCGGTTAGACCCAGCATTTGGAGGAGAAACCCCCCCCACACAATTAGCCCCAACCAGGCCCCACCCTTCCACACTTCTGAATTGGCAAGCCCAGCACGTGCACGTGGTAAAACCGCCACGAGAACCAATGCCGCCAGCATAAACCGCATCATGACGAAGAAAACAACAATATCATTTTCAGGAACATTTGGCAACGCAGCAGCAGCAGCATCCAATGATTGCTGCATCCAGATAAACGTTCCACCCCACAGCAAAGTCACACCAAGTAATGCGATTGTAGCCCTGCGAACCCGGTCCACAATTACAACTCCAATACATCACGAATAGCGCTTCTGAACATCGCAATAGATCGACGATGATCGATGACCTTTGCATGATTTATTGCCAACTCACCCAACTTTTTCCGGCATTCATAACAATGCTTCAAGGCCTCACACCATGCTTGTAAATCAGCACCGGCCGGCACAATTTTTCCACCTGGTCCAACCGCTTCAGGCTGGGCACCGATGTCAACAGATACCGAAGGAACACCAAACAATCCTGCCTCATTGATGACCCGTCCCCATGAGCCCGTGCTACGCACAGTTAACAAATGAACATCACAGCTCGAGAACACATCACTCACAGGCGTGTGACCATGACATGTAACATTCCCATATCGCGACAAACCCTCAACATATCCACCACCCCCATAGATGTCAAATCGAGCCTCGGGCCAAGCCCTCTGCATGTGTGGTAAAAACCGTTGATAAAATCCGTAACCCTTCTCAGGAGTGACGCCCACAATTGCAATTCTTGGCACCTCCAAATCGATACGTGCAGCCAAACCTTTCTCCCTATTTTGTTCGATTTCATCTTTGGAACCAAATCGCTCTGCATAATCTACGGGCAATGGAATGTGTACACCCTTTCTAAACTTGAAAACTTCACTAATTTGATTGATTAAACCGTGGCCTGCACCACATACAGCAGCAGCCCTTTCGAGTGACGGTTTGTACAGGTGTGCATGTTCAAATTGCAATTCATCTCGAACAAAGACCATGTATGGAATGTTGAATTTTTGAAACACCTTTGCTGCACCAGCAGACCAATGTAATTGTGTGACACCAATCAATTGGTCACCAGCCCCTTTCGCAGCCACGACTTCCTCACTCACTTTCCCATCAAGCCATTTAGCGAATCTTTGATTCACTCCACGTAAGTGACGGCGTTGGAAACCCACATTCGGTTTACCAGACGATTTACTTCTCAATCTCCATGCCAATCCCGACCACACATCTTCAACAGCAAATGAGCAAACCGATCTCTCAAGGCCTGAATCACCAGTCAAATCAGTGACATCACCCCTATCTGAACTCTGGAATATTTTGACAGACCATCCATCAATTCCATTCTCATCATCCGATTGTTGTAATGGAATGTAATCTGGTGCGTTTTCAGCATAAGGCCCCTTTCTCGCAACTCCTTTGAGTAACGTGGCGAGTGACATTTCCGCACCCCCAGCCGGTGGGTCCAAGTCACGAACCGCGGCTAGAACGCGCACACCCATATCTTCCGCGGTGCACCCAAACCACATCAATACCGCCCATATATGCAGACAAATCAACCGCAGTCGACAGCGTCATGAACGCGACCGGAGTCGCGCGACCATGGGAACAACTGTTGCTGTGGTTGGAACGGGCTACTGGGGCCGTAATCACGTACGCACGTTGGCTGCTTTGAAAGATGAACAACTCATTGATCAATTGATTGTCTGTGATGTTGATCAAAATAGGGCTAGAGAACTTGCTGAGGAATTTGATTGTGAATGGCACACAGACGCCCTCACCCTCCGTGAACAATTTGGAATCGATGCGGCAACAATTGCGACCCCGACCCCAATGCATGCCCCCTTGGCAATCGCCCTGATGGAACAAGGCGTTGATGTAATGGTCGAAAAACCCCTGGCCATGAATGAAAGTGAGGCACAATCTACAGTTGAATGTGCCAAGAAGCACGGACGGCTACTATGCGTTGGACACCTGTTCCGATATCACGTTGCAATTCGAAAAGCAGCAGAGATGATTCAAACAGGGACGATTGGCCCAGTACTCCACATCGAATCAGAACGCCTATCGGTTCGCGAACCCCGTCCCGACATTGGTGTAATCGCAGCTCTCGCGATTCATGATATGGACATTTGTCGTGATCTAATGGGCGACATCGATCCAGCGGATATTGACGCATTCTCATTGCCCAGTGAAATTGAAGGAATTGAGGACCACGCAGTCATCCACATGCGATTCCCTTCAAACACATGCAACAACCCATTGGGCCCCTCAGCCCAAATTACAGTTTCATGGAGAAGTAGAGTGCGAGGAAAAGTCAGAGAACTCAGAATCATTGGCCGAGACGCATCCCTACACATTGACTATCTCGACCATACGGGTTTGTGGATTCATAAGCACCCAAATAACGTTCGAGGGCAGGAATGGGGCGGGTTTGGTGCCGCGCCCCGTGAACGCGTCGAAATCAAAGGTGGAGAACCAAGTTTAACCGCGGAACTACGGGCATTCATTCACGCTAGTAAAGCCCATTCAAAAGGACAATCACTAGACACACTCAACATCCTCGCGCCAGGTCCAATAGGTGTAATTGGCATGAAATTGGTTGAAGCCGCATTGCAAGCATCTAGACCAGCATGATGAGATGATTCAAGAAGGGAATACGCCTCGCAGCATCATGGCAATCAACCTAGCCCAACCAGTTTTGGGCGGTATTTACGATCTCTACGTGGATGCACTCGGCTCCACCGTGGCTTGGTGGCTTGGTCACATCACCATCATATCCATTGTAGCCTTCACATATTGGGTCATTTCGAATTGGCAAAATATCACTTATGGATTGGGTATCACCCGCGCTCGAATTCCAGCATGGATTGCATTGATTTTGTTTACTGTTGTTCAATATATTGTGTATCAGGATTACTTTGGGTTCCCATCTACGGGAGCCATCCTGACCGCAGGAAGCACCAGCGCCTACATTTGGTGGCAGTGGTATCAATTGGAACCACAGAAGGCCTAATGCCCAAGAGTATTCATGAGCCTTGAGCAACACCATCGGATGGATGGCAACCTTCGGAGACCACCCTCCACTACCAGATTCTTTGGAGAGTTTACTTGCCGATGAAACAGTATCGACATTATTTTTGAAGGCTGATTGCCCCCCCAGGGTGAAAGCAGGCCACATTTCTGAGCTACGCTTGGAGGAACTGGAATCACCAGCATGGGATAAACCCGCAATGGAATCACTCGGGGAAGAATTGACACAGGTGATCCAACAACACACCCACAGATCCGATTGTTTCGTGGAAATAGAGCGTGAAGGATGTAGGATTATTCAGGCGGGAGATCTCCGAATTACCTGTGCATGGCCACCATTTTCCGAAGCATGGGAAATCACAGTCGTCAGGCCCGTCGCGCATCTCAAACTGGAAGATTACGAATTAGATCCGCGCCTTATCAAACGCCTTTCTGACCACCATCGTGGTGTTTTTGTTGTGGGCAAACCAGGTTCCGGGAAAACGACATTCGCTCAAGCCATTGCCGCATATTTGGATGAAGACGTCGGGGCAATGGTCAAGACAATGGAAGCACCAAGGGACCTACAAGTACCACAACGCGTCACTCAATACGCGCCTTTGGAAGGCAATCTTGAGAAAACAGCCGAAGTTATTTTTCTCGTACGGCCGGACTTTGTGATTTTTGACGAAGTCAGGCGTGCCCGCGATTTTGAAATATTTGCAGATGTCAGGTTGGCAGGTGTTGGACTATTGGGTGTGACACATGCAAACAGTGCATTGGAAGCTGTTCAACGGTTGATTGGAAAGGTCGAACTCGGAATGATTAGCCAAGTATTGGACACTGTAATCCATGTTGAAAAGGGAGTAATATCTCAAGTTCTTGAACTGAAGATGGTTGTTCGTGCACCCAGTGGAATGGAATCCGATTTATCCCGCCCAGTCATCGAAGTCCGTTCATTCCCCTCGAACAAAATGACCCATGAAATATTTTCATTCGGCGAACAAATTGTTGTGGTTCCAGTTGATGGTGGAGGTTCACAGAGCCCCGCGAAAAAATTAGCGGCTGCAGAACTTGCTCGAAGGATTCAACGATGGACAGGCGTCAGAATACACCACGTGGAAATGGCATCAGATACAGCCGCCACCATCTTTGTTGATGATAGTGCAATCGGGGCTATCGTCGGACAAGGAGGGTCTGGTGTGAGGGGCATGGAAGGTGAATTTGGTTTGAAACTAAAAATCAAAGGCGCCGCTGAATTGCCTAGATCGACAAAAAAAATTGGCAGTGGCGCCCCAGAATGGGACATGCAATCGGATCGTTCGAAAGGCAGCCGTTCTTGGGAGCAGGGTGGGGGCGGCCGCCGCGGAAAGAAAGGAAAACGCCGTCGCTGAGGCCCGTATAGCCTCGCGAAGGCTTCATCAATACTGCATTTGCCGAACCCGGGTATGGGCGACGATGCAGCGGGCAAACCCCCCGTCGTAATTCTCCGAGAAGAGACCAAGGTCACCAGTGGAACTGCAGTGCAGGAGAAACTCATTGCAGCCGCCCGCGTATTCGCCGATTTACTTCGCCCAACATACGGC
>JASLKO010000011.1 GCA_030747475.1 Candidatus Thalassarchaeaceae archaeon | reverse complement strand
TCCTATTTCAGTACACCAATGTTCTGCAGTGATCACTACAGATGCAGGGGATGCTGAATGTGATGAAGATGGCTGGGTTCTTCACCTGAAAAAGTCGGGGGAATTGAAAGTTCATGCTCGAATTCAATCTCCCAATGGTGCATCTGCTGAAGGGAGTAATTTCATTTCGGTTGAATCAACATGGTTTGGATGGGGCGATAATACACAGGTGATTATCGCAGGGAGTTTGTTAATTGTTGTCGCAATTTCAGTTATTCTCGTTGCTCTTCTCAAGCATCTTGGCTCCAGGATTGAAGAAGAAATTGAGTTGCTACGCGAAGAAAATGATGGTTTGGAACAAGTCGTAGAAGAGGGGCACGTGATGGGAATTGGCGGGAACATCCCTCCGCCTCCATTGCCCCAATCAAGTGTAGTCACACCGCCTCTGCCAGCAGTTTCACCTGTGCCTCCTGTAATTCAGGAAGCCCCTCAATACTCAACTCCCTCTGTAGTTGCCCCCCTTAGTCAAGAGCCCAATCCAATCTTACCTCAACAGGTTGTTGAACCGGTACAGGATGTCCCCAGTGCCGCGGTGAATGTTGAAGAGGATTGGGTATCTACACCTGAAAAACCGGATGTAATTGAGCAAAGCATTGTCGAAGATGATGAATGGGGGAATATGTCTGATAATTGGGGGGATGGTTCCGATACTCTTTCTTCGGCTGCGGCAACTTTCGCGACAATCCAACATGAAAATAGACGAGGAGATGGCCCTCGTGATCCAAATGAACAACCGTATCGGCCATTACCAGGGACTGTAGCGGGAGAAGACGGTTGGTACTTTGGTCAAGATGGCCGTCCAATTCATTGGATCCATTCTGAAGAAAATGGTTGGTCTCAAGAATAACGCTCATCTTCGTTTGGAAAATCTAGGCTTCGCACATCTTCGATATATTCCTTTACGGCGTTGCTCATATCATCATAGAGATTGAGATATCTACGCAGGAATCTTGGGTTGAATTCATGGGTGAGTCCAATCAAGTCATGTATGACCAAAACCTGACCATCTACCTCAGAACCAGCACCAATGCCAATGGTAGGGATGTTGACTGATGCAGTAACTTTTGCAGCTAAATCAGCAGGAATTTTCTCCAATACAATTGCAAAGCAACCTGCGGCCTCAAGCATCTTCGCATCTTCGATTAATTTCTCAGCTTCTTCTTCTTCGCGTGCGCGTACCGTATATGTGCCAAATTTGTAGATGGATTGTGGGGTCAGACCGAGGTGACCCATTACCGGAATTCCTGCTGTCAGAATACGTTCGATTGATTCAACTACTTCTGAACCTCCTTCGAGTTTCACTGCATGAGAACCACTTTCTTTCATGATTCGTATTGCACTATTCAATGCCTGTTTTGAATCCCCTTGATAGCTCCCAAAAGGCATGTCGCAAACAATCAGTGCTCTACTGACACCTTTGGAAACACATTGCGCGTGGTAAATCATATGGTCTAGGGTAATTGGAACAGTCGTATCATTGCCTGCCATCACATTTGATGCGGAATCACCGACCAAAATCACGTCGATTCCGGCCCCATCTAGAATCCGTGCCATGGAGTAATCATAGGCAGTCAGCATGGTGATCTTCTCACCAGCTCGTTTCATTTCTTGAAGGGTGTTCGTGGTGATTTTCATGGCCTTACCTGCAACAGACATACGACTCCTCCAATATTGCGAGATGCGCATCACCCTTCAAGGGCACGGCTGCCGAAACTGGCCTATTCTGCCTCATCGACCTGTTCTATCCCTGCTAGGAATTCATCTACATCGATGACTCCATTTCCATTGGTGTCAATTTCATGGAAAAGATTGCGGGCGTGGGTTGCTTCGTATTGTGGAGCAATCATACTCATTGCATGAACAAATTCACTGACGTTAAGGAAATCTGGATTTGATTGCTTGGCAGCAGCGGTGTGGAAAACCAACCACCTCTTCTCACGCTCAAATTTGTCAGAATTGGTGAATTCTGTGCGTACAGTTCTCCATGGGGTCAGCATCGGGTGCGCTCTTGATTTCCCATAGGAATAGTAGGTAATCAATCCCAATACACAACAAGCTGCACCACCGATGATGGCTTTCGCTCCCATCAGGTAGATGAGGATAAATCCTCCAATGATTCCGATCCATTGGATTAATGGGTACAATGGTGATTTCCATTCAGGGTTATACCATGAATGTGTTTCCGAGGCTCTTCTCAAAACAATGACACATGCATTGATGACAATGAAAATCATGATTTTGAAACCGGATGCAAGTTTCGCGATGTCGTGCACAGGAAGAAATGTGATTGCTACAGCCATTGCAATCCCTGTTCCGATGATGGATAGATGTGGCGTCTGATATTTTGGATGCACATTTTCCAACGCTTCTGGAAGGAGATTATCTCTGGCCATTGCAAATGGGAACCTCGATGAGGCCATGATTCCTGCAAGGGCCATGGATGTCATTGTGGTGACAGCGAGGACAGCGGCGATGATTCCAACCGTTTCACCCCCAACCGCTTTCGCAAATACATAGATTGGATCTTCTCTTGCTCCTCCGTCCTCAGCCATGAATGAAGAAGGTTCAACAGTGGCGACCATGACGATTGAGATGACCACATAAAGTAAACAACTGATGAGCAGGGAAAGGAGAATGCCATAGGGCATATTTCGACTTGGGTTCTTGATTTCTCCACCTACGGCTGCAATTTTTGTCACACCTGCATAAGCTACGAAGACGAAGGCTGCAGTTTCAGCAACCGAAGTCCAGTCTGCACCAAAAGCCTCCCTGGAAAATGCAGCATCCCAATTCATTTCCATGGTAAATATGGCCCAAATACAGATTGTGAAGAGGAATATAACTGATGTCAGAACGATTGGGGTTTGAACTTTCTTAATTCTCTTTAATCCTAGGATATTGATGAATACAATGAGGGCTAAAAGTAACAATGCTGCAATTTCTATATCAATTGTCACACCAAGTAAACTTTCCAAAATGATGAGATAGGCCTTGAATCCAATCAGAGCAAAGGCAGATTTGAGCATGAAATTCGCCCATAGCCCAAGTCCTGATATTGTGCCAATCAGTGGGCCAAATGTACGTTCAACATAGACATAAGATCCACCTGATGAGGGCATTGCTGTGGCGAGTTCTCCTTTGGATATTGCACCGGGGAGTACGATTAATGCGGCCAATAAGTAGGCCAACCAAATTCCTCCAACGGGAATGCTTCCTCCTCCCATGTCGAGCATTGCCAAGGCGGGTAAAACGAATAGTCCTGAACCTAGCATGGCTGAGAGTGAGATGATGACCACGGATGCCATACCGAGTTTACGTTCCAGCGTATCACTGACCAACTCAATTGGCTTGTAAACAAAATCAATTAGACTGGATGGTTTGATCTGTTGCATTGCCCCGTTGACTTTCAATATAGCATAAGATACTACGTATCTTAGAATCAATTCAAGGTGCTTTCGCGATGACCTTCATTTCCACGGCGATGGGTGTTGGCAACGCTTGAATTGCCAATGTTGTCCGAGTGGCTTGAATTTCTTCGAAGTGTTTGGCATAGATTTTGTTGTAACCCGAAAAATCACGCTTCATGTCCACAAGGAATGTGGTGACATCAATCACATTGTCTAAAGAAGCCTCACACGCTTCAAGAATAATTTTGATGTTCTCGATACAAGCTTCCGTTTGTGCTTCAATATCATAGTCCATTGGATTCCCATCCTCATCTTCAATCGGTCCACCTGGGATTGAGTCATCCTTTGGATTTCTTGGTCCAACCCCGGAGATGAATAGAAGATTCCCCATTCGTCTTGCATGTGGATATGCGCCAACAGCGCCAGGTGCGTTTTCAGCAACAATCGCACCGTCTTTACTCATCATTTTCCCGATTGTCTTCTTTCCGACAATGGTCCCTGCGACCCCTCCAACAGGACCTGCGATCGCTGCACCTGCTGCCGCACCAAGTGCGCCTCCGGCATGTGAAATGACAGATGAACCATATTCTTCGTACAAGTTTTCAACAACATCGAGGGGATTGCCCCAGTCATCATTTCCGTCTGAATTTCCAGTTGGCCTTTCGGCCTCATCTAAAGGGCCGTCCACGCCCCCGGCTGCTTGCATATCCCCGGCTCCAGTGGTCAGAACATTCCTGTCGCCTCGGTACATTTCGACATCGTCTTCATCGAATTCTTTGTCACCAAAAGATCCCTTTGCAGGTGTCAGTTGTATTACAGCTCCACCACTGCCATGCAATGCAGCGTAAGCCAATACTTCCCCCTCGTAATTGTTGTGTTGTCCCATCGTTGCAGCCATCCACCATGCCGGTTTGTAAGCCACGACTTTTTGGACACGAATTTGGCCATGGATATCTCGACTGAGTTGACTCAAATCCTCGAGTCGACCATCTGCGAAGAATTCGAGAATTTTACGATTCCATTCTTCATCCTTGGCTGAATGAATGCGATCATCCGCAGGTTCGACATGTTTGGTAAACATACGATTGGAAAGACTCGAAACAGCGACAACAACCGCCTTCTTGCCTTGGGCTTTGAGCGCATCTCTTGCAGCTTTCCCAAGGACGATGGTTTCAGAACGATTGGAATACATGTTGCTTGAAATGATACAAGCTGGAATTCTATTGTCTGGATTCAGTAAACTGAGTGCAACCACTGAACCAGTGTCTATTGGGAATCCATGATATGCAACCGTTCTCGCATGGAGTCCTCGTGATTCTGCTGCATCCTTGTACGCATTGCCAAATTCAACATCCATTTTGAATTTGTAGGGCATTGAACCTAAGAAGTGGAAATCGTCGTCAACGTGTACCCATTCTGGTTCTGGTTGGACTTGGAATTGGTGGCCGACAATACTTGGCCATGTGGTCGAATAGACAATGATTACATCTGCGTCACTCTCTTCAATTCGTTTTCGGCATTCATCGTACGCGGCTCGAAGTTCCCCCCATCCTTTGTTTTGGCCTGGGGCAAGAAGTGGATGTGGATGAGGTGGGACATAAAGTCCGAAAAGGACTGGGTTTTCTTCGCTCAGAGAACCAACTCCCGAGTGACATCGTTTGGGTCCCAACAGGCGACGACATTGCCGGTTCCAATAACCGATTGGTAGCCATAGATTTCAGCAGGATAGTTTGGCATTCCCATCGCACCCATCATCCAAGTCAGGCCACCGCCTTCCGTTTCAGCGATCGTTTGTTCAGTGAATTCTGGCATCAAATCGATGAATTCCTGCATTTTCCCATTGCGCATGAGATCGATGACTTTCATGTCCCAAACATACTGACTGTGATTGTAGATGTGCTCCCTGCTCATATCTTCAGGCAGTGGTGCTTCGGTGGTGAAGTGTCGATGAGAGAGGCTGTGACTGGCGATAAGTACGACTTTCTTTCCACTTTCTTCTATCGCCTTGCGACATGCCTTGCCCAGTGCAATCGCCTGTTCATTCATCACTTCTACAGAGTAGTAGTGACGATTCCGATTACTGCTGATGGTGACGATCGGTTTGTCCCATTCGGGATTCAATAGGTGACAAGATGTAATCGTTCCATAATCTACTCGAAAGTCTGGATTTCGCATCATCTTGGTAATGATTCCAGATTGTTCTGCAACCTCGCGCATTTTCTCTGACAATTCAACATCGACTTTGAGATCGTAATGATATCGGAATAAGTTTGGGAAAATTGGATCGACGGAGAGAGATTTGAATGCGTCACAGCCTAGGAAATGGGTGCCGATGTAGGTCTGCCAATGTGGTGTCAAAATGACAATCGCATCATAATCAATGGTTTTCAGTTTCCGTGCCAAACGGGCATAACCCCATCTCAGGGCTTCCCAACCACCTTCACTAATCGGTTCATTCTCATCTGGATTTTCTGCATAGACCAAATGAGGTGGGTGTGGAGCGAGGCAACCGAGGACAATTTCACCCTTTGTCATCGCGCCTTCCAGAGGAAGGCGGCACTTGAAACCAATGTCGTGGCAATTGTGATATGATTGGGGCCTAGCCACGGTTTGATGAAGTGGGAGAATCCGCCACTTGGCCTTTTTGCGATTCCCATTTGTATCGGCTTAATTTCATCAATTATCGGATTTAAAATCGATCAAAAAATAGAGTATACCGATCAATTCATTGAGAATTTTGCACCTTTATTTATTTCATGGATAATTCTTGTTTTACTCGCCAGTATTTTGATGTTCAAAATCCCAACTGAATGGGGTGACCCTAAGGAAATGCGATACGGTGTTTTGGCAGGTACATTCGTGGTCTTTCTTCCAAACATATGTGGCATCGGTTTGCTAATATGTGCAATTTGGGCACTTCCTGTGGTTTTAGGATGGGTTTTCGTGTCCACATATCAATGGAAATATGATGTTCAACCGTTCAGAACTGGCTTATGGTTGGGCGTTGGTGGGTTGACGGGGATGTACATGGGTGCTTGGGCAATGTGGACAATACTCAGTGCTTGACACAGATGTTGATCGCTTCGGAAAAGAATCCGAGACTCCATCGTCCACCTTCTCGACCCACACCACTATTTTTGACACCACCAAATGGGACGCGCAAATCACGATGTAACCAGCAGTTAACCCAGATCATGCCGGAATCGATTTGTTCAGCCATCAAACCACCCGCTTCAACATCTGAAGTCCATATTGAACCGGCCAACCCGTAATCGGTCATGTTGGCGATTTCAATGGCTTCTTGGTCATCCGAAAATGGATGTAGTGTCACAACAGGGCCGAAAATTTCCTCCATTGCACAACGAGCGTCGGGTGCCAATCCATCGATGACAGTGGGCGAAATCCAAAACCCATTTTCAAATGCTTCAGGAATTCCAACCGGTGCACCCCCGCCACACAAAATTTCGCCACCTTCTTGTTCAGCGAGGTCAATGTATGAGAGTACCTTGTCTCTGTGTGATTGTGAAATCAGTGCGCCAAGTACAGTTTCTTCATCCGCAGGGTCACCGACAATCATGTCGGTTACAGCAGTGAGAAATGATCCTACAAATGCGTCGTAAATCGATTCATGAATCAGGATTCTTGAACCACACAAGCAAACTTGGCCCTGATTCAAGAATGAAGCGCGAACAATACTTGGCATCATCGATTCAATATCAACATCTGACCGTACGATTGTAGCATTCTTTCCCCCCAACTCCAAACTTAGTTTCTTGAATCCGGATGAGGCCGCTTTGGCGACTTCACGCCCCGTGTCCGTTCCTCCTGTGAATGAAATAAGATCGACATCCGGATGTGAAGTGAGGGGTGCTCCAGCATCTAGTCCATTGCCATGAACCAAATTGAACACTCCATCTGGCAATCCGACATCCTCGATGACTTCCGCCAATAGTGATGCGGTCATCGGTGTCAACTCGGAGGGTTTGGCCACAATTGTATTTCCCATCAATAATGCCGGAGCGACTTTCCAGGATAGTAAGTACAATGGTAGATTCCAAGGTGTGATTAGTCCTGCAACACCGACTGGTTTGTACAGTACTCTATTGGTCGCATCACTCATTTCAAAGGTCTCTGATTCAAACTCACGACCTTGTTCTGCAAAGAATCTGAAGTTGGCTACAGACCGTGCCGCATCGACATTTCGAGCCAGTGTGATTGGTTTACCGGTATCCAAACTTTCCAATTGTGCTACTTCTTCACCACGTGCATCCAAAGCATCTGCGATTTTGTCCAACCACTTTGCACGTTCCAGAATACTGAGTGCCGCCCATCCTCCCAAGGCATCCATTGCAGCCTCAACGGCATCATCTACATCTTCGCTAGAAGAACATGGGATTCGGGCGATATGTTCTCCAGTAGCTGGAGCGTAATCTTCAATCCAGTGTTCACAAATTGCAGGGCGCCATTGCCCTCCAATGAAATTCGAAAGTTCGGTCACCTCACTCATGGTTCCCCTCTCCAGAGAATGGATTGGAATATTTTCGCCAATCGTAATACCATCGGTCTGAATTTGGATCCCACTCGTCCCACGTAACCACTTGTTCCAACTTGTCAAGTCGGTCTTCAGGAACGACACCTGGGACAATGAATGCTTTTTGTCGATGTAGTGGGTAAGGATTTCTCAACTCAATTCCAAGGACACCAAGCACGGCACGCGCAACATACCAGGTGGCTTGTGAATTCCATCCGTGAGCGATTTTGATGACAATGCCGAGACCTTGTGGGAAATCTTCGTGAATGACGGAAAGGCCGAGTAAACCATCGGCCCCTTCCTTGGCCAACACCATGCCATCACCCGCCTTGATTGCTGTTGAGTCAAGTCGATTGAAACCTCCGATGAGATCTGGATACTTGCACATGGAATCCCATATCCAATCCACGTCTTTTTCTCGAGCCAATCCAGCAAACATCACCGCGAGTTCATTCACTGTATTGGAGACTGTAGGCAATCCACAACCATCCTTTGAAACGCGTTTGGGTTCCCAGTGTGGGTCGCCCAAAAATCGGCGAAGTACATCGAGGAACAGTGGGAACCAATCCGATTGTGGCAATGTGTAACCTGCGCGATTAATACCCAAAGCACGGAGTGCCCGGAGAATCGCAGCATGCTCTCCAGAACATGTGTGAAACCATCTTCGAGGCCGGCGTACTTGGCGGCCGAATTGAATGAGAGGTACATCTAGGGGGCATTGCATCAACCCCCATTCTGATTCAGTAAGGATCGATTGTGCTGCTGCAACGTGTTCGGTATCTCCATTGTGTGATGAGCAGGCAATCGCTTTCTGCTCGTCAGTCAGCTCTGAATCTAAGACATCAGCGAATGCTTTCATCAGTAGCGGTTTCATCATACTGCGTCCATAACACAGAACATTTCCTCCAAATGAATGGATGACCTCAGAACCATGAGCCCAAGCGATGGCGCCATGAATCGTATTCTCTGAAACGTCATTGCGCCTGAAGTCGACGAGTGGTTCCCATTCAACATCGCGCCCTGTCGCGATACCTTTTGCTCCATCTGAAATGGGAGATGTCGGATAAACCGCTGAACCCGGCCTTCCAGGTGCGACAGAAGATGGTCGATGTTCACTCATTCGATGCCCCCCCATTGACAAGGGGTACGACCTTGTCCATGAATGCGCGCATGTCGCGACAGATTCTTTCGGAGTCGTGCCTGAAAAAGTCAAACCACAGCATTAGGCGATCATCAGGATGAAATCGTTCACGAATTTGAGCCGCGACTTCTGTTGCGTTTCCAATGACAGCATTGTTTGCAGCCTTGGAAACTTTTGCAGGATCAAGTGTCCCTTCCAACGCGGCCCAATATGAGGAAAGAGCCCCTTCAGATTCAATCTTCGCCGCTGCTGTTTTTTCGATTTCACTTAACCCATCTTCTTCGTTAAGGAAGACCATGACCGTTCGAGGCATCATCCTACGTTCCCATTCACCAAGATATGCACCCTTCATCCGTTCATGTGTCGCTTCGATGACTTCTGGTTGAGTAATACTGAGATTGAAAACTTGGACAGGCATGAATTTGTTGACATGCTCTTGCAGTGCAGGTTCGTGACTACCGATGACCAAATTCAGTTTTGTTCTGTCCCACTCTTGAGGGACGGTTTTTATTTCCTCAAACAGGTATCTTTGAGGGATTTCAATTGCTTCATCGTCATTTCCATTTGCATTCTGTACTGCAATCCAATCCTCATCTGAGCGGAAGTTTGCTCTAGACAATGTGGTCTTACGAATCTCATCAGAAGAGATGGTGTCGCCACGTACGAGACGTAGCATGATTTCTGCGGCTTCCCAAAAAATCTGTCCTCGAAGAGCCGGCCAAGCAGTTTCCTCGATGGCATTTCGTGGCACGATTCCATATGGAGATGCCATGAATTGGAATCGCCCCGCACTGAAACCCAAATTCAGTTTTCTCGAATCCCCACGGACTTCTTGTAACGCACAGAAGTTCCCGATTCTTTCAGCAACTGCAATCGGTCCACCATTTGCCAAGATTGACAATACAGCACTCCCGATTTCGATTCGGTTTGTATGTGTCATCGAAAGCATGGCGAGTTGGAAAAAATCGGTACAAAGACCGACTTCACCTTCCCAATGAGGGATGACAGGTCTCTTGTTTCGTTTCTGTACCTCGGTAGACAAATGTGCTTGTGCCAACCATGCAACACCATACCCCAAGTCATCAGCAACTGTGAGTTGTTCGAGATAATTGGCATACATCGTGGTTTCATCGGGACATGTGCCCGCTGCATCAGGAGTCTGAGAAATCGAAAAGAAAACATCGAATTCCATTCAGTTCCCTCCGTGTACAGAATCTGCCAATTCATTCAGCCGATCCTTGATTGGCTCTGGAGTTGATCTACCCAATTGCATGAATCCAGCCATGACTTGCGATAGATGTTGAAGTTCCAAGTCTTGATCATCGACCGCTCTGGCCATTTCAGCCAAACCCCAGCGAGAGACAACCGTGCCTTCGAAATCCTCCTCTTGTTCAGCGATTTCTAGAGCGGCCTCATAGTGAATAATTGCACCATCCACATTCGCTACAATGGCCTCAAGATGTCCGAGAATTGCCAAACCATTGACCATGCCTTTCCTGTCGCCTAACTCTTCCAAAAGGTCCACACATCGCGCATGGAATTCCTTTGATTGCTCAAACATTCCTTCTTCACGGGAAATTTCGCCGAGGTTGTAGAGTGTATTTGCTTGTCCGACTTTGTCCTCAAGTGCTTCTTTGAGTGCTAGGCTTTGTGCAAAAGCGGATTTCGCTGTAGATAAATCACCATTTTCCAAGGCATAAATTCCACATTGATTGTTGTATGATGAGCGCAACCAATCATCCTCACTCACAGCCACCAAATCTTCAGCCTCTTCAAGTGCGGTTCCATCATTTACAATTCTTGCTTTTGTGAGCAATGCCCAAGCCAATTGGTCATTGTCTTCAGTATTCTTGGCCAATTGAATGGCATGGGTGATGAGGGCTTCAGCGCGTTCTGGTTGATCGATTTGCAATGCAATATCTGCCAATGTGAGGGCCACACCTGCATCCATGCCCTCATCGAAGCCTTCGCCTTTGGCCATCAAATCTAGCAGGTGATGTGCCTGCTCGGGCGTTAGCGATTCACCAGCCATTTCAATCCCTCAAATGGAGCGCATGCGGCCACCATCAACTGCCAAACTAACGCCACGAATTCCACCTGATTGTGGTAAACAAAGGAAGGTAATGGCCGAAGCGGTTTCCCTCGGATCAATGAGGCGTCCAATCGGTACTTGTGCCATCCAAGTGTCGTGAATGTCTTGTTGGCTTCGGCCTGTTTTTGATTCAATTGATTCGGCCAGCGACCCTAGTCTATCCGTATCGGTAAACCCTGGCAAGATATTGTTGATTGTAATACAAGCAGGCAATTCCCGACTCAGTGATTTCGCCCATGATGCCATGGCACCACGTAGGGTGTTGGACAATCCGATGTTTGGAATCGGTTCACGAACGGATGTAGAGATGATGTTGACGATTCGGCCCATGCCAGCTTCTTCCATGCTAGGGGCTACCATCTGTGTGATTTGATGTGCAGCATGTAGGTGACGTTTGAATGGGGCCTCAAAATCCTTGATTTCATTGTCCAATAGCGGGCCACCAGGCGGCCCTCCCGCATTGTTCACTAGAATGTGAATTGGACCTGCCGCCAAAACACCTGAAATTGTTTTTGCAATGGCATCGGCATCTTCCAAGTCTAGGGACATGGAGCGAACACCGGGGATGTCTGGTGCGCTTCGGCTGAGTCCAATGACATCAGCACCACAGGCCGCTAGCATTTCTGCAGTGGCTCGTCCAATGCCCTTGGAGGCACCACAGACAACGGCTCTCATTCCTTTCATTGCATCATTTGCATACGGATTGTTCATTCATTCACCTCAGTCCACATAGTGTGCATAAGTTTGGTCAGCCAACTTCTGGTCCACAACTTCCAGAATCTCTGGAGGAGCGTTACGGAAGGTAGGCCATGGGCTTTCGCCTTGGGCATGGCGCATTTCTGGCCACTTTCCTGCAACATATGCCATCAGCGCTTCCTTCATCAAAACGCCTGCGAGTACAAGAGTCTCGTAGCAGAGATCTTCGTACGTCATCCCGCGTTTCACCGGGAATTCTCGACGTAGAAGTAATTCTCCTGTGTCGATACCATTGTCGCAAAAGTGAGTGGTGCTGCCGATAGGAATGTCGTGATAGACGGACCAGGCCGGGCTCGCGGAGCCTCGACAATCGGGCAATAATCCCGGATGTGAATTCACAACTCCGTCTTTTGGGCAATCAAGAATTTCTCCACGAATGATACGTGTTCCTCCGAACACAATCAGATCCAAGTCCATCTCGCGAATATGCGGCATGACCTCCTCAGAATTGTGAATTGGAACCGTCACATGTACGACATCGAGCTCGGCAACTTGTTCGACAATCGTCGGTGCGATTGGGTTGCCTTCAATACGCTTGAGGAATTTCTCACGTTCCTCATCACCGATGGCTGAATCTTCTTCGATAATGATGGCTGGAACAAATCCTTCTGAGAGCATTTGTCGCAGCATCTCGCGCCCATATGGGTGCTCTTTGAGAAGCAGATAGGCAAAGACTGGCGTATCCCCCATATTCACCCCGAAGGGGTGAGAGATACCCGTTCTTTTCGGTTGAGCATTCAGATATTATTCGGTAATTTGTAATTCATCGACACACCCCAATCAAGGCGTCACTCGACTTCGATCTCTCGGGAAGAGCACAACTTCGCGTACATTCCCTGCTCCGGTGAGGACCATTAGTAGACGAGCGACACCGAGTCCCCATCCTGCGTGAGGCGGGGCTCCAAATCGGAATCCATCTGTGTAAAATGTGAACTCGGCGGGGTTGAGATCCATGTTGATGAGATTCTGTTCAAGAACTTCGACTCGATGCTCTCGCTGGCCGCCACTTGTCATTTCGTCACGACCATAATTGAGGTCAAATCCACGGGAGAGTTGTCCCCCTGTAGAACCCTTTTCTGATTCGTCATGGAAGATGTAGAACGGTTTCATCGACATCGGCCAACGTGGTAGGAAGTGGAAGCCTGGATACTTTGCTGCAATCAAATCGCAGTGGTGTGATTCGATATCGTCGCCCCACTCAATTTCCCCCCCACCGGCTTTGACGATTTCAATCGCTTCGCAGTATGGGATTCGTGGGAATGGTAGACTAGGGACCTCCACAGTGATTGGGTCTTGTTCCTGCGATGCTCTGTATTCATTGATGACATCGATTAGGTTCTGGTCATTTGCTGCCACTTGACTCCAGATGTGGTGAATCATTCTCTCTTGGACACACATTACGTCTTCATCATTCATCCATGCACCTTCGATATCAAAGGAGATGAATTCGTTGAGATGTCGGTATGTGTCGTGCTTCTCGGCTCGGAAAGCAGGCCCGATTTCGAATACGCGTTCAAGGCCACCAAGGACTGCGAGTTGTTTGTACAATTGAGGGGATTGTGACAGGTAAGCATCCGTTTCAAAGTACTTCATTGGGAATAGGTTGGTGCCACCTTCCGAAGCACTGGCGATAATCTTGGGTGAATTCATTTCGTTGAACCCTTCGGTAATCAGATGATCACGGCCATACTGTAGGACCTTGCCACGCAACTGGAACATGGCATTTACGTGCGCGCGACGCAAGTCGAGGTGACGATTGTCTAGACGGACATCGAGTCCAACGTGAACATCGTCGACAACACCCACTGGGAGTGGAGTTTCTGCGAGCGCTAGGATTTGGCCAGATGTGACATTGATTTCGTATTCTGCAGGTGGCTCAGGCTCACCCTCAGGTACCTTGGGTGGGCGCTTTTGCGCAACCATGCCCGTCACTTGGATTGTAGATTCACGGCTGGCACTTTGAATGGCTGCAAATG
>JASLKO010000010.1 GCA_030747475.1 Candidatus Thalassarchaeaceae archaeon | reverse complement strand
AGATCCATCTCAACCTTGAGCAGTGCATCCAACCAGATGGCAATCCGCTCATCTTCGTTCAATCCGAATCCTCTCCATCGAGCATTTTCCACATCGAACGGTGTGGTCCAATGCCTTTGACATCGTACTCATCGCTAAACTGAATCCAATCTTCACCAGCATACATCGGGATGGCCTCAAGTCTTGCTTGTAGCCACCCACTCTTTGCCCCCCAATGGCTGATGGCGGCGGCTTCCAAAGCAACTACAAGACCACTTGCGAGCCCTTGCCTGCGCCATTCATCCCGAGTACCCATCTGGCGGATTTGTACAGCTGGGCGTAATTCAGCACCCCCATCGATTAGAGGGGTGAAGGCAGGACAGACAGCAGCATCAGGGCCGGCATGATCGGATTGGGCCCCATCGGAATCGTCAGGTATTCGATGGATACGGCCGACAGCGACAACTTCGCCTTCATCGGTTTCCCACCAGGCATGGATGGCCTCTGCATCGTCCTCTAGGCGTTCTGCACCAACGGGGAATCCCAACGGCTCGCGTAGGCACGCGTAGCGACACGTAAAGTACGCATTGGATAGAGGTATACTAGGCAGTGCAATTTCGAGAGAGATACCCATATTGTACACCAGACGCGTGATTGCGACAGCGCACAACCCAAATAGGATGTTGCTAACATCGCTTCTTTGAGGAGAGAGGTGAAAGTGAATGGATTACCAACCCGGTGAGAGAGTTGAAGTAAAATCATTCACAGATGATGAAATTCTCGCATTGATTCCTGAATTCAAGAAAAAGGATTATGAGACAATCTTGCAAGAAGGAGGCCAAGAAAAAGCTCGGATTTATCTCCAGGTATGGTACGAGAAATTCCTCCGAGGAGAAAGTACACGGTCCATTTTGAGACAGAAGAAGAGAGACAACCAAGAAGAAATAGCAATCAAATCCGCAGAGCGCCTTACGGAAAATTTCGAAGGCCCTCTACGAACTATGATTCTAGAATCTGACAATGATGACACTGAAGGAGGAAATGCCTTTGAAGTTAGATTTCTAAGGGCCCTATCTCGTGCTGAAGACTTAATCAACGAAACTGAAAAGACATGGGAAGAAGACTGTGCAACTATTATTGTCCAGACATTATTTCAGCTCACAAGGTACAAGGATTCCAACCAACCAGGGCGATTGATTGGGACTGATTTCATTACTGATTTGGGATTACGTCTTTCCGATTTCTTCAGCGCAAGAGTACAACGGATGATGGAAAACTACGATAATATAAAGGATAATTTGGGAGGAAAAGAATACAGTGCCATTGAGAAAATGCAAAAGAATAACTCCATGGCAACCAAACCTCATCCGGCGGATAAATATGAAGCATGGAAACGCACCAAACCATTTGAAAAAATAGCTTACAATTGCTTGTTATTAATGTTCGAACTTGAATGGCTGCGAATAAAAATTGGTGATTTTGGCGATCTCATTACAGCCAAGGCATTAGAAGAAGATGAAGCAATATTGGAGAAAGGCTATCCTAATATTTTGGTATTTCGTGAACAATTTTACAATTTAATTCACGACCCAGATACAGAACATGATAGGACCAAACAGGAGTGGGAGGAATTTTACCAAAAGAATGGAGGCCGAAACAAGCATCCATTATTCGATTATTTCGATTCATCGGGTAGGGATCGATGGTCGTATGCTCAACCCTTAGACCATCAGTGGTCGGAAGAGCAACCCAGTAAACTACGAATCGACAAAAAAATTACTAACAAAGAGGACCAAATTTTTGCCAGAGAGAGGAACCAACACCGAGGTCAAGTTATTCCACGTGGATTTCTGACCCCCCCCACTCATGCTAAGGGTGGTGGTTATCGGCGCTTGCGGAAAGTAATTTCCAATCTGGAGGATTACGAAAACCTCGGGCAAATTGTGAATCCGGATGCTCGCTGGTACGACACCCCTTCTACAGTCGGCCGCAGTCGGGGAATCGTCAACAAACAATCGATCGATGCCTTGAATCATTTACAGAAAACACAATGGGAGATTAACACGGATTTATTGAATACAATTGCTGAAGGCTTTGACAAAGATCAAAACATTCTAGATATGAATTCACCATCAGACTGGAACAAGATTGACAAAATAACAATCAAAAGAGAGTGTGAATTCTATGACAAAGAGAACAAATCAAAATGTGAGTCACTCGCTTGTTTTGCCTTAGAGGATACACACACAAAGAGGTGGTGCCGCACTCATGTGCCGGCAGAGATGAAGACCAAACTTCTTGGCGAAACTGAGGATGCAAAAGGGATCAAACTTCCTGAGAACCGTGATACCCGGAAAAAATGGGAACTTGTCATCACAGATTGGACAAGGAAAATTCTCTCTCTAAATGGGAATGTATTCTGGCATGTATGGTCCTGTGGTTGGCGAGGCCGTCTATATCCAAGATGCACCTTACTAAGCCCTCAAGAAAGTGACATCGATCGCGCCCTTATTCGCTTCAAAGAATGGAAACCGTTGGGTGAATCAGGGTGGAAATGGCTCAGGATCCACCTCTTCAATCTCGCAGCAGGGATAATTGATGATCCAACATGGGAAGATAATCTAAAGAAAGCACCCTTCGATTGGCGTGCTCAATGGGTTCTTGACAACATTGAAACATTCAAAGAAATTGCAGAAGACCCAATAAAGCACATCGACAAGTGGCAAGAAATTCCCAAGTCGAAAGGAGAATCTATGCAGAGGTTAGCTGCAATTCTAGAGGTTGCCCGCGTCTATGATGAACACAAACAGAAAGGGGGCAAACCATCAGATTGGGATAAAGTAAAATCTGGAATGCCAGTACAATTGGACGGGTCTTGTAACGTTTACCAACACCTTTCAGCGTTGTTGAGGAACGAAGACCTTGCAAAAAAAGTCAACGTCCTTCCCAACCAAATTTCAGAGTCTGCAAATCAAGAAGGCGAAACACCTCTCCCAGAATCGGATCTGTATCTATCGGTTGTTAATGAAGCCAGAAGAGCATATGAAAATCACGAATCACAATGCTCAGTATTGTTTCGGCATGACAATTTGAATGATATATTCACTCCAAAAGTGATTGACCAAGTATTTTCAAGGAAGTTTGCAAAAAACATAACAATGACTCTTGCGTATGGAACTAAAGATTTCCAAGGTAAATTCATGGGGAATAAGAACGGGAGACCTGGATTTTTAACACGGAAACACGTTTATTGCGGATCCGACGAAGCTTCATACCATTGCCACGAAACAGATTGTGATCACGAATCACCGTCAGAGCAGAAGTTTGAAACCCATCTATTTGAGAAGCACAAGGACAAATTCGAAAAAGGAAAACACCTCATAGAAACCATTCATGAAGTAGACGTTCCAGATCGTCAATCTGTAGGAACAGGAAAACTCATTCCATTTGAAAAAGACAACCCTGCTCGCTTCGAGATCCACATACAAAACCTCAATCGACACAAGAACCCTGAAACAAAATCAGGGACTATACAGAATCCATATCCGTATGGTAAAATCATGACTTGTAGGCCAACTAGAACGGTGGTATATTTTGTTAAGAAACCAGGGGAAGAATTGGACCGCGCCACGAGAGAAGTCAAGCGCGATGACAACTACGAGGAAGATGAGGATGATGCAGAGTTATTCAAATTCAATTGTTCCTATCATCTTAGTCCAACCAATAATCGAAAATCCAAAGGAAAGACCCCTGAACGGTTTAACGAAATCCAAGAAGCCGAGTACATAGGTCCGAAATGGAAATCGACCCGAGTTGCGATATGGCATGAAACATCGTTATTGTATGGATTATTAGGTGAGGAGATTAGCAATAAAATCCCTCCAAAGTTGCAAGCAATAATGGCCACGAAATTGGGTGCAGATTACAAGAAGGCGGTAGAAATTGTTACCGCGGGTGTCAATAAGTCGGTAGAAGATGTATTGAAGAGAGCAGTAGACGATGTTGAAGAAAATATTGTGATGTGGACAACACCTATTGGATTCAGAGTGCTGAATTATTATCCCGACCGCAAGACAGATGGGAAATATGGAGGCACCCATGGTAAGTGGTGGACTTCATATTGGGGGGATAAATTGTCGGCAGGAAATTTGCCAGGCATACCTTATTATTTTGAAAAAATAACTTCCCTCGACCCCAAATTTGATTTTGATAATTTAATCAGGGAAGCATACTGCAAAAAAAGAGGAGGAGAGAGAGATGATACGATTCTCAGAAGCATCATCCTTGCCCTAGGTGTGGACCCATCAGAGGTGAAAGAATTCATCGAGAACCCATTTACAAAATCTGAAAGTGCTGGAGAAGATTTCTACGAGGGATTCCTGAAGATATTGAATGGAGACAACCGCTCATTTCACCACAGTGTCGTACGCAGGCCATTGATTTATGAAATCAACAAACAATTGCGTAGACTCGATCCATTCGAGAACGAATCAAGTAGAATGGGGGCTCAAGAGATTCAGAATTATTCAGAATTCCGCAAGTCTGTATACATTCGATCAACGTTCACACCTTCTCGTGTTAATTCCAATATCCCCAATCCTAAACACCTCGCCTCGCCGGAGAAGAAGGAGAGAGCAAAGCAAGTTCGGAAGAAGATAATCCGTGAAATGAAAAGAGGAATCACACCTAATTTCGTGCAGTCTTTAGATGGGGCCCACATGACAATGGTCATCAATGCCATCTGTGCCAATGAGACAATCAATGATTTCTGGGCTGTTCACGATTGCTTTGGAGTACATCCATCAGATACAGATGAATTGGTAAAAACAGTGAAACATACTTTCAAGCAATTACACGAAAGACCCCTGAGTGCTTGGATCAAGGAAATTAATCCAAATCAGGATAAATGTAAGGTTTGTGCCCACCCCCAGAGGAAAGAGAAAGAAGCGCGCTGGAAACAATTGGAATTAGATTTATACCAATTAGAGAAAGCACAAGAGAAACACCTCGACGATCCCAAAAGTACCGGGTCTATACCTGTGTGGGGAGAAGGCAAGGCTGCAAAGAAGAATATTGAAGACGAGAAAAATAAAATTGCCAAAGGATTAGGCACAAATACAAGACAAATCAAGATCCATATGGACCGCCATTCCTCCATACCGAAACCAACCTTTAACCTCGACAATGGGAACGAGATATCAGATTATTTCATTACTTGAGACTGGTGCTACGCACCAAATTTTGTCGCCACAAGTGGTGACGATATGACAAAACCGATTGACATTGAACCAGAGAGTGAGCGGAACTCAATCCGCATCATCAATCCATACAAGTTTGCAGGGGCTTGGGTATTTGATGACGATAATACGAACCTTGTCCGCGAACCCTTCGTTGAGGGTGCAGACGACATCATCGATGTGATGACGAGTCAAATCGAGGGAGCAGAAGAAGGATTTGCGCTGATTTTCTCAGCACAGCCCTTCCCTGGCAGCACCCTTGAATTGCTACGCGTACGTGAAGAGTTTGGAGGCTGGTGGTACAGGAGCGAGGCCTTGGATATGGAGGGCTGGTTGTGCCCAGCCCTTTTCCTCTACTTCGAAGAAGCACCTAGGCAATTGCATTGCAAATTCGCTCCAATTGACAGGGGTGATGAGTGATGCATGGGTGGTCCAAAGATTGTGATGCGTGTGGTAAACCCATATACATCCAACACAAAGATGACGGTTCGACTCGTGTATATTCAGCGCTTGAATCAAAGGGTGGAAAATCGAAGTGGAAGAATTGGGTCAAGCATTCAGAAGCCGAACCAGATTGCGAATATCAGTATCAACATGGGGGTGAGGCTTGATGTGGTGGCTATGGGGCAAATCCACACCCTTCGATTGCAAAGGATGTGGTCAACCGATCTACATATACTACAATCTAGATGGTAGCATACGCGGTGTTTTCTCAGCAAAGCAATCCCATGGAGGCGTTTCTACTGAAGGCAATTGGGTATTGCACAGGATCGCCAATCCAAGTTGCGAGTACAAATCTAAGAGATGCTGATCATTTTGCCGCCACATTAGGTGATAATATGCCAAATCAATACGCAACTGCCGAATTAACTTGCAAGAGCTGTCAACAAATTTACAATCCAAGCAACATGTCTTGGTCACGTGCTGAAGATGACTCAATCATTGGAACTGCTCTTTGTGACATCTGCGAACCGTGGGTAGAATATTCAGGTGCGCGCACCAACAAACTCCCCGTATGGGCAAAAACATTGGTCCATGATGAGCCACAAATCATTGAAGAAACTCGAGCAGCACTTGAGGAAATAGTTGGGCAGAATTACAACGCACAGTGGGGCCCCCGTGGCCTTAATGGGCGTCCACATCAATTTCAAATTCACAACCATTTGGGACCTCACAATGACTGGGCTTGGCTGGAATTTATTGAGTGGTGCGTGGGTTTGGGACATCCCGAAATCATCCAAGGATTCAACCATGCTGAAGCCCGTGAGGGAGACGCCTGGATGTCCGATGAGTTGGATACCGTGGCGTCAATCACTGAATGGTTTGATCACATACGCGAAGAGAGAAGGGATACCAACAACGCCTTCTCTTTCACGAGTGAGGAGGGTTTCATCTACGCTGAAACTCATACACTTGGAGAACATGAAATTATCGTTCATGATACAATCATTCTCGTTGATGGTGTTGAATTTGACGACCGTTCTGGTGAAAATTATTGGCTGGACCCTGAAGTATTACCCGAACTTTTGTTCGATAGCATCCATGATTTGGACTCACGACCCATTGATTTCCGAGCTGAATTGTATTCTCTCAACACGCAGTGCTTGCAATTCATAGGTCAGGTGGGAAACATTCGCGCACCTCAGATTCCATACATTCGCGAACTCGTAAACCGTCTTTCCCATGGGGACTTTGAAATGGAGGCAGCTCGGCGTTTTCACGCAGCCTTGATTCTGTGGTCATCACACCCCGAACGGGAATTCCACACGTGTTCAAGGGAACCTTGGGCGAAGTCATTCACACTTGTACGTGAGATCGTCAGTGAAATCCCATCAGAGGTGCGGGTCGACCCCGCTGGCCTACTGGTTGAGGGGTCAAGTGGTAATTTGTATCGCATATCCCCACCCTCTGCAACGGGATGGATTTACGATGGTTTTGAAATCAGAACAGCATCTCGAATCAGTGATGAAGTATCTGCGCCGATTTGCATACACACCGCAATGCAAACGTCCCATCTCCCGATGGGTGATATCATTGCGAGCTTAATTCTGATGTTGAGAGATGATATCGAATCAGCCAAGTCAATTGGCCCCTTACGGGCAATGCTGCCCGACAGCGTCTAACTCAAACACACATAGTACCGATGTCAACCAACTCACATCAGCACATGGATTCAATAGGGACCCAAAACGCAGCCCCGATGTTCATTCAACATCAATTCAAGAACCCGATGGCATTTCTCGCCATAGTAGGTGATAACATGACAATTCAAATTCAAGAACAAGAAGTAGAAACAAGGAAAATATCGCTAGAACGAATGAAAACCCGCTCGCGAGAGTTTAGGGAAAATGGAGAAAAGCCCGTTCGCCGTTCAGGCATTACACGCGGAATGAGATCTCTCATTCTCGGCGCAGCAGATGGGCGTCCATGTCCTACATGTGAAACTCCCATGCGATTTCGAAGGACAACATCAGGGATTGAGGGCCCAGACAATGTGACGATTGAACACATCCTTCCCATCAAGGAAGGCGGAGCCAACGAACCAGAGAATCTCATCGCGATGTGCCTTGCCTGTAACCGTGCCAGAGGCTACGCCTACAATCAGGCAAGTAAGGTCACGACAGAGGAGGTTGACGACGTATTGGAATGGCTTTGGTTCCAAATCAACCGACAGAGACTCGCCCACGTTGTCGAATTACAACTTGCAATAATGTACCCAAATCATCATGCTATTTTCGAAAGAAATTGGGTGAAACAGTATACGTGAGCATAGAATTAGAGAAGGAGATGAACATATGAAAAATGGAACATTAGAATGTAAGAGTTGCAACCATGAAGTTGCAACACACCGAGAAGAAACTGGAATGGCATTGTGCGATATTTGTGCACCGTGGGTTGAGAGTTCTCTGAGACGAACTGGAGAGATCCCATCGTGGGCCCCTTCTTTTTGTGATGAACGCCAGGACATGTTTTACGATACTCGTAAAGCGATAACGAAATACTCCAAGATTCGAGAAGGAAGGGGTCACTGGGTTCGGGGTGACACGTCACCTTGTCCCATAACTGAGCGAGGTTGGAATCAATTTCTAGAATATGTGATGGGTGAAGACGCGAAAGGCATTCTCATTCGAACATCCAATGGAATAGACATGCGTGAAGACGCAATAGGGCTTTCCAATTCAGTCTCTGCAATTCAGAATCATCTTCGATTAGCAGATGAAAACACAGAGCATCTATTTGGCCACTCAATTCGCCTTGATGGCAATTCTATTTGGATTAATGATGTGCTGTTTGGGCCAAAAGCATGCGAAATACATTGTCAGAACCGTAGAATCCTGCCTCAATTGATTTTCGATCGATATCACGGATTGGACGAGCGCTCGATAGAAGACATGGCGTATGTGTATATGCGAGGTCCTTGGATCCCATTGATTCGAGAAACAACAAATGCTCGTGTGCCAACATCTTTCGCTTTGCGAGAGGAAATATGTCGCATTGCAGATGGTACTCATGGAGATGAACCAGCAGATCGACTTCGAGCTGCTTTACTACTCTGGTCAACCGAGGTTGAGAGAGAGTTTCTCACATGCCCCCCAAGTTCATGGGCCCGATCATTTCAGTGGATTCGGGAAATAGCCGCAGATTTTTCTGCAGAGGTAGAGATTGCTGGGGATGGCATTTATGTCACCGGTTCGAGCAAGAATATGTACCGCATAGCACCGACAGCTCCGAACGGAAGGGCGGATCGTTTTGAAGTAAGTCGCATTCTCAATCGAGAGGATGATGACAGTTCCGAGGCTGGTGAAGGAGAAGAATCAGTTCCCATTTGCATTCACTCGATGTCGAGTGATGAAGAAGATTTGGAACGTCCTCTTGGAGACGTCATTGTCAACTTAATTTTGGCATTACGAGACGACCTGCAGACGGCTGAGAAGATCCCCCAGTTATTTCGTCACCTCCCGGGCGAATTTCAGACCCGTCGCCGGGGGGGGGATCGTCGGTACTGGCGTCAAAGGTGGGGGGAATATATGCGTAGAAACGAACCCGAAGAACAAGACGGCCCGCTCGGGAATCGGCGCTACCGTGAGATGAGAATTGCTGTAAGGGCTGCAAGAGCAGCCCTTGGCGAACTTGGTGAAGAAGAGTAAACAGCCCATCGGAGGATTGTGGTTCAACCACTTCTCATATCCCAATTATTTGCAGATTGGGCACTCGGAAGTGCAGTGAAAAAGTGGCCAAATCCGATGCCCGAACCCATCGCTTTAAGAGTGCCCTACGCGCCTGAAGAAAGGCCGTGAGTGCCAGACACAGTTCTCGAGATGTTATGCGCCCTCAACTCGGTTATAAAGGATAGAAAACGGAGATTGAAACCATGATTGATAATGAACAAATTTGTGGTAGTTGCGGCACTCCCTCAGAATCCCTCAAACACTCTGCTAGAGGTAACGTAGACCTCTGTGAGATGTGTGTCCCATGGGTGAAACGATCGTTGAATCGTACGCGTAGTATACCCCGATGGGTTCGTCCTCATGCATCGCTAGAATACGTGGCGGAATTGCGTGGGAAGTTCCAGGAGATGTTTCACAGAGATCACCGCAACCAAATGATTCGTCATCACATCATGGACATGGGCTTCCCTTATCTTGGCCCCTTCAATGACGCATCATGGAGCAACTCCTTTTCAATTCTCAATTTTGAAGATGTTCAAACACCCGCACCCAATATTTCAGAGACCGTTGTCGACAACGAACTATCTCGATTAGAGAAGGCCGGTGTGATTCGATTACCCACACAACCGATGTTGCGCAAATACGTCGCTCATCTACTGCGTGGTGACTTTGGTCTCGCGAACAAACGTCGCTTCATCACAGCCCTATTCATTTGGTTGGTATCGGATGATGAGTTCATCGCCAGAGTTCCGGAGGCTTGGGCAACTTCATTCAATTTCCTTCGAGACGTGGTGAACGAGTTGGAAGATAGAGCATCCTTTGTTGATGGTGGAATCCATGTAATAGGCAGTTCCGGGAATACATATCGTATCCAATCCAGAGCACAAAAGCCGTATTACCTTGTTACCCGAATAGTAGAGGACAAACGCATCCCGATTTGTATTGACCCCCTTGGTGCAAGCAATGTTGTATTTGGAGATGTGTTGGTAACACTTGTACTATCATTGTATGATGACCAGATTTCAGCACGACGAATCAACACACTCAGCCAACACGTGTTCGGCACCCCAGTTCATCATCAACGTCAACGCAACGTCAACATCGATCACTTGTGGCGCCGCGCTCTTGGAAATGCGCCAATGGGGGACGTGGGAGACGACGATTCAGGGGTACCCATGCCATGGCAACGACTCCTCGATCGATTTCAGACAAATTTGGCAGATTGGACACTTGAGGAGGACGGAGAATGACCCCCACTCTTTTTGCCGCCACACGAGGGAGCAAATCGGAATCTAGACAAATCCCATTTCAATTTCACAAGGAGGATGAGGTGTGACGACCAATTCCAATGACTACACGCCGGTAGGACCGGACTCGGCTCGTAGACGAGGTCAACCAGTAAAGGAGGCATTGCATGGAACATATGATTTCGGTGCAGCTTGCTGATAAGACTGGGCATACCCAGATGACGTTGAGTCCAGCTGATACAGTTGAGACTATTCAGCAGAATTCTGGTGCTTGGATTTACGCTGACAACCAGCTGATTCAGGCAGAACAGGTGAACGAGGAGAACCTTTCAACGGTTTCTTCCGTTCGCATTTTGCCCGGTCTTGTTGGTGGCTGAGCCACAAACAAACAGAGCATCCCGCGTGCGCGGGCCTTACCAGCTAGAAATGGCTGAGACGACAAGAGGTGCTCCCTGCCCGATGGGCAGGGGGCACCCCACCACAGGTGTCGCTCATATCACCTGAATATATGAGCAACAAAAGGATTTGATATTATGAAAACTGAACTAGAAGAAAAATTGAACAAACAACGAATAGATTGGGTTCTGAAGAACTTTCACTGTGAAGGTCTTGACCCTCACAATCGTTCCATAGAATGGATTTGTGAAACAGCACAAGAGTTGAATGCAACCATTGACATTGGTGGCGAAAGCCGAAGACATTACTCAGGTCGCTCTTTTGCTATACGTGTGCGCGGGACTTCGGGTGTGGAATACCGAATTTCAGTACACCATCGCCCTCGGTTTGCTGAAATTGCTGCTGAGCGATTTGCTGAAATTGATTTCAGCGATGAAGACGCAATTGGATTGCTAATGCGCCCCTTGAAGTACATGCTGGATTATGAAATACATTGGCTTGATGCACCCAATGTTTCTTTCCTGTTCCGACGTGTTTCCAGAAACTCAAACGCCATGACGAGAACACTCACAGCCAGACATCAAACTTTGAAGTGACAATTTTTTTTTGCGAAATCCCGTAGTG
>JASLKO010000009.1 GCA_030747475.1 Candidatus Thalassarchaeaceae archaeon | reverse complement strand
AATTGCTTGTCAACATCCAATTCATCCATGGCTGTATTCAATTCCGCTCTGAAATCTCTAGCGCCGGGTGCATCTTCACCTCGAATGGCCTGAACCGACTTGCGAAGGAAATTACCAACTTGGAGTCCGGGGACGGCTTGTGGGTACTGGAACGAAAGGAAAAGTCCGGCTCTGGCTCTTTCCCATGGTTCCATCTCCGTCAAATCTTCACCTAGGAATTCGATTGTGCCATCGGTCACATCATAGGCAGGATGGCCCATCAGCACGTTGGCAAGGGTCGACTTACCACTGCCGTTTCGCCCCATAAGTGCGTGAACTTCGCCTGCCATGATATCCAGATCAATACCGCGGAGAATATCAGTATCTTCGATTGAGACATGAAGATTTCTGATTCGTAGAATCACTTCTTGGGACATAGGCAATTTCTCCTCAATATTTTCTCGATTGTCGGCCCCTTATCAATTTGCTCTTTGCTATTTTTCGCACCATAGGTGCGGTGAGACTTAGAAAGTCGTGGAGGTTGCGAGCATCATGGTCGATGACGAATTGGCGGATCGTTATCGCGCTGAAGCGACCAAATCCCTCGAATCAGAGGCTGAAAGGCGGATTGCAGAAAATGCAGATCCGGTCCGCGATGCACGCCTTAGAGCAACGCCATTGTCAGATTTGATTGATTCAGATGAATTGGTGCCTGCCATCTTTGCCCGTTTGGGCATTGTTCGCGCGGCCCTTGAGGGGCATGGTGGAGGTGTCAAAGTCGAGCATATTTCAGTGGATGACTCTGGAGTTGATTTGGTTCTCAATCTAGATGGGGCTTGCATCGCTTGTGGTGCTGCACCTGGGACGCTCCAGGGCATTCAAAGTGACTTGTTGGCCACCGGTGAAGTGTGGCGTGTTCGCTACAGTGAAAGCTTACTCGATACCTTTGATGAACTTGGGCGTGAGTTTGTCCTCAAGTTCGGCAATGTCACTTTCGTGTAAAGGCCAAACCAGGTCTTTTGGAATCTCCATTGTCGTTGGCCTGTACGATTTCGCCAGAATTCAAGTCGACTGCTGTTAACCATCCTGATACTGAATCACAAGCTCCTGTATCAATTCCCAACCACAATGGGCGACCATCTTCAAGATTGAATTCACTACGTCCAATGTCTCCGATTCGTTGCCCCAATACAACATGTGTGATGCTATGGCCAAAAACAACACATCTGTATCCGTCAACAGGTTTTTTGGCATCGTGAAATTCATCACGAATCCACATCAATGTGTTCGCATCTTGTTCATCAAGCGGGATTTTTGGATCGATTCCGGCGTGCACCAGTACCCATTCATCGAGCAATATCATGTGGGGTCTTTGCGCCATCCAAATCAAATCTTGAACCCAATCATCTTCATTCAATTCACCTTCTTCATTCCGATAACTGTCCAAGCACTGTTTGCCACCATTGTACAACCAATCGATAGGTGGCACCCAGGAGAGTTTTTTCTTGCCCTTGAATCCGGTGAGTGCCATATCTTCGTGATTGCCTTTTATGGCAAAAGTGTCACCTCTTTGTTGTGCGATTCGGATGACCATTCTAGCGTCGGGCCCTCGGTCGATTAAATCTCCAAGCAATACGATGCGGTCCCCTGGATTAGGGTCAATTTCTGTGATCAAATTCTCGAGTGCATCCGAGTGTCCATGGACGTCTCCAATCACCCAAACTGAATCACCCCGATTCAGCGCATTTTCTAGTTCCATTTCCGCGTCTTTATCCCGAATAATTTGTGCCATATTGATACCAATAATAAGTTGTTTTCGAGGGTATTTGAACCCTATGAAAATAGATGGGTTGACAAGCGCGACCACCCTCACAAGTTCATGGCGGACCCCGATTTAGGAAAATTGGTCAATGAAGCCGCTACCGAAGAGGGCGTTCGCAAAGTCGAAGTTGAAATCACACACAAACATGAGGGCAATTCTTCGGCCACCACTTGGGCCATCGCTCTTGGCGTCGTACTAATTCTGGGCATTGCCGGTTTCTATGTTGCCGGTAATTCTGATGGACTCTTGTCAAGCGATGATGATGCTATTGGTGATTGTGCAGATGGTAAAGACAATGATGGCGATAACTTGGTCGATGGCCAAGATCCTGGTTGTAGGGTCAACGGTGTTTACGAACCAGAGTCCTTTGAGAGAACCCAGTAGTTCTCCGAATGGCTGAAAGCCATGTGTCGGCCGGCTTGCCCTGATGACACGCGAGCCGACGCCGTGCCGAGAGGGTGACCACGGCAAGTTTGAGGTGGTCGAGCGAGATGGTTGGGCCCGTCTTGGAAAACTCCACACCTCTACACACGTTCTCAATACGCCTTGCCTACTTCCCGTCATCAATCCAAATATCCGTACAGTGGAACCTCGCGACATGTGGGAGCAGTATGGCTTTGAAGCCCTCATTACCAATTCGTATGTAATTTGGAAACATGAGAACTTGAAGGGAAAGGCATTGGAAAATGGAGTGCACGAACTTCTTGATTACCCTGGTGTCATCATGACGGATTCAGGCACGTTCCAGAATTATGTATACGGGGATGTCGAGGTCGGCGTCGAGGAAATCGTGGCATTTCAACGAGATATAGGGGTTGATATCGCCACCATGCTCGATGTTTTTGGTACCCCCGACATGACCAAAGAAGAGGTTCAGAATGCTGTTGATGAGACCATTTCTAGAGCAGAAATATCTGTTCAAACCGCAGGGGACACGATGCTGAACGGTCCAATACAAGGTGGGGTCCATGCCGACTTGCGTAAACAAAGTGCCATCGGCATGGGCAAACATGAATTCGCAGTCCACCCAATTGGTGGAATCGTCCCCCTTATGGAGCGACAAAGGTATCGTGAATTAATCGAAATCATTCTGGCTTGTCGCGCAGACATTCCTTGGAACCGCCCCATCCATATCTTTGGATGTGGACACCCACATCTATTCCCCATTTGTGTGGCACTCGGTGCCGATTTGTTTGATTCAGCAGCGTATGCCTTGTTTGCCAGAGACGATCGAATGCTGATGCCCTGGGGTACAGTGAAGTTGGGAGATTTGACAGAATTCCCAATCGCGACAGCAGCATTGTCAGGGCGTACGCCAGCCCAGGTTCTCTCAATGCCGGCGGATGAACGGTGTGAATTGCTGGCTCGTCACAACCTTGAGGTCACGGCCTCAGAATTAGCTCGATGCCGCCAAGCG
>JASLKO010000008.1 GCA_030747475.1 Candidatus Thalassarchaeaceae archaeon | reverse complement strand
ACCGCACTTTTGGCAGCGATTGAGACAATGACCCCATCCACTTCACAGGTGACATCATCATCTGGAGTATCCTTTTGTGAGACCAATTGCAAATCATACTGGAATCCACTCGCACCTCGCCCGACAATTGCCACACGAAGGACAAGCGTATCCGCTTCCTCAGCCTGTGCAGCAAAACCCGCCAATTTCTCTTTGGCCAGATCGGTGATGTTGAGCATGTTGACTCCTCTAATTGATGCGTGCACGCCCAATCCTTTGAACATGTGTATTGTTGAAACTAAAAAAGTCCCCCAGCAGGCACCCAAAGGCACCTACTGAGGGCATGTATGTCATTCTAGGTATTACTCGTTACTCAGAGTCCACCGGTGACTCGTCGACGCAAGAACCCTGCACCGAGCAATGCGATGGTGCCTAGGGTTGAACCCGCAGCAGCCTCACCGATATCGACGATGGCTCCACCGTCTTCATCTTCGATGATTGGCTTGTCCATTACATCTCCAAGCTTGTCCATCATTGGCTTTTGCTTTGGAACCTTGTCCAATGGGCGGACATCGACTCGATCACTGTCAACTTGTAGTGGTGTGTGTCGGGGTCGAACATCATCTCTCTCATTGCAGTCTACTTCCTTCCACTTGCCGTGAAATACGCCACCATCTTCAGTCTCATTGACTTCATAGTGTCCTTTGAGCAATCCATGCATGCTGTCGTTCTCATCAATCATCTTCCATAGGCCAGTGAATCGACCATCTTCGTAGACAGCCTTCCACTGTGCATCAGTTAGATTGTCAACACCACCAAGGCCATGAGCAAATCCATCGGAATTGAATTCTCCCCACATGTTGCCGATGGCATCTCCCTCTTCGTTCATGATTAGGCCACGCATTGTGCCATTTCCACCATCATCAATAGTGAATACACCTCGAAGCAAGCCACGCTCACAGTAATTGTCAGTCTCAGGTTCGAAGTCAGATTCATCTTCCCAATCTTCCTCATCATCTAGACCGGTTTCATTCTCTTCGACATCCTCAGACTCGTCCCACTCCTGCATCACTTCTTCGTATATCGTGTAGAATTCCTCAGCAGGATCTTCAGCATCCATTACACGGTCGTAGTCCTCTTGGCTGCCTCGAATTTGGTAGGCTTCGTCAGCCCAGTGTAGGCGGGCACCAAACGTTTCATCGACAAAGGAGTCATAATTTTCTTCAAATTCTTCTAGGATGCGATAGAATTCTTCTTCAGGGTCTTCTGAATCCATTACACGCTCGTAGTCTGATTGATTTCCACGCACCTGGTAAGCTGCGTCAGCCCAATCTACACGGGCCAAACTTTCTCCCCAGTCCTCAACTTCTGGATCAAAATCATCCAACTCCAAGTCGTCGCCGAATCCAAGATCTACAAGCAAGTGGTGCATGTCTTCATCCTGTAGAATCTCGACAAGTTCTTCACTCAATCGTAGGGTTACAGCAACCTCGTCCCGCTGCTCTTCTCCGATTCCAAGATCGATGTCACTGAGTAGAATATTTCCATCATCATCCAAAGCGACGGTTGCGTCTATGGATTCAATGACTAGTATCGCCTCATCATCCGAGTTCATGAACGATAGAAGCGCATCTTGAGTGATTACTGCTTCAACCACTCCATGCTCATCTATACTGATTTCGAGAACACCAAGTTCCTCCAGGTCAGTTGCCTGTTCGTTATTCTGTTCTGCTGATACACCTGCCCCCAAGGAGGCGAAGGCGAGCAGCATGGTTCCTAAGATACAATATGTGCGCTTTCCAATCATCATCTTGTATTTGTCCGAATTAGTATATCAAAGTCAAAGGTGGGGGACCCGGGGTAGCCCCGTTTGAACCGTCATTCACTGTGAGAAAGTGTTAGGTTCACCCGACTTGAGCACACAGTATGGGAGGTTTGAGAGACACACTCAATCGCCCACTCCGTGACCTCCGAATTTCAGTCACAGATCGTTGCAATATGCGATGTCGATACTGTATGCCACGCGAAGTATTCGGCAGCGATTTTGCATTTCTAAGCAAGGTTGATATTTTGACCTATGAGGAAATTGACAGGCTTGCAGGATTGTTCATCTCTTTGGGTGTCGAAAAGATTCGCTTGTCTGGTGGGGAGCCATTGTTACGCAAGGGTTTGCATGAACTCATCTCAATGCTTGCCCTGCGTGATGTAGAGATTGCGATGACCACCAATGGTGTGTTGTTGCCAAGGTATGCACCAGCATTATCCGCAGCGGGGTTGGATAGGGTGACAGTCAGTCTTGATGCGTTGGATGAAGCAACTTTCGCTGCAATCACCGACTCAGGCCATACTGTTGCCGCAGTGTTGGCAGGAATTGAAGCGGCAGAATCTGTAGGGTTGGGACCAATCAAAATCAATACCGTTGTCAAAAAAGGTGCAAATGAAGACGAACTATTGGACCTTGTTGGGCGCTTTTCAAATCGAGATATAGCTGTCCGATTCATCGAATACATGGATGTTGGTACCACCAATGGATGGGCCATGAATGATGTTGTCACAGCTGCTGAAATACGAAATTTACTAGGGGATTTGGAAGTCATTGAACCAAGTCGCCGGGGAGATGTCGCCAAACGATATCAACTTCCACAAGGCGGTGAAGTTGGCCTCATCACCAGCGTCACAGAACCGTTTTGTGGAGACTGTACGCGTGCGCGTATTTCTGCAGATGGGCACCTCTACACCTGTTTGTTTGCCAGTCAAGGTTTGGATTTGTTGACCCCAATGCGTGAAGGTGCTACTGATCAAGAATTGCTTGATCTCATCGATAGTTGTTGGAGTTCCCGAGATGATCGTTACTCTGAGATTCGAACAGAGGTTTCGTCCGTGCATTCACGCGTTGAGATGTCGTTTATCGGTGGCTAATCAAAGCAAGATTGAGTGACCTCTAAGACATCATTCCATGGTGCATTAGTTCGAATCGCAGGTGCTCCCCAGCGGGCTATTGCTGCCTGGTATCCACGTTCTTTCAACCCTGAAATCAAATCGAGGATTTTAGGTGGCCCCCCTACATCACAGAATTTGGGCAACATGTCAGTAATAATGAGTGATGGCACATGGGCCAATTCAGCTTCACCAACCAAATGACGGACCGCAGTTTCAGCATCATCCCCGCACATGGTTGTGGCTCGCTCGACAGTCATCGAGGACAACACATCTGGATCAAACAACGGTCCGGTCCAAAGTGGGCCTGAAATTCGCTTGTCATCACGTCGAATTGGATGTGCCAATGGTAGCAAGCAAAACGGCTGTTCACCATCCCTTCCTTGGGGGTGAAGTCCCGCCTCAACAGCGGCTTGTAATTCATCAGATGTGGGCATTGCAACTCGCCAACCGAGTTGATTTTCCAAAACATTGGCTGCCTGAATCGAGCGATGAACCTTTACTGAAACACGAATGTGATGTGAATCCCAAGACGACAAGAGGGGGATGATGCAGCGATCGTGTGTAGATGCAGTTCGGGCAACGGTTGCCATCAGCAGTCGAAGTGCAGAATCGTGGGCCATCTCATCTGTGCGTACCTTGGCTCCATAGCGGCGCAGACACGCACTTGCTGATGAACCAGTCAAAGCTGCAGTGTCTGTTGCAGTGATTTCCATCACCGCCCGTCTAGCACTTGATTGCATGGCTGAATCTAGGAATGGTGCGGGTGAACCAAAGGGGTCGATGTCAATCCATTGCCAACCAGATGAGAGCAATACTTGTCGCGCATCTTTATGCTTGAATTCTACATTTGGGCAATTGATTTTTGCAAATTCCAAGGCCTCTTCATCCAAATCTGCTCCAGTCAACACCAACCTCTCGGCTTTTTCTGTTGGCAGTTCAGTTAACCAACGATTGATTCGACTTCCTGTTGCACAAAGGGTATCCAATGTGTAGATTTGTGGCTTGTTGAACCATTCGGTGTCAAGCATATAATCCATCAACAATACACTACGGGTTCGACAATCGGCCATTGCAGGATTGTGGAAAGCGGAACGATGTGCGCGATCTGCGGGCCCTTTCCCGTGTCTCTCAAGTTGTTTTTCGGTCCGGTCTTTCTTGGCCGGTGGCAAACGATGTTCAGTTCGCCCTTCAATGAGGATCTCGGCCTCGTCCACTACATCACCTCAATAGTGTTCGAACACGATTTCAGGATTGACATGCGTGACTTTGTGACCATGATTACACACACTGCCGACAATCTGTGTACCTTCCAATCTCGTGGCCACCCAATCACATACAGCATTGGCATGCTCAGAATCAACGACCAAAACCATGCCCATGCCGAGATTAAACGTTCGAGCCATTTCTCGATCAGTAATTCCACCAGTTGTTTGTACCCAATCAAATTCTGGCAATGACGGCATTGGGTTATCGATGTGCCATCCAAGGCTATCATGTAGTCGCAATAGATTCGAAAGTCCACCACCGGTGACATGGCAAATGCCGTGTAGTGCATCGGCAGGACAAGGTCCACTTCCAGCTCGACATGCATCGATGAGGTCGGTCACAGGATCGACATAGATTCGAGTGGGGTTGAGTAAAACTTCACCCAATGTTACACCACCATCTTTCATTCGAACAATTTCTCGTCCAGCAAATTCGGTTGCAAATGGTGCGGGGTCCGTGTAGGCACAACCACTCAATTCAACGACCTTTCGAACCAAAGAAAATCCATTGGAATGAATTCCACTGGCTGGCAACCCAATCATCACATCTCCATCAGAGATGTTGGCACCTGTAATCGCCATGCCCTTGGGCAACCATCCGAGCGCAGTACCCGACAAATCCAATTCAGTCACAATGCCAGGAAGGCTTGCAGTCTCTCCACCGGCAAGTGTCACACGTGCAATTCGGCAAGCTTCAGCAAGGCTTGCACCGATTGCTGCATGTTGATCAGGATCTGGTTTTGGGACTGCGATATAATCAACAAAAGCGATTGGTTCGGCACCTACACAGAGTAAATCATTGACATTCATCGCCATACAATCAATGCCCACCCCACTCCAATGGTTCATCATCGACGCGATTTGCAACTTGCTTCCAACACCATCGGTTGCCAGAGCCAGAAGGTTGTCACCAAATTCGATTAATCCACCAAAACCACCGGGGAGATCGACGGGTGCTCCCGGTGTACCGGGGACACGAACAGAGCGAGAAAGGGCACCAACTAGAGATGCCACCGAGGCTCCCTCAAGGTCGATGTCGACACCACTACTTGCGTAGTTCAACCCCTCCGCCTCGTCGCTCATCACCACTTGCGAGTCGCAGCCCCCCCTTGATGATGCCGTCATCGTTTGTTTCCGCCTCTGAACGAGAGCGCAGTATACTTCATACCCCGAGCCACCCCCTCCGGGGGTGCGGAAGTGAAGTGATGGCGACCGAACGACAACTCCTCGTGATGCTGATGACGACCCTCATGCTAGGTGCCGGTTTGGCCGGTTGCTTGGGCGGAGAAGATGGCGAAAGCCCAGACAGTGATACTCCAGATCCAGATGGAAGTGATACAACTGCTACATTGGATTCAGATGGAGATGGAACCATCGATGCCCTTGACCAATGCGATTTAGAGCCGGGTCCAATCGATTCACCAGCAGGCCTTGGTTGCCCAGTGCCTGTTTATGACACAGATGAGGATGGTGTCGAAGATGGTGATGATAATTGTGCGGATACTGCATCCGGCGCACAAGTTGATTCTACAGGTTGTAGTCTAGCGCAATTAGACACCGATGCTGACGGTGTCTCTGACGCGGTCGATACTTGTGCAGGCACACTAGGTGGCTCATCCGTCAATGCCGATGGTTGTAGTGATGCCCAATTGGATACAGATGGTGACGGGGTCTCTGACGCCGATGAAGAATGTCCAGGTGAAGATGACAATATTGATGTTGATGCCGATGGCATTCCAGATTGCATTGACGATTCTGTTGATTCGGATGGAGATGGTGTCCTAGATCAGAACGATCAATGCCCAAATACACCTTCAGGAATTGAAATTGATGAAACC
>JASLKO010000007.1 GCA_030747475.1 Candidatus Thalassarchaeaceae archaeon | reverse complement strand
TCAACAATACGTTCGAGCAACTCACGATGTGACCATAGATTCGTGTCGATTCGAATCGGCTCAATCGCTTCCGCCTCGCTCATGGCCCCACCTCTGGTGGGGCTTGCGACCCTTCAACCGATATATGACCCACGCCTTATCGAAGTCAGAAACAGGAGCAAAATACGGCTCATTTGTTCTTGAATCTCTTGAGACGGAACGTCTCTTCACGCTCCATTTCCTCAAGACGAAGTTGAATGAAAGTTTGAGCTTCCTGCATTTCTGGAATCACTTTGAACTCAAGTGCATTCACACGGCGCTTTGTGGCTTCAATTTCCACAAGCAATCGCTTGAGTGTGGCTTCCATCTCAGCAGCCTTGACAATTCGTTCAATGAGCGTCGAATAGCTATCCGCTGCCTCGTCAATATATGCAGAACCACCCACAAGACCCATTCCACGCTCGACAATTGTACTGGTGAGGTTGCTTCCCTCTACACTTGGAACGACTACACCCATGATGTTTCGAGGTTGAACTTGAACCTCAGGTCGATTAGAGATTGCAATCGCTGCACTCTTAACGGCAAGACCGCCTTCGATTGCACCGGCCAGTCCGATTGTTTGAACGGCTTCCCTGTAGGTCTTGACAAGACCTTCTCTGGCTTCAATCATTTCAGAAAGCAACATTCGGAATTCGTGGAACAATCCATCTCGCTTCAGTTTAAGGAGATTGTATCCATTCTGGGTTTGCTTGATGCGACGCTTCAAATTGATGAGCTCGGAACGTGTGGGTTTGATATCCAACGCCATACTATTGCCTCCTCCAATCAATTATGTTCCCAAATCACTTCTTTTCAGTAGGATGATACTTGTCAATCCACTTCTGGTCAAGTCGAACCAAATACTTGGTCGAAATGTTCTGCATTAAATTCCAGCATAGATCTAAAGTTTCGTCGATAGAACGGTCCTCATCACGGCTTTGGCGTAGGAATTTATCCTCAAACAAGCCTGAGAAGTCAAGCAATTGCTTGTCACGTTCGTTCAATGCATCTTCACCGACAATCGCCACAAGACCACGCAATTCACGACCCTGCGCATAAGCAGCATACATCTGGTCAGACACAGATTTGTGATCTTCACGAGTTGTCTTCTCGCCAATACAACCACCCATCAATCGAGACAGGCTGGGTAGAACGTTGATCGGAGGGTAGATACCAGAACCATGCAATTCACGAGAAATTACAATCTGTCCTTCAGTAATATATCCTGATAGGTCAGGAATCGGGTGTGTAATATCGTCACCAGGCATGGTTAGAATCGGGAACTGAGTAATGCTTCCCTTCTTGCCCTTCACCAGACCAGCTCGCTCGTATAGCATGGCCAAGTCAGTGTACATGTAACCAGGATATCCACGTCGACCAGGTACTTCTTCACGTGCAGCACCAATTTGACGAAGTGCATCACAGTAGTTTGTAACGTCGGTGTAAACAACCAGTACGTGGTAATCATGTTCGAAAGCAAGGTACTCTGCAGCTGTTAGAGCCAGACGAGGTGTGATCAAACGCTCGACAGCAGGGTCATCGGCTAGGTTGACGAACAGTACAGCGTTTTCTAGTGCACCAGTTCGCTCCAAATCGCTTCGGAAGAAATTGTATTCTTCAGCAGTGATACCCATTGCGCAGAACACCACAATGAACTCTTCATCGCTATCCTTCAACTTGGCTTGCCGAGCAATTTGCAGAGCAATATCGTTGTGAGGTAGACCAGATGCACTGAAAATTGGCAACTTCTGTCCGCGGACAAGGGTTGTACAGCAATCGATTGCACTGATTCCGGTTTGAATGAAATCGTGCGGAGATTGTCGACTGTATGGGTTGATCGCAGCACCGATGATATCGGCTTCACCTTCAGCGACAATGGCTGGGCCACCATCACGAGGGCGACCCGCACCATCGAGAATACGTCCGATTAGGTCCTTGCTAACGGGCAACTTGAACACGTCACCCATGAACTTGACACCTGTGCCCAAATCGACACCGGCTGTTCCTTCAAACACCTGAACGACAACCATGTCGTCGCTAGTATCGAGAACTTGACCATTCTTCATACTGCCATCAGTAAGGCGCAATTCAACGATTTCACCGTATGCAACCGGTTCGGTCTTCTCTAGGAAAACAAGAGGTCCTTTGACGTCTGTAATTGTTCGATATTCTTTTCCACTCATTCAAATCCCTCCTCAATTGTCCTCCGCCGCTGCGGCGATTTCTTTGTTCATCTCATCAACCAAGCCATCAACTCGGTCGAGATAACCTGCCTCGAATCGGTCACGCATCAAGTTGGTTCGAGCTGGGACGTTCACGATGTCCTCTAGCTGACCACCTGATGCAAGCGCCTTCTTGGCTGAATCCTGGAACGTCAGTACGGCTTTTGCCATCTTGTACTGCTGTTCTAGGCCAGAATATGCATCCACCTCGTGGAATCCGTTCTGCTGTAGGAAGAATTCACGAATCATTCGTGCAACTTCCAACGTTAGTTGCTGATCTATTGGCAAAGCATCAGAACCAACCAACTGTACAATTTCTTGCAACTCGGCTTCAACTTGAAGCAAACTGCTGATTTCAGTACGAATTTCAGGGAAGTCGGTGGCGATATTGTCACGGAACCACTGATCCAAACTTTGTGGATACAGTGAATATGAGCTCAACCAATTAATTGCAGGGAAGTGGCGTTGTCGCGCCAAACCCGCATCCAATCCCCAGAACACCTTCACAATTCGAAGTGTACCCTGAGATACAGGTTCGCTGATGTCACCGCCAGGTGGAGATACTGCACCAATTACGGTTACAGAACCATCTTCACCCTCTAGGGTTTCAACACGTCCTGCTCGCTCATAGAATTCAGCCAAGCGACTCGACAAATATGCCGGATATCCTTCTTCACCAGGCATCTCTTCTAGACGACTGCTAATTTCACGCATGGCTTCAGCCCAACGACTGGTTGAATCGGCCATCAATGCCACGTCATATCCCATATCTCGGAAGTATTCGGCGATTGTAATTCCCGTGTATACAGATGCTTCACGAGCTGCTACGGGCATGTTTGATGTATTGGCAATCATCACTGTTCGGTTCATTAGTGGTTTGCCGGTGTTCGGGTCAATCAAGTGAGGGAACTCGTCCAACACTTCTGTCATTTCATTGCCACGTTCACCACAGCCGATGTAAACTACAATCTGTGCGTCAGAATACTTGGCCAACGACTGTTGAGTGACTGTTTTTCCTGATCCGAAAGGTCCAGGAATACCAGCCGCACCACCCTTGGCGAGTGGGAACAAGAAATCGAGAATGCGCATACCTGTGACGAGTGGGGTATCTGGCGCATACTTCTGATGGTAAGGGCGTGGAGTTCTTACAGGCCACTTTTGCATCATCTGAATCTCAGTGCCATCGTCCAAAGTACAGACCGTTTGAGTGACATTGAACGATCCACTTTCGATACTGGCTACTTTGCCACTATGATTTGGAGGCAACATGACTTTGTGAACGATGGTTTCCGTCTCTTGGACGGTTCCAATCACGGCACCAGGTGTGAGGTCATCGCCAACTGAAACTGTGGCTTCAAAGTCCCACATCTTCTCTAGATCTAGGCCATCGGCATCGACACCACGTTCGATGAAGGTGCCCATCGTCTTTTCCAAAACCGGTAGAGGGCGTTGGATTCCATCGTAAATCTGCGTTAGCAGACCCGGTCCCAACTGTACCGATAGCGTCTGACCGGTGCGTACCACCGGCTCGCCCGGGCGGATGCCGGACGTATCTTCATACACTTGAATTACAGACTTGTCACCGTGTAGTTCGATCACTTCGCCCATCAATCCTTCATGCCCTACACGTACTACCTCATACATCCGCGAACGGATGCCTGTAGCCGTCACCACAGGTCCAGAAATACGGTAAATCACTCCATTTTCGTCACTCATTTTTTGTCACTTCCTTTTTTGAAATCATTTCCATAAATCGACACCAAGTGCCGACTTGATGGACTCTCGGAGGGTGTTATCCTCTTCGGTCCCGATGCCCAATACTGTGGGCGTTATGCTGTCTGCAATTTGCGAACGCAATCTGTCAGACAAGCGAGTTAAATCAGCACTGTCAATGACGACAATGCCTACATCCTTCTGATTGAGGAGAGAACGCATTGTAGTTGCAAGTTCTTCATCATCAGCAGGATTATGCAAACGGTTTACGCCTGCAAGTTGGAATCCAAGTGTGAATTCTGATGTACCGACAACTGCGATCTCCATTTTTTCACCTCAGATATTCAAGTGCGCTTCGATGACCTCGTCAGGGAGGCCTGCCGACTTGCCACGCACGAGCAAGCGGATGTTTTGCACCTCGAGCACTTTGCTCTCGATGTAATGTATAACTGGGAATGCCGATATTGGATTCAGATGTGCAAATCGACGCATCATGACACGGCGTTGAGTTTGCAACAACGTGACCACAGGGTCGAGCGAAATCGATGAGGCCTGAATGGCCTCCTCAAATCCAGTATCATCGAATGAAGGGGCTCGGCGGAGGACCTCCAAGAGTGCCTCATTCGATTCGGCTTGTGAAGCAGCCTTCAGAGCTGCTTTGTTGATCTTGCCCCCATGAATCATGAGAGCATCGCGGTTCTCGCCAATGATACCTTGACGTAGCCCGCGGAATTGGTTGATGATGTTTCGATGATCAATTTCTGTTCGGATATATCGTTCCAACAATGGATGACCATCAGGGCCACGTATAGATGCAAGTGCAGTACTGTAGTAAGCAGTATCCAAAGCATCTTCCATTTGTTGTAGATTGGAATCAGCATCTAGCTTGGAGAGCGCTTGTCCCCAAGGTGTGCCAGACATCGCATTGACCACATCACCCAAAGTGTTGCAGTTGCGAACCATGTCAAGCCAGTGGCTGTTGTTCAAATTCTCCTCAGGCAGTACTTGGCCAGCAACCATTTCGATACTGGCACCACTGTGAATGGCACGTAGAACTGTTTTCGCATTCTGATACGAAAAACGGTCAACGTATACCGCAACCATGCCTTTCAGCCGACCTTGGCAGAAGCCCAAAACCGAATCGAAATCTGCATCGAGATTGTGATTCAATGCGACTTCAATCAAATCAGCGCCAGTAAATCTACCAGCGTACAAATCGATTTCATTTCGATAACCAAATTCGGCAATACTTGTGCCGATGGTATCGGGTCCTTGCTGAAGCAATTGACGCATGCGGGTTGAATCGATGAGAGATGCTTTGCGCGCCTTTGCGCGCGCGGAAGCATTGGCCATATTGCTACGACCATTTGCGATTCTAACCATTCATTCACTTCCTTTAGTTTAATTTCCAAATAATGCTGTATTGACCGACCCGAGGCTTGATTTCCAAGCCCCTTCTAATCGGTTATCAAAGCGGTAATCGAGTACGATAGAGCCATCTTTGGATTCAAGGGTGAATCCTCCAAGCCCATCGACATCGTCTCCGAAATCGAATCCTTTCGCTTCCTTCTCCAACGCTTTGCGATCAATGGATACTGGGCGCATCTTCATGCCTGCACCGGCATCCTTTGCTTCAGCAACCAGGGCCTTGATCAAGGCTGCACGGCCCGCGAGTTTCGCGGAGCCAACTTCTGCCTTGACCGCATCCCATGTCGCATCTAACTCAGTCGCTTTAGCGATGAGTTCACGCTTCTGGTTGTTCTGTCGAGATGAGGCGACGAGTTCCGTGGAGAGCTGGGTGGATTCGCGCTCGGCTCGAGAAATCAGCGAATCGCGGATCTCTGCAACTTCGGCCTCAGCTTCTTTCTTGACTGATTTTGCAGCCTTCTTGGCTTCATCAGTCAGAGCTTTGGCTTCCGCCTTTGCCTGCGCGGCAATTTCGTCAGCTAACGCATCTAGGGACATCATCACACGTTCCTTTTTGAGTCGTATATTGGTCTCGGATGTTTCTGCTCAGAGCAGGAACAGGGCCAAGAAACCGAATAGGACAATTGTCTCAGGTAGAGCTGTGAAAATCAAACCAGTAACGAACTTGCTACCATCTTCAGCAATCATACCGACTGCTGCGGCACCAATTTGTCCTTGGCTGATTCCAGTTCCAACACCAGCAAGACCAAGTGCAATACCTGCACCTAGCTTGGCTGCATCCCAGTTGTAGGATGTTGCTGCTGCGTCACCTTCTGCTGCCGATACTACGGTTGCGACCATCGCAAACGAGAATAGGCCAAGAAGGGCTGTCATTCCTGTCATTGTCTTTCTGTTTTTCATATTATTTCCTCCTTTTTCCAAGCATAGCTGGGAATGTGATATGCGCTACTCCACCTCCACGCGGCGCGCTTTGAATCCGAATGGTTTGAACGCCTCACCACTCGCATCATAGAACTGTCTCATCCACTCGACGAAATGCAATCGTGCTGCGTGGATGTTGGGGCTAAATACACCTAGACCCCAAGCGAAGAATTGTACGGCCAACCAACCGACGACAAGAATCGCAGCCATAATCGGTTCATCCATGCTGATTTTATCAAACAACATCGTATTGCCTGTTTCGGCAATCTTGACACCGACGACACCGACTGCAAATAATCGCACGTAGGAGATGACGGTGGGCATCATGCCGACCGCTTCAATTGGACCAAGTCCAATGTTAATCGGGAAGGGGACACCGTGATATCGCCATAGCATCCACATAATCATGATGACAGCGACGACAATCATGACGCCACCCACAGTCATCATGGTACTGAGAAGATCCAGATAAGCAGGGTCTGGATTGACCCATCGTTCCTCATATGCGGGTTTGGATAGGAAAGCGTAGGCAGCAAGGAATCCACCGAAGAGGAGAATCATCCAACTGCCTTTCTCAAACAATGCGCACACGAAGCCTTCGTCGCCGTGACCATTTCCATGTAGCCAGATGTCACGGAATCCAAGGACGAGGCCGATGAAAACGTGTGCGACACCAAGGTAGATTGTAAGAAGAATAAGGTGCTCCAAATTGCCCCCTGCTTCTACCATTGAAACCCTGTGGAATGGGAAGGCCAATTCAAGTCCAAATGGCAATGAGGCATGCCATGCATGATATGTGCCCTCGGCAATTTCTGGGTAGAACATCTGTAGAGCTACCGCGGGGTTTGAATCGTAATGAGGGAAAATTTCCCATCCGGCAAACTCTGCGTAAATGTAACCGAAAACAAAGGTGCCAAGCCCAATGTAAAGTAGGAATTTTCCACCGAGGTTGAGCATGTCGTTCGTGCCTGCCTTTCGCAAGAGCATCACACCAAACAACATGGTGACCATGCCATAGGCCATGTCTCCGAGCATCATTCCAAAGAAGATTGGATAGGTGATGAACATGAAAACGGTCGGGTCAATACGCCCATATGCAGGTCGACCGACCGCGTCTGTTAGCAATTCCATTGGCTTGCTCGCAGACCGTTCTTGGAATGCAATCGGTGGCATTTCTTGGTGATGACCATGGTCGTTGTGACCGTGTGCGCCGCCACCAGGTTGAATCTTGAACGGCTCGATATCGACCACAGTACAATGTTCGCTTAGAGCGCTCGACACCTCGTCGGCTCGTGCCATCTCAATCCAACCATCGATGATGAATGCATGGTCAGTGACTGCAACACGAACTGGGGCCGTTGCCAATTCTTGATCACGCTCTAACAATTCTAAACCACTGTGTAGAACGTCAGCATTGGATTCACTCCATGATTCGACATTCGCATTCAGAGTTTCACTTTCCTGCATGAGAGATTTTCGCTCAGAGGCAATTTTGTTGAGGCGAGATGCGACTGAACCATCGCATTCAGGGATGGAAATGGCTGCAAAACCGGCTTCTTCCAAAGCCGATTGTGTTTCTTTAGCATCTTCATTGCGAACAAACACACCAACAATTGTTTTTTTGCCATTGTTTCCAGACAGAATGAGGCCGTTCGATGCTGCTTGTTTCGCTGCACTTAGATCTCGAACTGTCCCCACATACGCTGTAAGTGATTCAAAACCACCAAGCAAATCAACATCGGCATTCAGTGGTGCCACCATTTGTAAAGACAACTCTTCATCTGAAAGCGATTCCAATGCGGCTGAAATTTCGGCCAAGCGATCATTGTCGGAAAGCAATGAATCAACCTGACTGTGCAAGTCTGCGGAAAGTGCCTCTCGAATTGGAGCTGCGGATGTGGATGAATTGGAATTGGAATCGACCAAGGAAGCCGCAGCGCGCAATTTGTTGACATCGCGACTCAATGCATCTGCCGCATCACTAGGTGCGCCCAATGCAAGGTCGTCGTCCGAGCCATCGTAGTCAACGAAATGAAGTGCTCGTAAACGGGCCAAAGTTTCGATGGTTGCATCCATCTGATCCAATGTGCCAGCAGCGACCAAACGGCCCATCTGACGAGTAAGGATCTGTGACATGCTGATTCCCCATTGATTGCTTAAGCCTTGAATGCATCAAGTACGACATCGACTGCAGTGGAACGGTTGGATTCTCCATTATCGTGAATCTTGGTGATGGTCTTGTCGCCACCTTTGGCAACCTTATCCGCTTCTTTTTGTGCTGCAGCACGAGCATCGTCAATCATCTGTTGTGCATCTGCCTGCGCTTGGCTGCGGCCTGCAGCCACAGTTTCAGACGCGCCAGCCCGTGCTTTGGACATGATACTGCTCGCTTCGTTTTCCGCTTTGGCAAGCGTTGCGCCTGCATCAGCTTCGGCATCTTTGATGGTCCTTAGGACATCTGCTCGACTCATGGAATCCACCTATGGTGAAGTCGCGACCGTTGAGGGGTTTATGATGATACCTTCATGTCATTGAGACTACTCTTTTTCAGAATGTGAGAAAACAGCGCGAGGATTGAACCAAATAGGCGATTGAAGGCCGTGCGTAACGATGGATACCGAGCGCATTGGAGAGGAGGATTGGGCTGAGCTCCAACGCAACCTCGAAGCGACCATCCCCGTATACGATAGAATCAATCGTTTTGCGACTTTTGGCCAAGATAAAAGATGGCGGAAAATGGTTCGCAGTCGCCTTCCTAGTGAAGGAAAAATCCTCGAAGTCGGCTGTGGACCCGGTACCTTTGCCGAAATGATGCCTGATCGCGATTTGACCTGTCTTGATCCAATTCCCGCCATGCTTTCAGTTGCAGAAAAACGGGTGAATGAAAACCGAAAAACACCAGCAAATTTTGTTGAAGCGACCGCAGAAGATATGCCGTTTGAAGACGGGAGTTTTGATGGCGTCTGTTCTCTGTTTTCTTTCCGCGACTGGTATGACAAGCGAGCGGGCTTAGCAGAAGTCAAACGTGTCCTCAAACCAGGAGGAACACTTGTCATTGTGGATCCTGCAAAAATGAATCGGGTCCATGGTTGGTTCGGTTATCTTTGGATGCGAGTGTGGGTCGGTGCTTACGCGCGTTTCATATGTAAGATGAAAGAACATCCTTGGAAATGGCTAACCAAAACTTACGTTCACTTTGGAACGACAAAGGATTACGTTCGCATGCTCAAAGAATGCGGG
>JASLKO010000006.1 GCA_030747475.1 Candidatus Thalassarchaeaceae archaeon | reverse complement strand
TCAACGATGTAGGATGGATTGAGTTCTGCAGATTTCCAAAGGCCATCTGCGAGTACGTTTCGGCCTTCAGCATCTGTGTTGAGGACTTCAATCGTCTTCCCCGAATATGTGTCAATGATGTCACCTGGTCGATATGCACCTGCACTCGGCATGTTTTCTGCCATGCAAGTAATTCCGTTTACGCGACCTTTGTGCCCACTTGCTTGTAGAGCGACAAACAGGCCAAAGACTGTGGCCGAGCCATGCATATCGAATTTCATATCCTCCATGCCAGCGGATGGTTTGATGGAAATTCCACCCGTATCAAAGGTAATTCCTTTCCCGACAATACAGGGTACCTGTGCGCCCTTTTGCACATCTGGGTTGAGCCGGAAGAACACCATACAGGGCTTGCGTTCGCTTCCTTTGCCGACAGCAATGACACCATGCATGCCTTCCTTTTGCAAGCGTTCGTAATCCCAAACTTCGACTTCGACGTTGGATTTTCCTTTCGCCCATTCCACTGCACGCTTTGCGTATTCTTCAGGATACATCACATTGGCAGGCTCATTGCCTAGTTCACGTGCGATATGTACGCCAGATGCAACAGCGACAGATTTTGCGACAGTTGCAGTCAATTCGGATTGGTGTCGTGCACTCGCTTGACAGTTGAGGCTCCAATCATCTTGATCCTCCTCCTCTTCCTTTTGCTGATACTTGTCAAATGAATAATCGCGAAGAACCATGCCTTCAGCAAATAGCGCCATCTTTGAAGTGGTCCAACCGGTTGTGAAGCGAACCGTCAGATTGGTGCCGTGGTCCTTGGAAAGGACGGCCAATGTCTTGGCCCCCCCATCCCGACATGCCTTGTCACTCGGGTCTTGTCCCATGCCAACCAGGACTACTTGGCAGCCGGCAGTCCAGACACTCAAGCGCTTCCCGGCTTTACCGGTGAAACTTTCACTGGCCAGTGCTTCGTTCACTAGGCTACGTTGTGTCCGTGAAAGGCCAGCTAGAGCATTGTTTGGTGCTTTATTCACATCTTGAAATAAAGGTAAAACCAAAATGTCGCCCACATCATTGAATTCGCTTACAGTTGCATCCATATAATCACTGAACGCGCCGATTCGCTTCCAATATACAAAGGATTGTGTTCAATAATCCGCTTTTAGAGCGAAATCACTGCCTCAAAAGGTTAAGATTTATCTGAAAAATGCTGATTTCGCCTTAATCCTGCCAAACCAATTGCAAAAATAGTCCATATTGGAGATGCAAAGGGCAACCATCCATCATCATCTCCATCTGAGATTTGAATCATATCTTCAGGGATGGTTTCATTGACCCAAATGCTGGCATCAATCACTCGTTTTTGATAATACAACTCAAAATAACCCGTCTTACTCATTGTCAAATTCGAGGCATCAAGAACCATCTGTGTACTGTTGGTGGCATTCACACCAAATGTTTCAGATGTCCATTGAATCTCTCCATCATCAACGTAACGAACGGTTGCATTTGATGTGCTTGCACGACCCAAATTATCCACATCAATGTTCATTTGCCAATTTTCAACAATCAATGAATTGACAGAAAGTCTTGCTCTCCAATACCAAATGTTGTCGATTAGATACCGCATGACATCCATTTCCTCACCGAGCCTGCTAGACAATGATTCAACGGTACCAAGTGCCCACTGTTCATCATCGGTTTCGAATGTGAAGGTGGGGAATCCCATCACCCCATATCCATAATCGCGACTGGTTCCACAATTGGGGTACAGTCCTTGATTGGCATTTTGGATGGGGATCTCTGAGACATTTTCATGAACATCATCTCTGATGAAATGAAACATCTCCCAATCAGAAGGTTGTTCTGGCCACTTTCCCCAAGGATACAACATAATCCAAACGCCAGTATGCATGGTGACATACAAATCAGCTTCTGGAACGACCGTATTCATGTAAATTGAATTTGCAAGTGTTTCGGATTCACTGAATGCAGCACTCCCCGGTTGAGTTGTTGGACATGTATTCCAGTAGTGATCGTAATTTCGATTCAAGTCCACTTGATTGACATTCCAACGGGTGTCAAAATCATTTCCATCCGCATTGAGCATGATGAGAATATGTAGTTCAGTTGTCGTCAAAACATCGATGACATCTTGCTCGCCAGCGGCCCAACCTTCGATGTAATATTCAGCTGTCAAGAATGCCAATTCAGTTCCAAGGTGTTCATTGCCATGATGTCCACCATCGATGTAAACAATTTCTTTCTGCGTCCCATCTGGTTTGGTTTCAGCACTCCAATCGGAAATCTGCAACATCCAGAGGTTTCTTCCAAGTTCGGTTTGGCCTGCGACGAGTAGATTCACGATATCTGGATGATCATCTGCCCATGCATTGACGTCAATTGTGAGTGTTGCATAGGAGTGGTACCAATGTTCCTGGACGATGTCGGGCTGCTGTGCACTGGCTACAGGGGCCGCAGAGGCGGCAAGTAACATGACAAGGACAACAATGACGCGCATCGCACCGTAGGTGCGGTGCTGCTTTTTTGAGGGTATGCCTCAATCGTTAAGCAGACAACTTAGCAAAATCGGCAAGACGATGGTCGCATCAGACTCGATGACAAACTTGGGTGTTTCAACACCGAGTTTCTCCCAACTAATCTTCTCGTTGGGGGGTGCACCTGAATAGCTACCATAGGATGGCCTAGATTCTGAAACCTGCGCGAACCAAGCCCACAGTGGCACGTCTTCTCCAAGATCTTGCCGAAGCATGGGAACTACACAGATGGGGAAATCTCCAGCAATTCCTCCACCGACTTGTAGGAATCCATTGTTGGAATGTTCGCGAATCCAATCTACCAAGGTAAGCATGTAGTGTGTACCTCCTAGGACAGCATCAATGTCAACGGTGCCATCGATGACACGGGCTGCAAAGATGTTGCCAAGTGTGGAATCTTCCCAACCTGGCACGAACAATGGTAAATTCAGTTCAGCAGCGGCGAGAAGCCAAGAATCAGCAGGATCAGCATCAGCATCAACAGTTTTTACCAAATCATAGAGAAATTCATGTGGCAGTCTTCCAGTAGAATCTTTCCACAAAGAAACCAATTGGGATTCAACTTTTCTTATGGCATTTTCTTCCGGTAAAGTCCTATTGGTAATTCGATTTTTCAATTGGGATTCTTCACTTGGT
>JASLKO010000005.1 GCA_030747475.1 Candidatus Thalassarchaeaceae archaeon | reverse complement strand
ACCGTTTGAGCAATATTCTGAAATTGCATTTTTTGTGGCCACATTTTCTGGACTATCTCCGTTCGGATCTTCGATTGGCAAGTGGCCCAATCCTGTGCCGTGAAACAGTATGGCATCATAATTCGAGCCTAGTTTGATTTGATCTTCAAACAGGTGAGCTCCAGCAACCAGTTGCAGGATTCGAATATCGGGATTAAACATTCTAGGTTCTTGTGTTATCTTTCGACTCGGGCTGTTGTTGGTCGTTTGAATCGTACAGAGTCCACCACTTGTGACTGAAATCATCGCAAGTGGTTTCGCATTGATTCCTTGGAATGCGTCTCTTTTGCTTGAATGGAATTTCCGAGTAGAGCAACCCGGCATTACCGCGCAGACACCATCATCGCTCCCCGCATGCATAATGATGACACTCGCATCACCATTTTCTCCTGTTGGCTGTGGGCCATGGGCGGCCCAATGTACGGCTGCTAGCAGATTTTCAGTCCCATCTGTTGATCCTCGGTCACTGCTTCTTTGAGAACCAGTGAATACAATTCGTCCGGGGGGTCGCCCCCCTTCGCCTGCCCATGCAAAAGCAGCAGCCGAAGCGGAATAGTGCATTGTATCAGTGCCATGTGTGATGACGACACCCTTCGCACCAGCATCAAACGCTTCTTTGGTTGCATTCATCATGGCATTCCAATGCCGTGCGCGGATATCGTCAGACCACATATTTCCAAGTTTTTTGGTGCGTATTCGTGCATGTTTGGCCAATTCAGGCACGGCATCAAGCAATTCCTCCGGCTCAAATCTGGCTGCAACAGCACCTGTGACATAGTCCACCTTTGATGCAATGGTTCCACCGGTGTGAAGAATCCACACTTCAGGTAAATTTGGGTCTTCATCCCCTCCTAAATTTAGGACTTCATTTTCCATGTTTGCTTTGCTCAGTAAATTGATTTCAGAGATGTCGGAATCTGCAAACGTAACATTGTACCCGTTGTCCAACTTCACCGTTTGATGGCCGCCTGTTGCAGGTGCTAGAAGGATCCCTTCATGGGTTACAGAACCTTCAGGTGTCGCTGCTGTAAGGCGTACACGATCACCACTCTCAGCGCCACCCATGGTGCTCCGGGGAACTTGACATCCCTTCAATCGAACGGTCTGCTTCAATGGATATGCTCATATTCGTTCGTCAGGTCGAAGCCTCCGTTGCCGGGGTGGCGTAGTTGGTGGCGCGTCGGACTCATAGGACACCTGCAAAGGAATAACATGAGCGCGATTAACCTCAAATGTCTGAGACATCCGAAGGTCACGGGTTCGAGCCCCGTTCCCGGCACCATATTGTCAGTTTTGCGCAGCCTCTCGATATTTTCGGTTCTGCAGGACATGCCGAACCCATGATAGGCGGCCTTGCACCCCGTAGGGGTGAGGGCCATGGTCGATCTATCTACTGCAATGGCTGCTGCAGCGGCTAGTGAACGGCGACGCGGTGGTCGAGATGGTGACAAAAAGCGCCCTGGTGGCAAGGTTGGGACTGAGCCTTTTGATCCTGCAGAACATGTCGAGAAAGAGAAGGCTGATGCGGCTTCGATGTGGCTTGTCCTTGTCTATGCATTGGGGATTGGCCTTTTGATGCGCTACGGGCTCATGCCTCAAATGGATGGACCCGCAAGTATACTGTGGTCATTGCCACTACTCTTGATTTTCACGATTCCCACCTTGCATCGTCTCATTCTCAGTAAGTTTGCCGACCGGTATACGTTTGGGAATTGGTTTAGGGCGACATTCTTGTACACATTTACTTGGCTTGCAGTGTGCTTTATTCTTGTCAATCCGCCATTGGCAGACATTTCCCCACCAGAAGTTGCATCCAAGGTGAAGCTTGTCGATTTGGACCTCGACTCCGAGGACGTTTGGAATGAAGCTTGGAGTGGAGAGTTTTCTGAAGATGACAATCTGAGCGAGAGAGACCTCGCACTCGCATTTGCTGTACGTGATAATTTCGATGCTGAAAATGTGAATGTTCTCGTAGAAATTTCGTGGCAAGGCTCATCAAATTGGAGCCGTACTGGAACCGCCAGTTCAATGATGGGTGATTGGGATGATTACGCTGCAAATGTATCTTCGATTGCAACAAAACCAACAGATGTTGCAATTTTTATTCCGTTGGAGAATATTTCCTTTGCCCCTTCCACGACCTATAC
>JASLKO010000004.1 GCA_030747475.1 Candidatus Thalassarchaeaceae archaeon | reverse complement strand
ACCAGTCATCCTCTCCTTGAGGTCGGTACCACCAAGCGCCATCATCGTCTTGCCACCATTCTGTGCCATCTTCATCGACTCGATAGGTCTCATCGGTTTCTTCTTCTTCTTCTGGAGCAACGCCCATCTCTTCAGCGATTTTACGCTTCAAGTCACGAGCTTCGTCTTCTACATCGTGAAACACGCGGTTGCCTGGATCTTGGGATTCCATGCCTTCATGGTCACCAGATGCGATGGCTTCATCGGATTCTTTGAAGAAATCCTCCGCCATCTTCTGACGATATTCTTCATATTCATCTCGACCGAAGGATCCGGTAAATGCCCCATCTCGAGAACGCATTAATTGATCCAAATCCACACTGCGGCCGACTTCCAACTCAGGAGCATCTGGCAAATCATCGCCATCATAGAACTCTTCACTGTCATCGCCAAGGCGCGGATAGGTCTTGCCTTCTGGATGAATTTCTTCGACTTCTTCCATGATCAAGTCGTGTTCTTCCTCGTCAATTTGCTCTTCATCTAGTGTTCTGCGAACAACTTTCACAAATTTATCACACTCGCTTGCGAGTGCTCTTCCGGAGTGCTCTTTGGCGATTTTCTCAAGCCGATTCATGAGACGGTCATAGGGTCGACCAGCAATACCTCCGAGGAATCGGCCAAACCCACCCTTCTTCGCCATGAAGTAAGCCATGAGTAGAACCCTTATTCACACTTGCCGCGGAGCAGTCCGAGTAATGGTCGCGTCTTGGTTGGTTGAGGCGGCATCTGCTTACAACCAAACTTCATTGGAAAAACGTGATGGTTATCCTGCCTTTGTATTGCTACCAGTAGGTCATTTGGAAACCATTCTCGGGTGGGCATTTCAATCACTTCCCGATGAAATTCTCATCGGTTTTGACCCTCTTCAGACAATGTCAATCAGCGATGAAATCATTGAAACTTGCCAGGGCGCCGATCATCGATCCGATTTATTCGCCGGACAAGCATTCGTCATTGGAGAACCGCATCTGGTGAACCGAGGAGATTCATTCTCAGTGCACCATGTTCCAGAAGAATGGGTTGACGAATTATTCGCGAGTGATCGAGGTTCTCGTGGAGCGCGATTCACACATTGGATGCACACACACCCAAATTGTGTCGCCATTCCATCGACAGCTGACGCTGACGCGGCACAATATACCGAAGGGGTCGATATGATTCTTGGAATTGAGTTTAGCCCAGAAGGTCCGCTTCCCTGGTTTGAGGATGCTGAGGGTGTTCGACGGCCCTTGAAACCAGAATCGGATGAACCGAAGAAGGGTTGGGGTTCCTGGATGAGTCGACAAAGACGACCTGTGTTGGGTAGAGCCTCCACCGGCCATAGCATCCATGGATTGGAATTGATTGCATTTCACCGAACAGGTGTGGGTGTGAACGTCTTGTTGGTCGATGATGATGGTCAACCTATTGGCATCGATTCACTTGAAAATTGAGCCTCGATAATGGGCCAATTCGTCAATACTTCCTCTGATGTCATCCAATGCTCTGTGGCCTGAAGGTTTGCTGAATGGTGTAAAGATTGGATACCACCGCTTTGACAATTCCTTCACACTGGAGACGTCAATACTGCGGTAATGGCAGAAGTCTTGCAAATCGGGCATTTGAGCCCGCAAAAATCTGCGGTCTTGACCAATGGTGTTGCCACAAAGCACACTTTGACCTTCTTCACAATGCTCTCGGAGGAATTCAAGTGTTCGAATTTCGGCTGTGGCCATGCTGACATCACTTTCTCGTACAGCCTCAATCAATCCGTTTGCTGTATGGTGGGTGACATTCCATTCATCCATTTTTTCAAGTTCTTCTTCCGGTTGAAAAATCGCAAGGTTTGGTCCTTCAGCGATGACATTAAGCTCATTGTCTGTGACGATGGTTGCGATTTCAATAATCACATTCTCTTCTGGATCTAATCCAGTCATCTCAAGGTCAATCCAAATCAATCGGTCACTGGTCATGGCCCCTGCCGCGTGCTTGACAACCATAGCCATTGGCATGGCTCGCGCGCGAGTACTGATACATGGGGAGGACTCGCCGCAAGCCATGGAGGTACAGAGAGAGGTAGGTTTCCTCGAACTCCTAAGGAATAATTCGACCTTTAGGCGGCTCTGGTTTGGCTTGGCCATCTCAATGTTGGGAGAGTGGTTCAACACCGTCGCTCTGTTCGTGTTGATTTACACACTCACAGGCTCTGAGTTGGGCATTGGATTGCTGTTTGTCATCCGCATGTTTTCTCTAGCGTTCCCACAAATTTTCACAGGAATGTTGGCTGATAGATTTAGCCGAAAATGGTTGATGATTTGGGCAAACCTTCTCTCCGCAATCGCCGTTCTAACGTTGTTGATGGTCGACGAAAAAAGTGAGGTTTGGATGATATATTTCATCTCATCACTGTTGATGATGCTCCATGCCGTTTTCGTCCCTGCTGAACAGGCCTCCATTCCAAATATCACTGCAGAAAATGAACTGTTAACCGCGAATGCATTGAACAGCGCAACTTGGAGCGCAGCGCTATGTTTGGGAGCCAGTTTGGGTGGATTTGTTGTATCTGCCTATGGCGTTGAAGCGGCGTTCATCATCAATGCAGTGTGCTTTTTGATCGGCGCCTTGATGTACAGTACCCTCACAATTCCCCAGGAACCATTTGTACCCAAACCCGGAGGGATCTGGGCGAATACAGGTGGAAATATCGCAGATGGATTCAGAATTATTTTCTCGAAACCGCACGTGAGTCGAATCATCACTGCAAAGGCACTGTGGGCGGTTTTTGGAGGAGGATTGGTGTATATGCTAATCCTCATCGGGGATGAAATTGCGTTTGGAGACCTTGCAGCCGGCATTGGAATTCTCTTTGCAGCCAGAGGGTTAGGAACTGGAATGGGGCCAATTTTTGCACGTTACGTGTTCAAAGATCGATATATCTGGCCATTTCTTCTCGGTTCATTGGTCAGCGTCTGTGGGATTGCCTACGTCATCATTGGATTCCTAGAATGGACGCCCTGGATTGCTGTAATCGTCGTGATTGGACATGCGGCGAGTGCAATCAACTGGGTACTCTCGACCGTCCTTTTGCAAGAGCGTAGTGATGATGAGTGGCGCGGCAGGATGTTCAGTACTGATTTCTTGTTGATGACCACAGTCAACGGTTGCTCAACATTGGTGGCAAGTCTAATGCTAGAATACACCGATGTCACGCTACGTGAAGGGATTCAAATTTTCGCTGTCCTCCAGGTCATCTCCGGAATTGTGTGGGTGATGCTGATGTATCCCAAAGAGAGACGATATTTGCAAGCGACTAGTTCATGAATCGTCTTGAGACACCTAGACACATGGTCGACCTTGTTGAGCAGGTGGATGAGCGCGGCATGGCCGTCTCCCCTACACTTCCCGAAGGCTGCAAGAATTTGCTGATTGATATTGATGGTACAATCTGTGAAGACATTCCCAATGAGGAGCCGGAACGAATGGC
>JASLKO010000003.1 GCA_030747475.1 Candidatus Thalassarchaeaceae archaeon | reverse complement strand
CGAAACCATTCTTGGAGCTGAAGAGGGACAAGAAGTTCTTGATCGTCGTACGCTTTCTGCATCGCTTGATGAAAGAGCATGGCAGATGCAGGTCAGTGATCGTTAATGGGTGCACTATCCGGTATACGTGTATTGGATCTTAGTCGGATTTTAGCCGGACCTTGGGCGACTCAATTGCTAGCAGATTTAGGTGCAGATGTGGTCAAAGTCGAAGCTCCATGGGGGGACGACACCCGAGATTGGGGTCCTCCATTCATTGGTGATAGTGCTGCATATTTCCATGCCTGTAATCGTGGTAAAAGATCGATTACACTCGATTTGAAAAGTGAATCTGGCCGCAATATTTTGTATCAACTCATTTCTCATGCAGATGTTATCGTTGAAAATTTCAAAGTAGGCACATTGGAAAAAATGGGTGTAAACGAAAAGATGTTCAATGGCAAAATTTTCTGTAGGATTACAGGATATGGTCAAACAGGACCACGGGCTTCAGAATCTGGTTATGATATTGCATTACAGGCGATGACCGGCATCATGTCTGTTACTGGCGACCCCGGTGGTGAACCTGCCAAAGTCGGAGTGGCTTGGATTGATGTTCTAACTGGAATGATGGCGGGGAATGGTATACTTGCTGCTTTGTTCCATCGGGAACGAACCGGTCAGGGCCAAACAATCGATTTGAGCCTATATGATGTCGCCCTAATGGCAATGGTCAACCAAGCTCAGAACTGGATTGCTTCTGGTGACAATCCAAATCGAATGGGGCATGCGCATCCAAACATCGTCCCTTACCAAGCATTTCTGGCCTCTGATGATTGGTTTATCTTGGCGTGTGGAAATGACCGACAATTTTCTGAGGTTTGTAAAGTGACAAAGGCAACCGATCTCCAGCGCCAAGAATATTCAAACAATCAAGGCCGTCTCGAAGCAAGAGATGAAATCATCGACGTATTGTCCAATATTTTTCTCGAAGAACCCGTTGCGCATTGGATTGCTGAATTCAATCGTCATGGTGTGCCTTGTGCCCCAATCCAAACCGTTTCTGAGGCTTTCACCGATGCTCAGGCCCAAGCCAGAGGTGCACTATGGGATGTCGATGATCAGCAATCCGTCGCCAATGCTTTGCGGTTCATGTCCGCGACACCAGCACAACCTACAGTTTCGCCACCGAAGTTGGGAGAACATACTGATGAAGTCTTGACTGAATGGTTGGGTGTTGAGCAATGAGTCGGTGGGTTTTTCCGACGACTGCGGATGTTGGCATGGTCTGTTTTGCGCCATCATTCAGTCGTTTGATGGAGGAATCGGCGATGGGTTTGCAAGAGATATTACTCTCAGATGAAGCCACGAAAAATATCCATTCTTACGTGCGTCAAACAAGTCAATGGTCGGTTGAAGCAACACCCAATCGCGAGGATTTGACGCTGGTTCGGTGGTTGGAGGAAGTGTTGTATCAATGCGAAATCGAGCGACGCTTTGTTGTCGATAGTCAGATTAGAATTGACTCTGAATTACAGGCGCAAGTCTCGTGGGTTGATGCCGATTTAGTCGAGCGAGAAATCGAAGTGAAAGCCGTGACTCGCCATGACTTGGACTGCCGATTTGTTGGCGAAGGGGAAATCGTTCCCGGCGGCAACGGAATCCCTGAATTTGAGGGCCCAGGTTGGACTTGTAGAGTGATTTTTGACATCTGATCATTCTTCACTTTGGTCGGCGATTGAATCTCTGTGCATCATTGCGAGGCAAGTGGCCAATACAGCTGAAAAGAAGATGCTGATGCTAAGCAATTGGCCAGAATTTTTTGCGGGTGGAAAAGTTGTCAATGACAGTAGTACGAATACCGATACAGAAGACATTGCAGCCCACCAACGTGCCGACATGTCCAATTTAGTCGGTCGATGGTCTGCACTGGCGTGAGATAGATAATCTGCGGCAAAACCCATGCCCAGAAGGACGGCAAGAGCCGTATTCACACCCCGGCCACCAAACATGGTGGCCATGCCATCAACCGCAGCTCCAATAGCAACTGCGCCCACGGCAATTCTAGCGGCTTGAATAGGTACACGGAGTGCAAATAGGGCGACCAAGAAAATTGCGACACCAGCTGAAAGAATCTGAACTAAGCGTGTTTTTTCGAAGGTCTCAGCCGCCTTGGCACCGGTCGGCAAATCACCACCTACAACTCCCGAAACACCATTCACATCAAGTAAATCCTCGACATCATCTGAGAATTGCATGGCTGCTTCTGAGTTTTGCCCATCGATGAAGACTGCAACTGCAAATCCTGTGGTTTCGCCATTTTTCTGCAGCCTTTGCGATAAACTATCATCCAAGAAACGAGTCGAGTTTGGGTCGTCAATCGCTTCATTGAGTGTATTTGCACTTTCAGAGGAAATGCCGATGACCAGCGGTGAATGTACCATCCCTGTTTCAAGAGATATGACGCTTGGATGTTGAGATATTTGTCGTTGCATATGTAATATATTTTGATAGTCATCTGGGCTATCACCATCCGCATCAATGATGACCCATGCGATTGTGCTAGAAGCAAGAACGTACCGTGACTGCAATTCATCCATTTCATCCAATGCTGGATCCCCCTCAGGCAAGAATTGCTCTACTTCGAGTACATTGACACCAGGTGGTGAGATTACAGTAATCGTTGCGAGTATGAGTAGCGCTACAGGCCAAGCCCATGGGGTTGAAATCGAAGAAAATGTATCTGCATTGTCGACTTTTTCTTTTCGAAGATTTCGCCTTTTGAGGAAAAATTCCTCCAACACATATCGTGTCATCACCCAATCTAGGGTGATGCCAATCGCCATCACTAGACCCAGTGAGCGTTGAGCACGTATGGGTGAGAAAAGCGCCAAAGAAACAGCCGCTACAGTGGTAATCATCGCTACAAATAGCATACGACGTACTTCATCCCGTTCTCTGGATGATCGAGAATACCAAAATGCCCCATCGACAGCCACCCCCATAATGATGGGTAAAGCAATTCCATCCAATACTGAAAATTCAAATCCAAGCGCAGCGAGTGCACCCAATTCAGCACAGATTACCAATCCGACGCCACCAATGGTAGCGGCAGCCGCTTGCCAATCTCTCAGCCCGATAGTCAACATCGCGCCAAGCAGAAATATCGATGGAATGATGACATATGTCAATTCTTTTTCAGCAATTGCTTTCGCTTTACCGTACATCATATTGACGCCTGCCGCAGTGATTTCATACTCTGTATTTTCACTGACTTTTTCGGCCCAAACATTCAGTTCGTTCCAGTCACCACCTTTCTCTCCGGAGCCGACATAGACTAGCCAGAGGATTTCGTTGGCCGCTGGTGCCTGCGTGGCTGATGCTCCTGCAAAGGCAGGACATGCGACCCCCACATTCGCCCCTTCTGGCAACATCAGTAGTGTCGCCTGAAACGCAGCTTTTTCGGCATCATTTGCCTCACTTCCACACCATCCTTCTTCATTCAATGGTTGTAATACATCACCCCATCGTGTCGCATTTTCCAATGATTGGTTATTTGTTTGAAAGGCATCGGACCATGCCGAAAATGGCGTGAGCACTCGGTCGATATGCAATGAATTGTATTGGCAATCAGTAGGGTTTTCTAATTCACATGATTGCCAAGATGTTTGTGGATTCGATCCATCTTGGAATTCCCTTTCCAATTGCATCAAATCCTGGACACGTGTCAGATTGTTCGTAAGCAATCCACCTTCATCATGCCGGATCTTGAGGACCAATTGATAATTATCATCTTGATCGCCTTCATCGCTAATTCGAAGCAATGCCTCATCATCAAAGATGACAGTAGTATTCATCTTGGGCACAATTGGATTGAAAAAAAGCAATCCAGCAGACAAAAACATTGCAACAACGAGGGTCAATCGGAGTTGTTCAGGCCGCATGTTGTGCTGTCGGCAGCGATTCCGCCATATCAGCACAACGGGTGTCCTGTAAGGACACCCGGCGTTTTGTTGTGATTTTCTCAGACCCATTCAGTCCACTTGCGAGAGACCGGGTCGCGATAGTACCACGAACCACTGCCTGCAGGATATTCGACGACTTCGTATCCATCTTGCATTTCGCCCCGCATGGTTGGTGGTGGTCCACCTGGGCCACCATCAAACAGTCGATCTTCAGCCGCCGCCATACTGTATGATGAATCGGACCAATCCTCGTCATCATCTCGGCGTTTTCGCATGAACAGTAGTAGGGCGGTTACACCACCCATTGCAGCCAATCCAATGGCACCGAAAATCATGTAATTTGTGAAGCTTGAACCCGAACTGGAACTGGATTCTTCTCCGTCACCACTTCCACTACTGTCCTCATTGTCTCCATCACCTGTGCCATTGTCAGTTACATTATCGCCCGGACTTGGTTCATCAAAGGTGCAAGACCCATCATCAGATGTGCATTCGGGACAGAAATTGTTTGCAGTAGAATCCATGCACCCTTCCACTTCAGGTCCATCATAGGTGCACGTTCCATCATCAGATGTACATTCAGCACAGAAATTGTTCGCGGTCGAGTCCATGCAACCTTCCACTTCGGGTTCCTCGGTATTGGGGTCACAATCAGCATCGCTTTGATCGGCATTGTCACCGATGCCATCGCCATCACAATCCAACCATTCACTCGGGTCATCAGGGAAGGCATCTTCGGAATCAATGGTGCCGTCACCATCAGAATCAACTGGCAGTCCGTCGGTACCATCTTCGGTGACCGTGATAATCAATTCCTCGGTGTTGTACATTTCACCAGAGAACCGAATGATGTATTCTCCCTCTGGACCCAATTGAATTGTGATCTTTCCATCATCATCAGTAATCAATCCAAACATGGTGACGTTGTCACGAATTAGCACAGCAGACAGGTCTTCTATCGGCTGTTTTGTATCATTATCAACAGCTGTGATTTGAACGAAATCATACGGCAATGGATTGGCTGGGCTGAAGCTCAATGACATGTTCATCATGACTGGAGGCTCAGGATTTGGTTCAGCAATCTTCGTATCAAGAGCAGCCATAATGGTTGCATCTTCACCTTCACCAATTTGCACCATTGCAATCACGGTGTAATCATCTTGAGGTGCAGAGAGGTCTGACAAGTGCAAATCCGCACTGGAACCAAGTCCCCAAGCAATTGAATCAAGACTGCCGAAAATCTCGTCGAATAAGTCGAAAATTTCTTCTTCAGTCGACTCTTCATCGGTCGAGCAAACATCATCAGATTCGAAGTCGACATCCAAACCACCTTCTTCATTTTCATGAATTTGGAAATTCATCGAACCAGAATCTACAGTGAGGGTGTAGTCACCAGATTGTAGGTTAAAGTTGGCATGGTAATCTTCCTCCCAATCCTCCTTTGACCAATCACTTGTTGGTGTGATGGTATTGCCCTCTTCATCGCTCAATACAGCATTCGGTGTGTATGGTGAAGGATGGACAAATTCGTTAGAATCGTCTCTCAACCTCATCCTGACATTGCTCTCAACGCCATCGTCCCAGCGCTCTTCTGACCATCCCTCAACTTGTTCACAAGTTGCTTCAAGGCGTTCTTCCATGTTGACCCATCCAAGTTCCTCATCGCGAATTCCTTCGCCATACAGGACTTCAGTAAATGCAGATAGGTCAATCGAAGCAGGATCTAGTCCAACCTCAGGGGTTGCGACCGCAAGGATTCGTGACGCGACACCATATTCCTCATCCAGAGCAATATTGGTTGTCTGACCAGGTCCTAGTGTACCATCGAACGTGAGCGTTCCAGGATTGTTTAGAATCAGTCCAAATGTAATCGCTGTTGGCCACAGTGCATCCTCTTCCAAGATGAGGCTGACAACCATTGACATGGGTGCTTCGATGAACACTTCCTGATTCCGAGATGTTACGCCTTGTTGGAATGCGAGTTCATGTTCCTCACCTTCTCCCCATGCGTCCTCATCAATGTCAGGGAATGGAACATCCATTGGCAGTGGCATGACCACCAGCTTGGCATTGTATTCTTGGTCTTCCATTCCAGATGTGGTCACTTGAATATTTACTGGGTTGGCGCCATCGGGTGTTGCAGAATAGACTGGGATGCCTGCAAACGTGGTCTCTTCCACTAGATCTCCACCAAGTGAAATCATTGCTTCAGTTGCAGCCCCTAAATTGAGGCCAAGGCCCGTCATTTCGACTCCATCTCGGACATATTTTGTCTGAACAACGCTGATGTATGCACCGGGCAAACTTGGAGTCGCAGTCATGGTGACCATGCCATTTTCGTCAGTGGTGAATATCTGTTCATCCATCACTTCAAACGGTCCATCGGTGATGAATGAATCAATGATTTCCGGGCTAGGCAAATGATTTTCGTAATTTTGTAACTCGCACCATCCGAATTCAATCCAGTCGGTCACATAGGATTCTTCAGAATCATCTTCATATTCTCTAAATCCAGATTCTTCATCCGAATACACGTATGTCATTCCATGGTGAACTGTACTGTACCCCTCGATCGGCGTGTAAGTGATGTCGATGTAATATTCACCATAATTCTGGTATGAGTGGCTTTCCCATCCATCTTCGCGGTAATCCCCGTCTTGGCCATATCGATATTCGTATACTTCGCTTCCATCGCCCCAATTGATAGACAGTGTATCCAAGTCGGGTTTGTCATAGTAGACATGTTGTTCATTCTCATCGTCCCAATAAAAGAATAAGTCGTAATACCATCCAATGCTGGCATAATCGCCACCACCACTGGCTTCTGTGCGCGAACATCCTGCTGTACCTGGTAGTGGTACTTGTTGAATGAATTCGAATTCAAGACCTGATTCTGTGGTTCCTCGTGTAGCGACGTCTGCTAAACCACCTTCTGTGGGTAGCGCATCACTATGGCTTGCACCCCAAGTGCTAGCCAATCCTGAGCGTTCTCTTTCTTCCCACTCATCGACTGCATTTTGCACAGCCTGTGGATGCTCATCACCATCTCTGTCATCGCTGCCGGTAAACGTTTCAATGACACCATCTACATCTCCAACGAGATCATCACCCGTATATTGTGCAACGATATTTGATGATCCACTGGTAATATCTACCTCTCCTTCTGGAGATAGTGTAGCGACGGCTTCAAGCGCCTTTTGAGGGGATACGCGCAAGATTGCGATATCGACCTCTGCACCAGTGATTGGGCCATAGGCATCATACGAGAGCGCGTTCACACTGTATGTTGAATCCACAGGCATGGTTTCATCTTGGTCAACCAATACACCAAGTGCAGAACCGATGAAGATTTCATCCATGCTCTCATATGTCATGGCGATGAGCATATTTGTCCCCAATGGCTCTAGCTCGATTTCAGCATGAGACACCTCTTCTGCATACTGGTAATTCTCCAATGGTTGGCTGAAAGTCCAAATCGTATTCGAAATGGAATCTGCGGTCAATCGGCCAACGTATGAGTGTCGATCGTTGTCACGCTGTGTGAGAATCGTCGATTCGACATTTCCTGATGAGTCGGTCATCGACATGGTAAATGTCTCAGGATATTTTTCATCTCCTTCAGGTCCATCAATTCGCATCCTTACGCCGAGATCCAATACAGCCGGATTGTAAAGCGTCGTTTCAACATCATGTAGTTCCTCGAAGGTGATGACTGCCGGTCCGTTGTCATTCTGACCATCTTCATCTTCGTCGACCCATTCATTGTGCCAGTCACTTTGACGAGCTCCTCCAGATGCATTGGCCAACCACGAACCGAAATCCCCCAGTGCTTGGCCTGCATCTTCCCAAACAGGGTCCTCAAACGAACTCATGAGGTGGTCAAAGCAGTCCTCAGGCAATGAATTGAAATCATCGAATGCGTCGTTAACCCATGAGTCACCGGATTGCATATTCGCGGTCCATGCTTGCCCTTCTGGAGTCTCCAACAGTTGCTCATATTCCCAGATGAACTCATCTGGCATTTCGTCCCCATCTGCATCTACGACCTCTACATCTTGGATGATAAATCCGACGAGCAGTTTCTGCACAGCCGTCATGTTGTCAATGTCCTCATTGATGAGTGGCTCAAGATAGGCTTCAATGCCGGCGATAATGGCTTCTGGGTGGGCAGAAACCGCAAGCAAAGCGAGATTCTTCATCAGCGTTTGAGCGGCTTCAAATTGCTTGGTATTGTTCGCCAAGTCGTCAAGTGCGCCTTTGAGAGCGGTCCATTCATCACTGCCCAACATGGCGTTGTATGCCGCTTCAAATTGGTCTGTACCCTCAAATCGTGTGAAGTTCTCAATTGGATCAAAAGTCAGCATGTAATCTGCCATCTCGTCAAATTCATCCATCGCTCTTGGCAGTGGGAATTCGTTGAGATATGTCGTCAGCCCAGCCATCATTGCCAGTGCTGCATCGACATCATCAGAATCGAGGAATTCCATCAGGAATTCAAGGAATGTCGCACCGTCTGACAAGTTGTATTGGTCAGCCGAATCAAGCATGGCTTGCCAGCTACCTGGTCCACTGCCATCGGTCGCAGTGTCCACGAAATGCGCCCAACCACCGTTGGAAACAACCTGTGTTTCAAGGACATCAAATTCACCTTGAATCTCGGCTGTTGGGTTTGCAGTATCCCACGCATCATCGATGGCTCGCAGGACAGTTTCGAATTCGTAACGGAAAATTTCCTGATATTGTGTGGGGTTATCGGTTGCTTGAACAAAGTCATGTTCGGCGGTAAATTCTGCAGCATATACGCCGCCCAATTCTGAGACTGGAAGTGTAAATGTTCCATCCCATATGGCGGTATTGCCATCATTCTCATGGACACCAGTCTTGGTCAGTACAACGGTTCCGACCA
>JASLKO010000002.1 GCA_030747475.1 Candidatus Thalassarchaeaceae archaeon | reverse complement strand
CTGCCTTGATACCGATTTTGATAGTTGGGCCGACAGTGAGGATGTATTGTACAACAACCCCACTCAATGGCAAGATTCTGATGGCGACGGTTACTATGACAACTTCAATGAAAGTACTTGGAGGACCGATGAAATGCGCTTAAACAATTCGTGGCCAGGCCAATATATCAATCAGGCAAAAGACCCTGACAGATGCCCTCTTCACGCTTATGAGTTCTACAATGCAGAGAATCCAGGTTGCCCACCTGACATCCTACCTACAGGTGAATTGGAAGATGATGCGGGTTCGACCCCACCAACCATCGACACAGGTTCTTCTGGAGGCATGTCTGCCACAACAGTGATTCTAATTTCTGTGGTGGTCATTTTACTCATTGCCATCGGTGGTGGCGTGTCGCTGATTTTACAAAAGCCCAAGAAGAAGAAAAAGCGTGCGAAGTCGTCAAATGATAAATCAAAAGATGCTGCCAAAGCAATCCCTGAAGAAGATCAATATCTGGACCATCAAGATGAATCCGTATCACTAGAGGATGACCCAAATTACAAGATTGATGAGAGCGGCTGTGAATGGTGGTACGATGAGGGCATCTGGTGGTATCGATTGCCAGAAATGGATGAGTGGGCTGAACACGAAGGCTGATGCCATCCCGAAGGGGTAATCAATCGCCTTCGGTTCGAGCAAATCATGAACATCCAGAAAATGGCTGTACTCGGTGCAGGGCAGATGGGAAATGGAATTACACAAGTCGCTGCATGTGCTGGGTATGAAGTTACAATGATTGATATCAAGCAGGAATTCGTTGACAATGGCCTTGCCAACATAGAGAAGTCCCTTGCCAAGTTGGTGTCCAAAGAACGCATGACACAGGAAGAATCCGATGCGGCACTTTCTCGAATTTCGATTTCAACCGATCGTCATTCTGCCGCCGATGTCGATTTGGTTGTAGAAGCGATACCTGAAATTCCGGATTTGAAATTTTCAACCTTTGCAGAACTCGATCAAATTTGCAAGCCCAGCGCAATCCTTGCGAGCAACACGAGTAGCATTAGTATCGATGAGATTGCCAACTCAACAACACGGCCTGACAAAGTCATCGGCATGCATTTCATGAATCCTGTGCCGATTATGAAATTGGTCGAAATCATCAACGGTTCGCAAACAGATTCAGCGGTGACCAAAGCAGTCATTGAGGCCAGTGAAAACATGGGTAAAACACCTCTTTGTTGCAATGATTCACCTGGTTTTGTGTCCAATCGAATTTTGTGTCCGATGATTAATGAAGCCATTCTCACACTCCAAGATGGAGTGGCTGAACCCGAAGCGATTGATGGGATTATGAAATTGGGAATGAATCACCCAATTGGGCCATTGGCGTTGTCAGATCTCATTGGAAATGACACCGTCTTACACATCATGAATGTATTACATGAAGGGCTCGCAGATGACAAATATGCACCGGCCCCATTATTGGTCCAAATGGTTGCTGACGGGAAACTTGGTCGGAAATCTGGAGAAGGTTTCTACACATATTAGAGAATATCATCCAACATGCATTGTTGCACATTCTGACCTGAGGCGCCCGAACCCTGATAAGTCGAGACTGTTGGAACCCAATTGATAACCATGCCAGGTACTACACGTGTTGAAGTTCGCACTATCAAAGTGGGTCGCTATGTCGCACTTGAAGAAAACGCATACAAAATCCTCAGCATGACGAAACGTAAGCCTGGAAAACACGGTGCCGCCAAGGCCCGAATCGAGCTTGAAGATATTTTCACTGGCCAAAAGAAAAGCCACGTCGCACCGGTTACAGACACGATTAGCGTGCCATTAATCGAAAAAGGTTCAGCCATTATTACCCACATTGATGGTGCCGAAGTGCACGCCATGGACAACAAGACCTACGAGACCCTCATCCTTCCTCTTGAAGATGGCATGACTCTTGAAGGTGGATCGGAAATCCTCTGGATGGAAGCCATGGGTCGATACAAGATCATTCGCGACCATTGATGAAATCGGGTGGGCTACATCTGGTTACAACATCAGATTCACTGACAATTTCTGTTGCGAGTTTTGCTGACTTACCTGCGATTGTCCCCGCTTGGTGGCGATTGCTGGCTGATCAACAAAATTTGGATTATCGTGGGAGCCCAACCGAATTGCGTATGACAACCAATACAGATCGTGTTGAGAGGTTCTTAGAATCAAAGATTAGACAGGGCCGATTGATAATTGCCAGATTTGAGAGCGAATTGGCAGGTATATGCACATTTTCCCCCGATGGATTCATTCTCGATGCGCCTGCAAAAGTCTGGGAAATTGCCGATGTATGGGTTGAACCACATTTCCGCAGGAGAGGCATTGCAACGGCTTTGGTCAAACATTGTGAGCGCGAATGTTCGATGCGCGGTGTAGATGAAGTTCGGTTGTCTGTTTATGCCACCAATGATAGCGCACTTGCACTGTATCAGAGTCTTGGATATGATGTTTCATCCTATACACTGTCCAAACGATTCAACCCTACGGGTTGACCATCTTCCATTTCCCACAAGCATAAGACCCCTGCGCGATACCCACAGTACGTTCCGAGAAGGGTGTCCCCATGTCAGGTGTTCGCAAGTCCGCATATCGACAACCTGTGACGGCCAAAGGTTTGGCTGCAATTGAGTCCGGTACGCTCACTTGGCTAGATGACGATATGTACAACAATCTGAACACCGGATTGCTAGAGCAATACTTTGAGGAAAAGAATCTC
>JASLKO010000001.1 GCA_030747475.1 Candidatus Thalassarchaeaceae archaeon | reverse complement strand
CCATCACTTTTTGTTGAAGAAGTTGACATCCAAATTATGTCCGGTGACTTGGCTTATATTGCCCCTGGAACAATTACAGTAAATGGATTGGGCACCACTGACTTTTGGATTGACTTTCGAGGTTACACGGACATGGCTGCAGATAATCGAACAGTAACCATATCGTATATCGTCAAAACAGCCAATGGTTTGCAGTGTTTCACTTGTACTTCAAAGCAATTTGATGTGCAGGTAATGATTTACGATTCTTCAATCGTAACCAATACCACCAATGACACTTCGGAATCATTGTGGAGTGGTAGTCAATTGGGCGAGCATCTATTTTTCATCGGAGGATACATCATTTTCCCAATAATTTTACTCACAATATTGGGAGTAGCATACACATCCAAAAAGCGTAATGATGGTGCGGTGGGCCGGGCTTGAACCGGCGACTTCCAGATCTTCAGTCTGGCACTCTCCCAGCTGAGTTACCACCGCGGGGAACAGGGCCACTGGCATCGCATTATCAACCCTTTCGGGTGCTAAATGAGGGACTCAAAAGAGGTCGTCATCGTCATCTGTAGAATCGAGGACCATGGGTTCATCGTCTTTCTTTGCCTTGGAACCCTTGGCCTTGGTCGCCTTTTCCTTGGTGGCCTTTTCCTTGGTGGCCTTGGCAGCAGGCTTCGCTTCTTTAGCGGGGGCCGTCTTGCCTTGTTCGGCAGCTTCACGCTTGGCTTTCTCTTCTGCTTCTCTGGCAGCCAATTCAGCAGGATCAATACCTTGAGCCGTGGCCAATTTGTTGCGGCGTTCATCACGTGCTTGCTTCTCGAACAAGCGGTGCTTTGCACGCTCACATTGCTGCATCATGAACATGGCGTCATGCTCCAACAATGGTGAATCAGAAATCATTGTGATATCCAACCAATCGCCGTCCTCCGCAAGGAATTCAGCCAACGGTTCAAACTTAAGATCTGATTTCTTGATTTGAGTATAATGCAAAGCATTGCCCATGCGATGTTCAATCCCACTAAAGTGGCAATAGAATGTCTTGCCACCAATGGTTTCTCGAACCAAATCAAACAGTTCACCAAAATCTTCGCTTGTACGCAGGCGTCCGTGTCCGCGTGCGTGAATGTGGGCTAGATTGAGTACTGGGACAGTGCCTTCGACGTGATTGGTAACCTCAAGCACCTCCTCAAGACTCCCCCACAATTCTTGGCGGCCACTGGTTTCTACGCCAATGAGTGTTGGTGTATTTTCGATGACCCAGGGGAAAGCGGCATAATCCTCACTTTCTTCCTTATTGTTCCAAATTTGTGCACACCGATCAACAACACCGGCCATCACATTGGCCACTTGCTCATTGGCATCTGGACCACGTTTGAATTCACCATACGGACCGACATGGTATGTAATGTGACGAGCATTGATGATTTTCGCGGCCTGCAAACTGGCCTCCATCTTCGACATGGTTCGACTACGCTCACGCTTGTTTCCAAGGACTTCAGCATAGTAAGGACCATGCAAATTCATCTCGAATCCAGTCTTCCAGGAAAGAATGCCAGCTTGCCAATATTGGTCAAAATGATGAGGGGCTACTGTTCGCACGGTTTGGATTTCCATCGTCTCTAAACCAAGGGCTGTGATATCATCCATTCCTTCTACTATTGTACGCCCTTTGCATGACAAAGGTACGCCGGCTGGTCCGAGTCTTAGTGGCATAGGTGTCCCTCCGGCCTCTGGGCCGAAACGGTCTCTCTTCAAAAGGATGTGCGGATGCATTCTCCTTTTATTTCTGGACCGCCATCTACACTTACACCCCGTATGTCTTGAAGGTTGGCAATTTTTTGACCGACAATTTAACCCGATTCGGATGCCCCGGCCAAATTATGCAAAGGCGGACAGGGCGGCGTAAATCCCCTCACATTGTACTCGCATTCGGCCTTTGCCTGATTATGATCTTGCCCAGTTCAATGGGCGCGACCATGGCGCCTACAGAATACAATACAGACATACGCCCATCTCATTTCTACAGCGCCAACGGTTCTGATGTGAACCCTGAACAGCCAACTTGGGGCCAAGCCGGCACATTGCTAGGCCGGGTTGCAAATTCATCGCACGATCCAAATGCAAATTGGATGGGTTTGGCCGATCTGCCAAACCCAAGGGAGTTGAGCAACATTGTTTGTGCTCAGCCTGGTGTCATCCCAGATGAACGAGGTTTGTCAGATTTCAATTGGCTGTGGGGGCAGTTCATCACCCATGAAATTGATTTCACACTCACACAAAATGGACGGGTTGGAGAAAATGGTACACCGGAGCAAGCCAACATCCAGATTACAGAAGACGATCCTGTGATGGGTGCGCCAGGTGGATCTCAAATTCGCTTGTTCCGCTCGCTGTATGTGAATGTCACAGATGCAGATGGTGTTGAGCATCGTGAACACCCAAATTCGATTACAACGTGGATTGATGGAAGTGTCATCTATGGATCTTCTACAGAGACAATGAATTGGCTGCGGACATTTGAGGGTGGGCAGATGAAAGTGAGCTTGAACCCATGGGGAGATTTGTTGCCGGTCGCCAGTGATGATGATGATACGGCCCCTCCCATGTCGTTTGCTGGATTCAGTGCGGATGTTCGATTCATCGCAGGCGATTCAAGAGCAAACGAACACATCGCCCTGATGGCCCTACATGTGTTATTCCTTAGAGAACACAACCGATTGGCCGAAGATATCGCCGAGCGAAATCCTGATTGGAGTGATGAAGACATTTTCCAATTGGCTCGCAAATTGATTGCAGCCCAAATTCAAGCGATTACATACGAAGAGTTCCTGCCAAGTTTGGGCATTGTTCTAGATGATTACGAGGGATATAATTCTGAAATAAATCCACAGGTGACCAGTGCATTCGCCACGGTAGCCTTCCGAATGGGACATTCCCAAACAGGAGATGTATTCCTACGGGTCGGTGAGGATCGTCTGCCGATAGAAAATGGACTGATGAGTTTGTTTGATGGGTTTTGGACCACACGTCCCGTGACCGAAGAAGGAGGGATTGCTCCAATTCTCCGTGGATTGGCCATGCAAACACAACCCGCCAATGACATCTATTATGGCGAGGATTTGAGAAATCATTTGTTCGGAATGCCAGGGGCAGGAGGCATGGATTTGTGTGCCATGGACATCCAACGTGGTCGAGACCATGGTGTTCCAGATTATGGTGCAATTCGAGAAGCATTTGGGCTCTCAGAAATCACCAACTACAGTGAAATCACCAGCGACCCCGAGGTGGCGAATCGATTGATTCAGGCCTATGGAGGACAAGACCTAGGGCACATTGATCCATTCATCGGCATGCTTGCAGAAAACCACCTGCCCGATTCAGCAATCGGTGAAACCATGGATGCAGTCATTCGTGACCAATTTATTCGACTCCGTGATGGAGACCCCTTGTATTACGAAAATGATGCAGAATTAGAGGGGATTGAAGAGAACATTTCTGAGACGCGTTTGTCCCATGTCATTCTGCGGAATACAGAGATTGAATCTCTTCAGTGCAACGTTTTCTTTGCTGTGCATATTGTCGATAATCTAGATTGTCATCTGCCAAATGAAATCATCGTGCCACAGACAAAAAGCGAAGAAAGTGGATTGAAACCAATTCACATTGCCGTTATCGGTTTGGGGTTGACCGGTCTAATCATCATGACTTTCTTTGGATCAGCGGCCAAAGAAGAGAAATGAGTAAGAGGCCCATTGCGGCCAAAATGTGCATTGAATAATCAGGGATACAGGGGGGCAATTGCTCCTCGACCTCTAGAACTGAATTCACTTCAACATCTTCGATTGTTTGGATATATCCAGTAGACCAAATCACTTTGACCATTTCAATTTCATTGTCACCCAAACCAAAGTGAACCGAAGGATCACCATTGCCCAAGAAGCCATCGCCTGCGTAAGCTTGCTGCAGGAGAACGGTTCCATCATCGAGATAGACTTCCACCAGGCAACCAATGCCATGGCTGTTTGAACCACCATCTACACCGTGTAATTTAACTTTCAGCCAATGACCTGAATTGTCCTCAACCGCAGTATTTCGCCACAATTGTGGAGGGCCGTCCGCATGTGCCATCAAGATGTCAAGATCACCATCATTGTCAAAATCAGCCAATGCAACCCCCATTGTTTTGTTTGTTCCAGCAATGCCGATTTCTGTTGCTACATCTGTGAAATCTAAGATCCCGTCTCCGTCAACATCACCATCATTTCGGTATAGAGAATTGTATTGATTGGAGATGTCTAGATTGATTCGACCCACACCAAACCAGAGGTCCATGTCCCCATCAAGATCGTAATCAAAGAAGTGACAATCCCAATTTACGAGAATATTCGTATTGATTCCAACAGCCTCAGATTGTTCTGAGAAGGTGTTGCCATTGTTGATCCACAAAAAGTTCGGTCCGAAATTCGATTGACAAACATCCAGGTCACCGTCCAAGTCAATATCGGCAGCATGCGCACCCATTCCTGTTCCGATTCGAGTCATATCAAGCTGATCTGTGTAGAGGGAAAATGTGCCATCACCATTGTTGTGATAGATTGGAGACACTCCAAAATCGCTGGCGACGTAGAGATCTTGCCAACCATCACCATCAGCATCAAACCAAACACCAGCCCAAGATAGACCTGAACCTCTGGGGTCCTCACGGACTCCTTCAGGTAGAGACATCTGTCCACTTGCACTTGCTGCTCCAGTCAACACGACTGTCATTGCAGAACTGATGTGAGTCTCGTAATCGGTTGCATGATTTGTACCATGGCCAAAGACCCCTGCTTCTTGTGTCTGATCCGCAAATTCTGGGACCCCATCGCCATCTATATCGCCATCATTTCGGTAGAGAATGTTGGTTTCAACCCTAGCCAGCCCAGTATGTTCATCGATCATTCCAAAGTTCATGGAATAACAATCCATGTCACCATCATGGTCATAATCAGCCCAAACAGAACCCGAAGAATGACCTGGATTGCCCAACCGACTTTCTTCAGTCACATCTTGGAATGTTCCATTGTTGTTCATGAACATCTGATTGGTTGCACCGGTTCCATTTGGATTTTCCAAATCGGCCCGACCATAATTCGAAAGATAAAGATCGACATCACCGTCACCATCAAAATCGACCCACGTCGCACCGAGGGTGGTCACGTTTGCGGCCCCGACACCCGCTTCAATCGAAGTGTCGCTAAACGTACCATCCCCATTGTTTCTCATCAAATGACTTTGACCTGCAGAGGTATTGAGAATGGCCTCTTGATCATCGTGACCGTCGGGGACATCAGACAATTTTTCATATCCCAACAATTGTGCTGTTTCTTGTCCTAAATGGTCGAACCTAGCCGTCAAAAATACATCCAAGTGCCCATCTTGGTCATAATCCCCCCAAGCGACACCTGGGCCGTATGCTGACCAATATGTGAGTGGACCAGAATCAATCGAATCCAAATTTGATCCCCCGACTTGCTCGAATCCCGCGCTTGCTGGCACGGATGCCAACAGCAACCCGACCAAGATACAAGCCATTGCGGGGCGCATGCTCTGCGATGCGGTGCTGCACATAAGATTCGGGGCTAAATTGCCAAACGCATCTATGATGCGACATCGACGTGTTTTCAAACTGTGGCGAATCGGGCCAACCGAAAAGAACGGGGTTAACCGGCCCCTGCGGAAGATGAGGACGATGAATTCTAGCGAGCTGATCGAACAAGCCATTGCGGCTTTTTCCCAAGGCAAACCGGTCATGGTTTTTGATTCTGATTTCCGGGAGTGTGAAACAGATTTGCTTTGGCCCGCCGCTTCTGCTACACCGGCGATTATGCGCCGACTGCGGCAAGATTGTGGTGGCTTACTGTTTCTTGCCGTTGGCAATGATGTTGGAGAACATTTTGGATTGCCTTGGTTGCAAGACATTCACACACATCCTGCTTTAATCAAAGAAAATCCCGTTCTTGGATCATTGATTACCGATGATTTACAATATGATTCAAAAAGTGCGTTTACACTTTCTCTGAACCATCGTGACACATACACAGGCATCACCGATTATGATCGGGCGCTTACGACCCGCCGGTTTGGTGAATTGGCTTCTGAAGTTGTTGGAATAGATGCTATAGATGCAATTGCTGCGCTAGGCAAGGAGTTTAGAACACCGGGGCATATTCCCCTGTGCAGGGAAGCACCAGGTGGACTAAAAACGCGGCAGGGCCATACGGAATTGGCCGTTGCAATTGCTCGCCTTGCGGGCCTTTCACCGTGTACGATTGGAGCTGAAATGTTGCAACCAGATGGTGACCGGGCATTGAGTGTGGAAGATGCAAGAGCCTACGCGTCTAAGCATGACATCCCAATGCTGACTGGGGAAGATATCATGAGGGCTTTTGCTCTTTGAATGAATGGAGGGATACGATGGTGCGCGTCATGGCTGTCGGAGTATTCGACCTACTGCATGCAGGTCATCTCCATTATCTTGAACAAGCCAAATCATTGGGTGATCATTTGACTGTGATTGTCGCGCATGACGATACGGTCCGAATGCGAAAGCATGAGCCCGTGACCTCTCAAGATTTGCGCCAAAAAATGGTGGCTGGTCTAAAACCGGTTGACCACGCCATGGTTGGCAATCCTCCAACCGTTCCAATGTATGATATTCTGCCCGTTGTGGAACCCGATATAATCGCATTAGGATACGATCAGGAGCATGCTGAAACTGCGATACGTTCAGGTTTGGATGAGCGTGGTTTTGCAAACATCAAATTGGTGCGTGTTGAAGGTTTGACCGAAGATTTAGACGGTACACGGAAAATTATTGATAAAATTCTCAGTTTACAATGGGCGCAAAAGCGCCAGGAAGATCTTGCAGGTGGAGAGTAATGTTCACAGGAATTGTGCAAGGCACAGGCCGAGTGGAATCGGTTCAGAGTGGCGAAATCATGACTGTTTCTGTCACATTACCATCTGCCAAAGGATTGGAAATTGGAGGGTCTGTCTCCATTGACGGTGTTTGCCTTACTGCAACCAATGTTGGGGACCATGTGACATTCGACATCATTCCTGAAACATTGCAGCGGACGACACTGGGGGACTTGGCGCCCGGTTCAAACGTCAATGTAGAACGTGCCCTCAAATTTGGAGATGAATTGGGTGGACACCTATTGAGTGGTCACATTATGGATACCGCAGAAATTGTTCAAGTGCAAAATCAAGATTACAAAATCCAATGCCCG